>JBAVLA010000041.1:0-35678 GCA_049688595.1 Candidatus Nanopelagicales bacterium | reverse complement strand
GTGGTGTGCAAGTCGTGGAATGCCGGCAGGCAGTGCATGAACCTGGCATCCGGTCGCCCGGTGGCCGCCATCAGCGCGGCATCCACGCGGTATGGCCGCAACAGCTCGATCCGGGAGTCCCAGACCTCCTTGGGCTCCCCCATCGAGACCCACACGTCGGTGTGCACGAACCGTGTGCCGGCAACGCCCTCAGCCGGGTCCTCGGTCAGCAGGATCCGGGCACCGCTGGCCACCGCCCGCTCGCGGGCGAGGGCCTGGACATGCTCGGACGGCCAGAGCACGCGTGGGGCGACGATCCGGACGTCGCTTCCCATGATCGCGCCCATCATGAGCATCGAGTTGCCGATGTTGTACCGGGCATCACCGACGTAGGCGAGGCTGATCTCCGGCCAGGGCGCACCGCCGGTGTGCTCACGCATCGTGAGGAAGTCGGCGAGCATCTGCGTGGGGTGCCACATGTCGGTGAGGCCGTTGTAGACCGGCACGGAGGAGGCCGCAGCCAGCTCCTCGACGATCGCGTGGTCGGATCCCCGGAACTGGATGGCGTCGTACATCCCCGCCAGCACGGCCGCAGTGTCTGCCGCGGTCTCCTTGTGACCCATCTGGGACGAGCCCGGGTCCAGGAAGGTAGCCTGCGCACCCTGGTGGTAGGCCGCTACCTCGAAGGCGCAGCGGGTCCGGGTCGAGGTCTTCTCGAAGATCAGCGCGATGACCCGACCCGCCAGGCGCTGGCGCTCCCGCCCCGCGGCGCGGTCGGCCTTGAGCCGGCCGGCCAGGTCGATCAGGGCATCGAGCTCCTCGGCGGTGAAGTCGGCCTCCCGGAGGAAGTCCCGACCCCTCAGGTCAACATCCATGTGCAGATCCTCCCATCTTCCCGGGTCACGCTGAGACGATCGGCTGGTCCCGTGCGAAGCGCGTCGGCCGCCTCCCGCCCGAGGCCGACCGGGCCGCTGGATCCCCACCCGCAGGAATGCGGGAGGGCCGCTGTCGCGCCACCGACAACGGCCCTCCCGGCGAACGCAGCGCTACTTCTTGGCAACCAGCAGGTTGCGGCGCAGGATCGCCAGCTGCGCGGTCAGCTCCTTGGGCAGCGCCTCGCCGAACATCGCGAAGTACTGCTCGGTGAGGTCGCACTCAGCCAGCCAGCTGTCCGGGTCGACGGTGAACAACTCGGCCAGCTCCTCCGCGGAGATGTCGAGGCCCTCGAGGTACAGGGCACCGGGCGCGGGTGCGATGCCGATCGGGGACTCGACCCCGTTGGACACGCCGTTGACCTGGTCGATGATCCACGCCAGCACGCGGCTGTTCTCGCCGAAGCCAGGCCACAGGAACTTGCCGTCCGCGCCCTTGCGGAACCAGTTGACCTGGTAGATGCGGGGCAGCTTGTCCTGCGTCGTGGCCCGGCCGACGCGCAGCCAGTGGCCCCAGTAGTCAGCCATGTTGTACCCGCAGAAGGGCAGCATCGCGAACGGGTCGCGACGCAGCTGGCCGACGCCGCCGACCGCGGCTGCCGTCATCTCCGAGGAGACGGTCGCGCCGATGAACACGCCGTGCTCCCAGTCGCGGGCTTCGTTGACCAGCGGCACGTTGGTGGCGCGCCGGCCCCCGAACAGGATCGCGTCGATCGGCACGCCGGCCGGGTCCTCCCAGTTGTCCGCGATCGTCGGGCACTGCGCGGCCGGCGCGGTGAACCGGCTGTTCGGGTGGCTGGAGGGCTCCGGGGACTCCGGCGTCCAGTCGCGACCCTTCCAGTCGATCAGGTGCGCAGGCTTCTCATCGGTCAGGCCCTCCCACCAGATGTCGCCCTCGTCAGTCAGGGCGACGTTGGTGAAGATCGAGTTGCCCCACAGCGTGCGGATCGCGTTGGCGTTGGTCTTCATCGACGTGCCCGGCGCGACCCCGAAGAACCCGGACTCCGGGTTGATGGCATGCAGGCGGCCGTCGTCCCCGTAGCGCATCCAGCAGATGTCGTCGCCGACGGTCTCGACCTTCCAGCCCGGGACGCTCGGCTCGAGCATGGCGAGGTTCGTCTTGCCGCACGCACTCGGGAACGCGGCGGCCAGGTGGTTGACGTTCCCGGATGGCCCGGTGAGCTTGAGGATCAGCATGTGCTCGGCCAGCCAGCCCTCGTCGCGGGCCATCGCCGAGGCGATTCGCAGCGCGAAGCACTTCTTGCCGAGCAGGGCGTTGCCGCCATATCCGGATCCGTAGGACCAGATCTCGCGGGTCTCCGGGAAGTGCACGATGTACTTGGTGTCGTTGCACGGCCAGGCGACGTCGTCGCGGGCGGCGCCCTCGGCGTCGACGAGCGGGTAGCCCACGGAATGGACGCAGGGGACGAAGTCCCCGTCGGGTCCGATGAGATCGAGGGCCGCCTTGCCCATCCGCGTCATGATCCGCATGTTGACCACGACGTACGGCGAATCGGTGATCTCGACCCCGATCGCCGAGATGGGAGAGCCCAGCGGGCCCATCGAGAAGGGGATCACATACATGGTGCGCCCCCGCATCGAACCGGCGAACAGGCCCTTCAGCGTCGCGCGCATCTCGACCGGGTCCGACCAGTTGTTGGTCGGTCCGGCGTCACGCTCCTCCAAGGAGCAGATGAACGTGCGGTCCTCGACGCGGGCCACGTCCGCGGGGTTCGAGCGGACGAGGAAGGAGTTCGGGCGCAGGGCTGGGTTCAGCCGGACGGCCGTGCCGCCGTCGACCATCAGCTGGGTGAGCCGATCCCACTCCTCCTGCGAACCGTCGCACCACTCGATGCGATCAGGCTGCGCGAGGGTGGCGACCTGCTCCACCCATTCCAACAGCTTCTTGTTCTGGGTGGGCGGGGGCTCAAGTCCGGGGAAAGTCATGGGTATGGCGCTCCAGGGGTCGAGGCACGCCCCGTGCGGGCGCACTGTGCATAGCCTGCCTCATCGCGCAGACTCGGGGATAGGAGCAAGGTACTTCAGACTGGCCCATTGGTCCCGTCTCTGACCGACGGAAGACCGTACTCGTCCGGGCCAGCAGATCGGGCGGATCAGTCGACGATGGTCCAGTGCTCGACCTGTGGCGGCTCGGCGAAGTGGGGCCCGATGATCGCCCGCCACTGGCCGAACAGCTCACCTCCACGGAAGCCCTCCGTGTGATGCTCGAGGGTCTCCCAGCCGATGACGAGCTGGAACGTCGACGGGCGCTCGATGCCCCGGCGCACGTGGATGTCCCGCCAGCCCTCGGACCGGGCGAGCACGCCCTTGGCCTCGGCCAGCGCGACCAGGAAGGCGTCCTCCTGGCCGGGGATGACGCTGATGGTGGCCGTCTCCAGGATCATTGGTCCTCCCGAGGTCGGGGAAATCCGCTGCGTGCATTCAAGCACCCCGACACGCCGCGACATACCCCGGTGGTCGGCGCCGGGGCCGGTGTTTGCTTGACTGGAGTTCCGCACAACGGAACTACAGGAGGTTCTCAGTGGCCACTAGGAAGACGGCAGCACCCAAGGACGACGCGCCCAAGGCCGCGAAGCCCGCGACCAGGAAGCGTGCTCCCAAGGCAGCCCCGCCGGCGACCGCGGCGATCGAGATCACGCCCGACCCCGCGGAGGCGGCGGCGCTGCTGCGCGAGCAGATCGCCGTCGAGGCCTACCTGCTCTGGGAGTCGGGCGTCCCGGGCGACCGCAATGCCCACTGGCTGCAGGCCGAGCGCGAGCTGCGCTCTGCCTGATTCCACGACGCCGGATCGCACGACTCGCGAGGCCCCCGGATCAGCACGGGGGCCTCGCCGTCTTCGGACCCCAATGCACTGGGACCACGGTCACCCGAGCAGGGTCAGCACGTCGCGCGGGGCCACGGCCCAGAAGTCGTAGTCCGTGATGTCCGCTACCTGCTGGCCCCACCCAGCCACCACCGCATATGCATCGGCGGCTCGAGCCGCTGCCATGTCAGCCGGGCTGTCGCCCACGAAGGCCACCTCCGACGGCGCGACGCCGAGCTCCTCGGAGGCCAGGAGCAACAGGTCGGGAGCTGGTTTGGGGACTCCGACCCGGTCCACCGTGGCCACTGACTGCACGTAGGCGTCCAAGCCGTGCGTGCCCAGCACGATGCCCGCGGATCGCGAGTCCGAGTTGGTCGCGACCGCCACGGGCACCCCCCGCTCCCGCAGGTGAGCGAGCAGCTCGACCACCCCCGTGTACGGGTGGATCCCGCCGACAGCCTCCCTCAGCGCGTCGTGGAACCGGTCATCGTCTGCGTCCGATGCCTCGTGTCCGAGCAGTGCGCTGACGAGGTTGCGGGCCGCGCCCAGGTGGGCGACCGGCTTGAGCTGCTCGTACGTGATCTCCCGCCCGACCGCGACGCTGTAGGCGTGCATCGCAGGTATGAAGGTGTTGATGAGGGTCCCGTCCTGGTCGAAGACGACCGCCTTCGCCCTAGGCATCCGACCCTCCTTCCAGCGGCTCGCGGGCCAGTTGCTCCATGACCGGCTTCAGGTCCATCCACCACTGCTGCTTGGGGCGACGAGCCTCCATGTCGTAGGTCTCGGGCATCCTCTTCAGCGCGGCTGTGCTCAACCTGCCGTCCACGTCGGCCACGTACCTCCAGTCACGCCGGCCGGCTAGGACCTGCCCGGTGAGCCAGTCGATCGAGAACGCGGCGAGCCGGGCGGCGTGGACGCGGTCGAACGCCGTGGGGTTGCCGCCCTGCTGCAGGTGACCCAGGATCATGGGGCGCACGTCGAAGAGCCCCTCGGACTCCTCTGTGAACAGCTGGCACAGGAACTCGGTGGTGTACCCGACGCTGGCCTCCTCGTTGCGGATGCCCAGGTGGAAGCGCCGCCCGCGCGACCGGAACCCGTCGACCATCTGGCGGACGTCATCATTGAGGCGGCTCAGGGTGACGCCCTCCTCGTTGAGGTACACCTCCTCGGCACCGGTCGACAGCGCACCCATCAGCGCCAGGAAGCCGCAGTTGCGCCCCATGACCTCAACGACGAACGCCCGGCGGGACGCACTTGCCGACTGCTTGATCCGATCGACGGCTTCGACGATCGCGTTGAGTGCTGTGTCCGCCCCGACCGACATCTCCCACTGCGGCAGGTTGTTGTCGATGGATGCTGGCATGCAGATCAGCGGGATGTTCATGCCCGGGTGATCGCCCCGGACTGCGTCGAGCATGTGGGCGGTGGCGTATCCCCGGTGCCCACCGATGATCAGGAGACCGTCGATCCGGTTCTCCTTCAGGGAGTCGTTCACGATGCCGAACTCAGTCGGGCGGGGCTCACGCCGGCTGGTGCCCAGCTCCGCGCCGCCGAGGCCGACCCAGCCCTCGACGTCTCCCCAGGCCAGCTCCTCGAAGCGTCCGGCCATCAGCCCCCGGTACCCGCCGCGGACTCCGAACATCGTGTGGCCCCGCCACATCCCGAAACGCACCGCCGCCTGAGCCGCGGCGTTCATGCCGGGAGCCAGCCCCCCAGCGTGCATGATGGCAAGGCGGGTGCCCTGGCCCACGTACTCCGGCTCGGACTGGGAGATGCCCTCGAACACCCGGAACATCTCCGGGAACGACGAACCGCGCGCGGCCATGGCGCCCTTGTAGTCCCCGGCCTCGATCATGTTCGGGATCTCGCGGGTCCGGGTGACTGCTTCCATCAGCGGGGTGCGGCTGACGCGGTTGTGGCGGATGCCGATCAGCTGCGGTTCGGACTCCGGCTCGGCACCGAGCACCTCCAGCGCCGCGGCGTGACCCATGAGCGTTGGCATCCAGCGGTCGTAGGCACTGGGCGCCCCGCCGCGCTGCACGTGCCCAAGGATGGTCACTCGGGTGTCCTCACCGAGGCGCTGGCTGATCACCTGGGCGACACGCTGGCTGGTCACCGGCTGGCCCTGCTCGTCGGTCACGCCCTCGGCCACGATGGCCAGGGTCCCCCGGCGACCTGCGGCCCGACCCGCGGCGATCCGCGCGATCAAATCGTCCTCCCAGCCCGCGGCCGGTCGCTCCTCGGGGATCAGCACGTAGTCGGCCCCGCCGGCGATGGCGCACATCAACGCCAGGTACCCGCAGTGCCGGCCCATCACCTCGACCACGAACGAGCGCTGGTGACTGGAGGCGGTCGACGAAAGGGCGTCGATGGCCTCGATGATCCGGTGCATCGCCGTGTCGGCGCCCACCGTCTTGTCGGTGCCGACCATGTCGTTGTCGATCGAGCCGACGACACCGGCAATGATCAGGTGCTTGTGGGCCTCAGCCTGCTCGTCGGTGATCTCGCCGGTTCCCACCAGCTCAGCTAGCAATCCCTTCCACTCCTGACGGAACAGGTTCGTGCCGGTGAGCGAGCCGTCGCCGCCAACCACGACCATCCGGTCGATCCCGCGCTCGACGAGGTTGCGGGCAGCCCGCAGCCGTCCCTGCCGCTCCCGGAAGTCGGCCGAGCGGGCCGTGCCGATCACGGTCCCGCCGAGGTGCATGATCGAGCCAACCGCCTCCCAGTCGAAGTGGCGGATCCGGTCGCCGCCGTCCACCAGTCCCTGCAGTCCCTCGTACACGGCGTAGGCATCCGCGCCTGCCGCGAGCGCGGTGCGAACCACCGCCCGGACGGTGGCGTTCATCCCCTGGGAGTCGCCCCCGGACGTGAGGACGGCGAGGGCTGGGCGCGGCTGCTTCTGCTGATCCATGGCGTTCCCTCCGTGAGTGTGCACTCCAGCCTATTGACGCAGTGGCCCCCTCCGCCCGGTGACCGAGGGAGCGGCCAGCGCCGCGAATCCCGGACGGGAGCCCGGTTCCCGCGGCATCAGGCAGGGCCGGCACGGCCGGCCGACCGCATGCCGACGAATCGGACAGGTGACAGTGCCAGGGGGTCGGCGGTATCCTTGTGGTGCCGGGATGACCGGTGACAACTCAACAGGGGGGTGACAGGTTTCGACGTCGGCTGTGGTCGACGGGAGAAGCGGGCCGAGGATGGCAGTTATCTCGATAACGACCTGCCGAGAACACAAGTGCCAACTACAAGCGCACTGACGCCAACGCTTTCGCCCTCGCGGCCTGAGCGATAATGCGTCCGTCAGACCGGGGGCGTCTCCGCCCCGACTCTGGCGTCGTTGAGGAGACTCACCAACTCACCCGGTAACGGGGTGGGACGGAAAACCTAACAGTTGCTGGACCGTGATCCGCGCAGTGCCACACGAAGCGCGGAGGTCGAGAACACGACAGCGTGGCTGCGCCCGGAGAAGACCCTGAGAGACACCGATGGACCCGGGTTCGATTCCCGGCACCTCCACCTCGGGCGATCCCCTCGGATCGATCCAAGTCTGCGAGCCCCCGCAGTGGATGGCTCCAAGTCCGCTGGGGTCGTGTGCCAGCGATCTTGGATCGATTCGAGCGTGGGCGGGCTGACGACGGGCCGGACCGGACTGGCGAGCGCAGGACGCGCCTACTCCCCCCGCTTGAACTGCCGACCGATCGCCTTCGCGATATCCCGCTTGGCATCCCGCTCGGCGATCGACTGCCGCTTGTCGTACGCCTTCTTGCCGCGCGCCAGCGCGATCTCCACCTTCGCGTATCCGTCCTTGAAGTACATCGACAACGGCACGAGGGCGACCCCGGGATCCCTCGACTTGGCCGCGAGCCGATTCAACTCGGAGCGCTTCAGGAGCAGCTTGCGCACCCGGCGGGGAGCGTGGTTGGTCCAGGTGCCGTGGACATACTCCGGGATGTGCAGGCCGTGCAGGAAGAGCTCGTCGCCGCTGAACTGCGCGTAGGCGTCGACAAGGCTGGCCCGTCCTTCCCGAAGCGACTTGACCTCCGTGCCGACCAGCACGATGCCAGCCTCGAAGGTCGCGTCGATGTGGTAGTCGTGCCGCGCCTTCCTGTTCTGGGCGATCATCCGCCGCCCCGACTCACGGGCCATCAGCAGCCGACCGACTCCCTCTCCCCGCCGAACCACCCCATCGGGTTGTAGGGCTTCGCCCCGATGTGGATCTCGAAGTGCAGGTGGGGGCCGGTTGAGTAGCCAGTGCTGCCCACGTATCCGACGGCCTCGCCGGCCCTGAGGGTCTCCCCCTCCCGAGCGCCGAACCGGGACATATGCGCGTACATGGAGTACACGCCGTTGCCGTGCGCCACGAGCGTGTGCTTCCCGTAAGGCCCGCCCGACGAGTTTGACACGACCGTTCCCGCCGCAGTCACCCTGATGCGGGTGCCGGACGGGGCGCCCAGGTCGACACCCGTGTGGCAGGACCGGTAGCCGTACACGGGATGGGTGCGCGGGCCGACTCCCTGCCCCACTCCAACGCCCGGGATGGGCCAGACGAAGCCCCGGCGGCCGGTCGGCGTGAAGCCCATCTTCCCGCCCGCTGCGAGCCGGGCGGCCTCGGCGGCCGCCTCCTTCGCGAGGAGGGCCGCGATCCGCTGCTGCTCGGCCTCGACCGACTTGTACTGCTTGAGCACGCGCGCCCGCTCGGAGGAGGCGATGTCCAGCGCCGCTGCCTTCTTGGCGACGAGCGCATCGACCTTCGCCTTGGCAGCCGCCGCCCGGTCGCGGGCCTTGTCGGCATCCTTGAGCGCGGCGCCTGCTCGCTCGCGCTTGTCCTCAACCTGCGCCCGGAGGGCCTCCAGGCGGGCTTCCTTGAGGGCGAGCTCGGCACGGATCGAAGCCATCCGGGCCAGCGTCTGGTTGTTCACGCGCGACACGGCGTCGATGGCGGCTGCCCGGTCCGAGAGCTCGGTCGGGGAAGCTGCGGTTATCAGCAGGTCGAAATCGGCCAGCGCACCGTTCTGGTAGACCTCGCGGGCAAGGTTGCCCACACGGCTCTGCAACTCCTTGATCTGGAACTCGACCTCGGCCCGCTCCCGCTCAGCCCGAGCCGCAGCAGCGGTCGCCTGCTCGAGCTCCACCTGGGCCTTCAGGTCTGCCTCGGCGGCAGCAGCAGCAGCCTTCCGGGCGGCAGCGAGCTCCTCGCGCGCCGCCGGGAGCTTCGTACGCGCGTCGTCGAGGTCCCGGATCGCCTCATCCAGCTTGGCGTTGGCCGCTTGCAGGTCACTGCCGACGTCGGCCAGGGCAGCGTCCGCACGCCGCTTGTCGCTGTCGGTGTCCGCAGTCACCGGGCTCAGTGGGACCAGGAGGAGGGCAGCCGCAGCCACGAGGGCACCCCCAACCCGCAATGCCCTCATACGCCATTTCCTTCCGCGCCGACCACGAATCCCCCCACGACGTTCACGACGATCCCCCAGAATACCGCCCCCGTCACACGCGCAGGTACCGGCGCAGCGTGATCAAGGCGGCGACCGACGCCAGCGTGATGCCGGTCACGAACACGATCGCGGACACCTGGGCCACGACGTCCCAGCCGACGAAGCTGGTGAACTGGAAGCTGGGCGTGAGCACCCCGTCCACGAGGATCGCCTTGAGCAGCGCCAGCAGGCCGATGGCGATCAGGGCACCGATGGTCGCAGCCAGGGCCGCCTCGAGCAGGAAGGGCAGCTGGATGTAGAGGTTCGACGCCCCGACCAGGCGCATGATCCCAGTCTCGCGACGTCGGCTGAACGCGGCCACACGGATCGTGTTGGCGACCAGCAGGACTGTGGCCAGCAGCATCATCGCGGCGATCACCAGCGCCCCGGTCTGGAACCCGTTGAGGATCGCGAACAGCTTGTCCAGCACGCGACGCTGGTCGTTCACCGAGTCAACCCCGGAACGGCCGATGAACGCGCTGGCGACGACGTCGTACTTGGTCGGGTCGGACAGCTTCACCCGGAAGGACTCGGGCATCTGGTCCGGCGTGATGTTCGAAAGGATCGGGGCGCCCTTGAACTGCTCGGAGAACCGGGCAAAGGCCTCCGCGGACGACTCGTAGTAGACCTCTTGGACCAGCGGCCGGAGCGAGTCGAGGTCAGCGCGGATGTCCTCCCGCTGCGCCTGGGTGACCGCGCCGGAGCCGCACGACCGCACCTCCGACGTCGAGCCGCACAAGTAGATCGACACCTGGACCTTGTCGTACCAGTAGTCCTTCATGAGTTCGACCTGCGAGCGGACCATCAGGCCCGCGCCGAACAGGGCCAGGGAGACTGACACAGTGATGATCACGGCCACGGTCATGGTCAGGTTGCGCCGGACGCCGGTGAGCACCTCCCCGATGATGAACCTCACCCGCATCCTGGCCCCCTCAACGCACGACCCCGTACACCCCGCGTGCTTGGTCTCGCACCACGCGACCGTGGTCGAGCTCGATCACCCGCTTGCGCATCTTGTCAACCACCGCCGCGTCGTGGGTGGCCATCACGACCGTCGTGCCGGTCCGGTTGATCCGGTCGAGCAGGCGGACGATCCCCACGCTGGTCGCCGGATCCAGGTTCCCGGTCGGCTCGTCGGCGATGACGATCATCGGCCGGTTGACGAAGGCCCGGGCGATCGCCACCCGCTGCTGCTCACCTCCGGACAGCTCGTCGGGGTACCGGCCTTCCTTGCCGGCGAGGCCAACGAGGTCGAGCACCTCGGGCACCACCTGTTTGATGTGGGCGCTCGGCCGACCGATCACCTGCAGCGCGAAGGCCACGTTCTCGTAGACGGTCTTGTTCGGCAGCAGCCGGAAGTCCTGGAACACCGCGCCGATCTGGCGGCGCAGGTGCGGCACCTTCCAGTTCGGCAGCCGGACGAGGTCCTTGCCCGCCACCAGCACGCTGCCGCTCGTCGGACGCTCCTCCCGCAGGACCAGGCGAAGGAAGGTCGACTTGCCCGAGCCCGACGCGCCGACCAGGAACGCGAACTCCCCCTTGGTGACCTCCAGGCTCACGTCATCGAGGGCCGGCCGCGTCTGGGACGGGTAGTGCTTGGTGACGTTGGTGAAGCGGATCACGCAGGACCACCCACCTGACGCCCGCACTCGACGCGCCGGGGCGTCGACCGCGCGTGCGACGAGTCCACGTGGATCCCCGGCAGCCGGACTCCGATCACCTCAGTCGGCCCCCGGTCAGGCCGTCCGCCGGCGCCAGCGGATGCCGGCCTCGATGAAGGCGTCGATCTCCCCATCGAGCACTGCTGCAGTGTTGCCCGTCTCCTGCTCGGTCCTGAGGTCCTTGACCATCTGGTACGGATGCAGGACGTATGAGCGCATCTGGTTGCCCCACGAGCCGGACGAGTCAGCCTTCAGCGCATCCATCTGTGCCCGCTCCTCCTGCCGGCGCCGCTCCAGGAGGCGGGCCTCGAGCACGCGCATCGCGGCCGCGCGGTTCTGGATCTGGGACTTCTCGTTCTGGCAGGACACCACGATCCCGGTCGGCAGGTGGGTGATCCGCACCGCGGAGTCGGTCGTGTTCACGCTCTGCCCGCCGGGGCCAGAGGAGCGGAAGACGTCGATGCGGATCTCGGCCTCCGGGATCTCCACGTGGTCGGTCTGCTCGGTCACGGGCAGCACCTCGACTCCGGCGAAGGAGGTCTGCCGCCGGCCCTGGTTGTCGAACGGGGAGATCCGCACGAGCCTGTGCGTCCCCTGCTCCACCGAGAGGGTCCCGTATGCGTACGGGGCCTTCACCACGAACGTCGCCGACTTGATGCCTGCCTCCTCGGCGTAGGAGATGTCGTAGACCTCGTAGGCCCAGTCGTGCCGCTCGCAGTAGCGGGTGTACATGCGCAGCAGCATCTCGGCCCAGTCGGCGGCGTCCACCCCGCCCGCCTCCGAGCGGATGGTCACCAGGGCGTCGCGCGCGTCATACTCCCCGGACAGCAGGGTGCGCACCTCGAGCTCAGCGACTGCGTGCTGCAGCTCCCCGAGCTCCTTCTCGGCCTCGGCCAGCGACTCGGCGTCCGACTCGGCCTGGGCCAGCTCCACTAGTACAGGCAGGTCGTCCACGCGTCGGCGCAGCGCGGAGACGCGGCGGACCTCGCCCTGGACGAACGACAGGCGCGAGGTCACCTTCTGCGCGGCGGCAGGGTCGTTCCACAGGTCCGGCGCCGACGCCTGCACCTCCAGGTCAGCCACTTCGGCGCGCATCCGGGGCAGGTCAAGGACGCCCTCGATGCCGGACAGGGTGGACTCCAGGTCCGCCAGGGCCAAGGGGAAGTCGATTGCCATATCAGCAAAGAGTACCGGCGCCGCGGGCACGCGCTGGCCGCCCGCATCCGCCTGGCCCTAGCCACCCTGGAAAGCAAGGGTCCGCATCACCCGCAGCGCCACCGACAGCGTCGCCAGGTCAGACGACTCCTGCCCACCGATCTCGGCGAGCGTCGCCCGCGCCCTGCCCAGGCCCTCCGCGTGGCGCTCCTCCCACACCGCGACCCGGGCCGCAGGTTCGCCGCCCTCCGGCGTCGCCCGCACGACCCTCGAGGTCAGCGACGCCAGGGCCCCGTAGAGGTCGCTGCGCAGCGCCGACCTGGCCAACGACGACCAGCGGTCGGATCGGGGAAGCGCACTGATCCGACCCAGGAAGTGATCGACCTGGTAGCGGTCCGAGAGCGTGAAGTACAGCTCGGCGACGCGGGCTGGGTCCTCGCCCGTCATCCGGCTGACCTCCACGACATCAAGCAGCGAGAACCTGTCCAGCAGGGAAGCGACGTCAGCAGCCAGCGCTGGCGGCGCACCGGCATCCTCGAAGTCGGCGACCCTGCGGTCCAGGCGTTCCTGCTCGACGCCGACGAGGAGCGCGGGGATCCGTTCGGCCAGCGCGGCAACGGTGGCCCGGAAGCGGTCCACCTCACCGGGGACGTCCAGGGTCCCCCCGCGGGACTGCAGCAGCCACCGGGTCGACCGGTCGAGGAGTCGCTGGACCTCGATCCGCAGCCCGTTGAGCGCGCTGGTCCGCGTGCGCCCCTCCTCGACGTCGATCCGGGCCCATAGCGAGCCGAGGCCGAAGATCCCGCACGTGACGGCGAACGCCCGGGCGATCTCGGCCGGCCCGGCGCCGGTCTCCTCAGCCGCCCGCATCGCGTAGGTGATCCCGCCGCGGTCCACCATGTCGTTGGCGATGCCCGTGGCGATGATCTGCCGCCGCAGCGGGTGCTCCGCCAGGTGGTCGACGAACCGGTCGGCCAGGACCGCCGGGAAGTAGTCGCGCAGCCAAGCGCCGGCGAACCGTTCGTCGGGGACCGGCGAATCGAGCAGGGCGGCCTTCAGGTCCAGCTTGGCGTAGGCGACCAGGACTGCCAGCTCCGGAGTGGTCAGCCCGCGTCCCTCGGCCGTGATCACCGACAGCTCGGCGTCGCTGGGCAGCGCCTCGAGGGCGCGGTCCAGGGCCACCGTGCGCTCAAGGCTGCGGATGAGGCGACCCACGGTCGGCACAGCGGGGGCCCCATGCTGGGCCTCGAACTGCAGCAGGGTGTTCTGGGCGACGTTGTGCCTGAGGACCAGCGCGGCCACCTGGTCGGTCAGGGACAACAGGAGCGGGTCCCGCTCCGCCCGGTCCACGGCACCGGTTGAGACGAGCCGGTCGAGGAGGATCTTGATGTTCACCTCGTGGTCGGACGTGTCGACGCCAGCGGAGTTGTCGATGGCGTCGGTGTTCAGCGCCACGCCAGCGCGTGCCGCCTCGATCCGCCCCCTCTGGGTCAGGCCGAGGTTCCCGCCCTCGCCGACGACCCGGACTCGCAGGTCGGCGCCGTTAACCCGGATGGCGTCGTTGGCCCGGTCACCGACGGCTGCGTGCGTCTCCGTCGAGGCCTTCACATAGGTTCCGATCCCACCGTTCCAGAGCAGGTCCACCGGGGCTGCAAGGATGGCGCGCAGCACCTCGTTCGGAGTCATCGCCTCCTCGTGGGCTGCCATGCCCAGCGCCCGGGCAACCTGCGGCGTGATCCGGATGGACTTGGCCGACCGCGGGTGCACCCCTCCACCGGGCGATAGGAGGCTGGCGGAGTAGTCCGCCCACGACGACCTCGGCAGGCCGAACAGCCGCCTGCGCTCGGCGAACGCTGCGGCTGGGTCGGGGTCAGGGTCCAGGAAGATGTGCCGGTGGTCGAATGCCGCCACCAAGCAGAGCTTCTCGGATTGGAGCATCCCGTTGCCGAAGACGTCACCGCTCATGTCGCCGATGCCAACGGCGGTGAACGGCTCGTTGGCGATGTCACGGCCGAGCACCCGGAAGTGCGACTTCACCGACTCCCAGGCGCCTCGGGCGGTGATCCCCATGGACTTGTGGTCGTAGCCGGCAGAGCCTCCCGAGGCAAACGCATCCCCGAGCCAGTAGCCGTACTCGGCGGCCACGCCGTTGGCGATGTCGGAGAACGTTGCCGTCCCCTTGTCCGCGGCCACCACGAGGTAGGTGTCGTCGCCGTCATGACGCACCACGCGCGCCGGAGCCACGACCTGCGAGCCGGCCAGGTTGTCGGTCAGGTCCAGCAGCGAGCCCACGAAGACCCGGTAGGCCGCGGTCCCCTCGGCCAGCCACGCCTCCCGGTCGCCCGCGGGGTCCGGGAGACGCTTGGGATAGAACCCGCCCTTGGCTCCGACCGGCACTATCACGGCGTTCTTGACAGCCTGGGCCTTCACCAGCCCGAGGACCTCAGTGCGGAAGTCCTCCCGACGATCCGACCAGCGCAGGCCCCCGCGGGCCACCTCCCCGAAGCGGAGGTGCACTCCCTCGACCCGCGGCGAGCAAACCCAGATCTCGTACTTGGGTCGGGGGTGGACCAGGTCGCGGACATGCGCCGGGAACAGCTTGATGGCAAGGGCCGGCCGGTCGGCCTGGAAGTGGTTGGTCCGCAATGTCGCGCGGATCAGGTCGAGGAATGAACGCAGGATCCGGTCCTGGTCGAGGCTGGCCACATCCTCCAGCTGACGGTCGATCTGCGTGCGCAGTTCATCGGCCTGGGCCCGTCGGTCGCCTGGCAGGTCGGGGTCGAAGCGGGCGTGGAAGACCTTCACCAGCAAGCTTGCGATGCCCGGGTTGGCCAGCATCGCCGTCTCGATGTACTCCTGGCTGAAGGCCGAGCCGACCTGCCGGAGGTATCGGGCGTAGGCACGAAGGACCGAGATGCGCCGCCAGTCCAGGCCGGCCGCCGCCACGAGACCGTTGAACCCGTCGATCTCCGCCCGTCCCGACCAGCACGCCAGGAACGCCTCCTCCCAGAGGCGCCTCACCTGCGCCAGGCTGGTGGCGCCCGTGGCGCGCAGTCCGAAGTCGTAGATGAACGCGCCGACTGCGGCGCCGCCCTGCTCGGTGCGGGTCAGTCGGAACAGCCGCTCGGTGACCACCTGCGCGCCCAGGCTGGTCAGCACGGGCAGGACCTGCGCCAGCGAGATGTCCGAAAGCGCGTACAGGGTCAGCCGGGCGTTGGCCTGCGCGCCGCTCTCCGCAGCGGCCGGCTTGAGTGACAGGGCCAGCGGGCGGTCGCCGGTGAGCAGGTCCAACTCGGCCAGGTCGGACACCGCATCGCCGGGGGACACGCTTGCGCGGTAGGCCTCGGGAAACCCCTCCGGGTACCGCCGCAGCACCGCATGGGCGTCCGCCTCTGTCGATGCCGCCGCCAGCTCGACGACCAGCAAGTCCTCCCAGGACAGGGCAGCCCTGGCGATCCTGGCCTCGAGGGCCTCTGCATCGACGGCTGGCAGCGCCACGCCGCGCGGCATCCGCACGACCATGTGCAGCCTGGCCAGCACCGATTCGGTCACCCGCGCCGTGTACTCGACGCTGGCGCCACCTATCTGATCGACCAGGAGCTTCTGGATCCGCAGCCGCACGTCGGTCGTGTACCGATCGCGGGGTAGGTAGACCAAGCACGACAGGAAGCGCTCGTAGTCGTCGCGTCGCAGGAACAGCCGCGTCGCCCGTCGCTCCTTCAGGTTGAGGGCGGCCTCGGAGATGGCGATGAGCTCGTCGGTGCTGATGGCGAACAGCTCGTCTCGCGGGAAGGTCTCGAGGAACAGCATGAGGTCGCGACCACCGTGGGTGGCTCGGCCGAATCCGAGCGCCTCCCGCACCCGCCGGACCTTGCGGTCGATGACGGGGATCTCCGTGACCGACTGCGTGTAGGCAGAGGCGGACAGCAGCCCGATGAACCGGTGCTCGCCGATGACCTGCCCGGCCCGGTCGAAGATCTTGACCCCGACGTAGTCCAGGTAGACCGGTCGGTGGACTGTCGAGCGCCGGTTGGCCTTCGTCAGGATCAGCAGGCGCGGTTCGCGGGCCCGTTGGCGCACTTGGGGCGGCATGTCCTTGAAGGACGTCGACTCGGCCCGGTCGGAGCGAAGCAGCCCGAGCCCGCTGCCCGGCTCGCTGACGAGGGCCAGCTCGCCTGGATCTCCGCCCAATCCGGCCAACCGGTACTCCCGGTAGCCCAAGAAGGTGAAGTGGTCGTCGGCCAGCCAGTTGAGCAGGTCGATCGTCTGCCCGATCTGGTCGGGATCGAGGCGGCGCGGCGGTGCGGCCACAAACTGGGCGGCCAGCCCACGGGCCTCGGCCACCATCCATGGCCAGTCGTCGACGGCGCGACGCACGTCGGCAAGGATCCCGGCGACGCCCTTCTCGATCCCGGCCAGCGTTGCCGTGTCCCCGCGCCAGTCCAGCTCGATGTGCATCCAGGACTCCAGCCCGCCGACGGCCTCCATCTGGGGCAGGACCGGCTCCGACTCCGGGCCGAGGGCTGGGGACTCCGCCGTCAGGAGGCGACCCGAGTCGTCCCGGGTCACGGCGACGATCGGATGCACGACCAGGTGGATCGACGCACCCTGTCGATTGAGTTCCGCAGTCACCGAGTCGACCAGGAAGGGCATGTCGTCGGTGATCACCGTCACGACGGTCCGCCCGCACGACCAGCCATCCTCGGCGACGGTCGGATACGTCGCCCGGACGAGCGCGTGGTTGGGGGCCCGCACCTGCGCCGCCCCGATCAGGGCCTCGACGCAGCCCCGCATGGTGACCTCGTCACGACCTGAGACGTCATGCGGGTCGACATGCCGGTAGAACAGCGCGGCGATGGCGGCGTCCCGGGGTGACGCCCACTGGTACCCCTCGATGAACCCCACGGCGGAACCCTCCTGCCCAAGGACCTCCATGGCAACCCTCGCATGTTGGGCCGCTCGAGGGCCTACCGGAAGGCGCGCGCTGCGCCGTCCGGCTGGCGACGCCTATAGTCGTCGGAGCCCGGCCGACCGGGCGCGCCCCGACCGCAGGAGGATCCGTGGCCAAGGAGCTCAACGCGACGATGCACTTCGACGTCGCACCTGACGTGGTGTTCGCCGCCCAGGCGGATGCGCGCTACGTCACGTGGAAGCACCAGAACATGGCCTCCTTCGACGTGCGAGCCGACGTCCGGCACAGCGGCACCGGGACCGTGATCTCGTCCACGCGCAAGCTCCCCGCCGCGGTGCCGGCAGCGGCGCGGCGGTTCGTCGGGGATGCGATCGAGATCAGCGAGGTCCACAGCTGGTCGAACCCGGCTCGGGACGGCTCGCGCACCGGCACGCTTGCGGCGACGTTCCCCGGCGTGCCGATGACGGTCCACGGGACCCTGTCACTGCGTCCGGAGGGGTTCGGCGCGGTGCTGCAGGTGGCGATCACGGCGAAGTCCCCGGTGCCCCTCGTCGGCGGCAAGCTCGAGGAGATCGCCGGCGAGCAGTTCCTGCGTGCGATCCGCAAGGAGCAGGAGATAGCCCCGCGGTGGTTCGCCGAGTAGCCCTAGGAGAGGCATGGCACGCACGCTGACGCACTCGATCACCTACCCCATGCCGATCGGCCGGGCATGGGCACAGATCGCCGATGTCCGGTACCAGGAGGGGAAGCTGCTGGCAGCAGGAGCCGCCAACCCCGTCGTGACGATCCGCAGCCAGTCCGACGGCGCCACGCAGATCGTCCTCGAACGGGACAACCCCGTCGTCGGCGTGCCCGCGGCGGTGCGCAAGATCGTCGGCGACACCGCCCACGTCATCGAGACCGTGAACTGGTCGGCGCCGCGGCCGGAGGACGGCCGGCGCACCGCCGATCTCGTGACTGAGTTCGTCGGGACCCCGATCTCGATGGAGGGCACCTTCGAACTCCTCGCGTCCGGGCAGGCGACCTCGCTCACCCTCAACGCCGAGTACCGCTCCCACGTGCCGCTCGTCGGCGGCAAGCTCGAGGAGACCGCGATGGCGGAGACGGTCAAGGCCCTGGAATCCGAGCAGGAGTACTCAGCAGGGTACGGCGGCTGAGCCGCGGCGGCCGGGCGCAGTCTCAGGCTCGGCACAGTCTCAGGCTGGTCGCGTCCTCAGGAGGTCCTCGATCTCCTGGACGCCGAACCAGCTCAGGTCCTGGCTGAACACGGCCTGGACATCGGCCAGGACGAGGGTACCGGGCAGTTCGAAGCGGCCGTCGACAACGGCCGGGGGGACCACCGCGGCCTCGATCGCCAGGACGGCGCCGCCGGCCGGAGCCAGGTCCTCGGCGGCCGTCGCCAGCGCCTCGTACTCCCACTCCTCCTCGGTCACGTCCGAGGCGGCGCTGCGCCAGACAGGGTCCACGCACCACCCCGCCAGCGGGCCAGGGAGTGCCGCGGTCCTGGCCAGTTCCTCGAGCAGCGGCCACTCGACCGGGACGTAGCCGCGCATCAGTCGACCGATGCCATGTAGTCCGGCCCCATGTGGTCGGGGTCCCGCAGCGCCTCGATGGACGTGCGGACCGACGTCTCCAGAACGTGGATCCGCTTCTCATCAGCCATGAGATTCCCCCCGATCGCCTCGAGGTCCTCCGGGCCGGGACCGAGGACCGTGACGTCAGTGCCGCCTGCCCGCACCTTCTCCACCTCGTGCAGGCAGCGCTTGGTCACCTGGACCCGCCAGGTCCGCTCCAGCCGCGCGAGAAGGTGATCAGGTCGGTCGAAGTGGAAGCTCACCATCGGCGCGATCACATATACCTCATCCAGGCCCAGGTCGGCCACGAGGTCCACGGACGTCGCCGACCACGCGCCGCCATCGACGTAGCGGTGGCCGCCGATCTGCACCGGGCTGTACCACGCGGGGATGGAGCACGACGCCTGCACGGCCAGCGAGAGGGGCGCCTCGGGAGCTGTGGGCTGGCCGAAGGCGACCCGTCGGCCCGAGTCGTAGTCCATCGCCACGATCCACAGGTGCGGATGCGGTGACCACTCGCCGATCGGGGTGAACCCTTCAATCAGGTGCGCGATCCGCTCGAGGGACTTCGACCCGGTAGGCAGGAACGCCGAGAGCACGGCTGTGGGCGGCATGCGGCGGAACCGGCTCAGTCCGGTGCGCATGAGCGTCCGCGAGCCCGGAGCGAGCTTCGGCATCGCCGGCCGGCCGCCACCGGTGACGGCTGCGATGTCCCACGAGAAGCCCGCGATCGGTCCGGTGGGCACGCGCTCGCCACGCTCCTTGGCCTCGAGCTCGGCAGTCGTGGCTCCGGCACCCAGGAGGGCAGCGACGACTGCCCCAGCCGATGTGCCGACGATGACCTCTGCATCGCGCGGCTCGAAGCCGTGCACCTGCCGCAGCGCGGACAGGGCTCCGACGGTCCATGCGCCGCCCAGGATGCCGCCCCCGCCAAGGACGATGCCGCGACGACGCGGTCGTTCAGCGTCAGCCACGACAGCCTCCTACCGCGGTCATCGGCCCCCTCACCCGCCCGGGAGCGGATCTACTGTACGCCCGGCGGGCGTGACGCGCCGGGCACGGACGTGGCTGGGTTTCGCCTACTCCGTGGGCACAATCGGCTGGAGCGGCTCGCCGGTGGGCGTGGTGGTCGCCAGCAGCTCGGCCATCGCGTCGTCGATGCACTCCGCCAGCACGCCGACGTCGGGCATGGCGCCACGATCCGCGTTCAGTCCGATGTAGACACCGCCGTTGTAGGACGTCAGGCCGATGGAGACCGCCTGGCCGCGGGCCAGGGGCACCACCGGGTAGGCCGTCAGCATCAGCGCACCTCCGGCGTACAGGGGGAACTGCGGCCCCGGGACGTTGGTGATGACGACGTTGTAGACCCGCCGGGACAGGCCCGAGACGGCGCGCGCCCCCAGCGAGTGGACGGTCGGCGGGGTGAACGAGGCCACGCCCACCAGCGCCGACGCACCGAGCATCTGCCCGGACTCCTTGAGCATGTCCATCTCGAAGCGGACCCGTTGCAGGCGGATGATCGGATCCGGCTCGCCCACCGGCAGGTCGCACAGGAAGGCCGCGATCTGGTTGCCCGAGGAGTCCGACGACGTGCGAACGCTGACCGGGACCAGGGCCCGGACGCTGGTCCGTGAGGTCACCGACTCACCCCGAGTCATCATCCAGGACCTGAGGGCGCCAGCCAGGAGGGTCAGCACCACGTCGTTGATCGTCCCGCCGTGAGCATGCTTGATCCGCTTCAGGTCCGCAAGGTCGGCCGTGGTCGTGGCATAGCGCCGCGCGGCTCCGATCTCCGCGTTCAGCGGGCTGGACGAGGGCGGCCGGACGATCGTTCGCGCGGCTGAGGCCAGGCCGACCACGTTCCGGCCGATGTGGGTCACCGTCTCCTGGAGGTCGAGGATGCTGGAGCGTACGGTGTCAACGACCGCCTTGGGGGAGCGCACGATCTCGTTGAGCGCCCCAGCGACGAGCTCGACGGAGCTGGGCTCCCGGCTGGGCCGCCAGGCGTCCTGCGGCACTGGCTCCGGCTCCCGGGTCGTGTCCAGGATCACCTGGCCGATGTCGACCGCGGCGGAGCCGTCGACCATCGCGTGGTGGGTCTTGGAGATGATCGCGAACTGGTTGCCCTCGACGCCCTCGACGAGGTACATCTCCCACAAGGGGCGGGACCGGTCCAGGGGGCGGCCCATGATCCTGGCGACCAGGTCGTGCAGCTGCTCCTGAGTCCCGGGTCGGGGCAGGGCCGAGCGCCGGACGTGGTAGGTCACGTCGAAGTGCTCGTCGTCGACCCAGACCGGGTTGGCCAGATGCCCGGGGACCGACCGGACCCGCTGCCGGTAGCGCGGCACCAGGCTGATGCGGTCGCGGATGAGCCGGACGAGCCGCTCGTAGTCGAAGCCGGACTCCGGCACCTCGAACAGCGCCACGCCGCCCACGTGCATCGGGGTCGTGGATTCCTCCATGTACAGGAAGGAGACGTCCAGGGGGCTAAGGCGGTCGGGCATCGAACCACTCCTCGGGTCGGGGCCCGCGCGCTGGCGACGGACGCGGGCGGACGCGGGCGGACGCGTCGATCATCCTGCCGCATGGCGCACCGGGAAGCGAAGTGCCCACGGCCGGAGCAGGACCTCCGCCGGCAGGCTGCTCGTGGTCCCGACCGGCAGTGCTGGACGTCCGCACAGCGGGCGCCGATGGCCGAGTTGGGATTTTGCCGTCGGCTCCCGTATGCTTTTCGCGTCCCCGACAGGCGTCTGGAGAACCGGAAGGCACCAGCCACCCGGCCCCATCGTCTAGCGGCCCAGGACGCCGCCCTTTCAAGGCGGTAGCGCGGGTTCGAATCCCGTTGGGGCTACAACCAGCCCGGACGGGTTGGGGATGCACGGAACAGTCCTCGGACTGGTAGCAACAAGCC
Source organism: Candidatus Nanopelagicales bacterium (assembly GCA_049688595.1). Classification (GTDB taxonomy): domain Bacteria; phylum Actinomycetota; class Actinomycetes; order S36-B12; family CAIYMF01; genus Prado023. Next base: position 14,262 of record JBAVLA010000041.1, on the reverse strand, counting down.
GAGCGGCAACGCAAGGCCCCGTAGCGCAGTTGGTTAGCGCGCCGCCCTGTCACGGCGGAGGTCGCGGGTTCAAGTCCCGTCGGGGTCGCAGAGGTTCCGGATTGCCGGAGCCAGGGCCAGGTAGCTCAGTTGGTACGAGCGTCCGACTGAAAATCGGAAGGTCGGCGGTTCGACCCCGCCCCTGGCCACCGCGGATCCCCTCATGCATCCCCCGTCTGAGGGGATCCGCCATTTCCGGTCCTGTCGCCGGTGCCGGTATGGTCCACGGGTGGTCAACGCCCTGCCCGAGGCTGGGACCACGTCCGCCGCCCGGGACATCCTCCGGCTCGCCATCCCCGCCTTCGGGGCGCTCGTCGCCCACCCCCTCTTCACTCTGATCGACGCCGCGATCGTGGCCACGCTGGGCACGACCTCCCTGGCCGCCCTGGGGGCAGGAGCGCAGGTGTTCACCACGGTCACCGGCTTGGCCATCTTCCTGGCCTACGGGACTACGGCCGTTGTCGCCCGCCGGGTCGGAGCCGGGCAGGTCGACGCCGGGATCAACGCCGGCGTCGAGGGCGTGGCGCTCGGGCTTGGCATCGGTGCCGCCGCGACCGCGGTCACCTGGCTCGCCGGTCCGCAGCTGCTCGAATGGATCGGCACGTCCCCCGAGTCGACCCCGCAGGCCCTCGCCTACCTGCGCACGATCGCGCTGGCGTTCCCGTTCGCGCTTGCCTCCATGGCCGCGACGGGCGTGCTCCGCGGCCTGCAGGACACCGCGACGACCCTGTGGGTGACGGTGGCCTCAGTGAGCACGAACGCTGCGCTGGCTGCGTACTTCGTGCTCGTCGCCCGGTGGGGCGTCGCCGGCTCGGCGTGGGCGACCGTGGCGGCCGAGGCCCTGGCCGGGGTCCTGTACGCACTGGTCCTGGCCGGACGAGCCCGACGCGAGCATGCCGGGCTCAGGCCGAGCCGCTCGGGCCTGGCGGCCGCCACCCGGGGGGCGATCCCGCTGTTCTGGCGCACGGTCGCCCTTCGCGCGGTGCTCATCCTGGCCGTCATGGTCGCCGCACGGATCGGGGATGCCCAACTGGCCGCCTACTACGTGACCTTGACGATCTGGTACGTCCTGGCCCTGAGCCTGGACGCGCTGGCCATCGCCGGCCAGGCACTGCTCGGCAAGCACCTGGGCGCCGGGACCGTGGACCTTGCCCGGGCGGCCACGTGGCTGATGACCAAGTGGGGCCTGTGGCTGGGGGCGATCCTGATGGCCCTGGTCCTGGCCCTGCGGCCGTGGCTCTCGCAGTTGTTCGGGGACGACCCCTCCGTCCAGCAGATGGTCGCTTCCGCCCTCGTCGTCGTGGCGCTGCAGCAGCCCCTGGCCGGCGTCGTCTTCGTCCTCGACGGCGTGCTGCTGGGAGCCGGCGACACGTGGTTCCTGGTCGGCGCCCAGTTGTTCGCCCTGGCCGCGTTCGCTCCTGCAGCGTGGTGGGTCTGGCAGTCCCGAGGCAGTGTCACCGACCTGTGGCTGGCGCTGGGCGTGTTCATGCTGGCCCGCGCGACCGCCCTCCTCTGGCGCGTCCGCGGCACAGGCTGGGTCGTGACGGGACCCACGCGGTGAGGGCCGGTCCGATGTCCGGACGTGACAGGGCCACCGTGCCGACACGCGCACGGTTCGACTGTCGGCTGCAGGCGTCGCAGTCGGCTAATCAGCCCCGCCCGCGACGCCGTCGCGCGGCGTCGGGATGCTCTCGAGCAGGGCCCGGACCTCACTCTCGAGGTACCTGCGATGTCCACCGAGGGTCCTGATCGAAGTCAGCTTACCGGCGTTGGCCCAACGGGTGACGGTCTTGGGATCGACGCGAAAAAGCGCGGCAACCTCAGCCGGCGTGAGAAGCGGTTCCACTTCCTGCTGTCGTGCAGACATCACGCGCTCCTTGATTGGTCACAGACCGTAATCAAACGGACATCTTCAGGGAAGCATTGCACCGGTGAACCGACACTTCAACACGGGGAGGGCATTTTGCACCAAGATCTTTGCAGCACGGTAACGGCACGCCGGTGGCAGCCCTCGGGGCCTGCCGACCGGTGCGGCTGGATCCGTTGACGGCGGGTCCAGCGTCGGGAACCCAGGGCCGATTCGGACCCCTGCCCACCGCCGCAGCTGGCACGCGCTGGGCTTGACGCCGCCACACGTGGAGCGGCGCACCGGTGGTGGGCGCCTTCATCGCGCCGCGGGTAATATGGACTCCGATCGTCGCCCCGCACCGGGGGCGGACATATGTGTACCGTCCGGACCTAACCCGGAGGAGGAGGTCGAGCCATGGGGCGCGGCCGGGCCAAGGCCAAGCAGACGAAGGTCGCCCGCCAGTTGAAGTACGGTGGACCGGCCACCGATCTGGATCGGCTCCAGGCCGAACTCGCTGGGTCCTCCGCACCCAGTGACCAGGATGTCGAGGACGAGGACTTCGAGGACCCCTACGCGAAGTACTCCCCCGACGGTGACGAGGCCGAGGACGAGGACGAGTCGGAGGAGTACCCCCGCTGAGGGTGCCGCCGGCGATGCGACCTGCCGGTCACTGTCCAACGCTCGGGAGCGACCCTACGGATGGTTGCCGACGAGTGCGACCGTCCCACCGAGGCCGCCCTTCGCGGCGGCATCTGAGACGTCGTCCGGCTGTGCCACCCGCACCTCGCCGCATCGCCACGCTGGGACCCCGCGCTCGGTCAGCCGGTCCACTGCAGCGTCAGCCACATCCCGGGCAACGATAGCCACCATGCCCAGGCCCTCGTTGAAGGTGCGCTCGCGTTCGCCCAGGGCGACTCCGCCGAGCTCGCCGATGAGCCCGAAGATCGGCGCCGGAGTCCACGTCCGCCGGTCTATGGTCGCGTGCAGCTGGGGTGGGAGGACCCGGGCGACGTTCGCGGCGATCCCGCCGCCGGTGATGTGGGACAGCGCATGCACACCCCCACCGGAGATGAGGTCGAGGACGTCGAGGGCGTAGACCCGAGTAGGCTCGAGGAGCTCCGCGCCGAGGGTCCGGCCCAACTCGGCGACGTACCTGTCCAGCGCCCAGCCGGCGCGATCGAAGAGCACGTGGCGAGCCAGGGAGTAGCCGTTGGAGTGCAGCCCGCTGGACGCCATGGCGATGAGGGCGTCGCCGGGGCGGACCCGCGCCGGACCCAGGAGATCGTCGGCCTCCACGACACCGGTGCCGGCGCCGGCCACGTCGTACTCATCCGGCGCGAGCAGCCCGGGATGCTCGGCGGTCTCCCCGCCCACGAGGGCGACACCGGCTTGGCGGCAGCCCTCAGCGATGCCCGTGACGATCGCCGCAACCCGTTCGGGGACCACCGACCCGATGGCGATGTAGTCGGTCATGAACCACGGCTCGGCCCCGCACACGACGAGGTCGTCGACGACCATCGCCACCAGGTCGATGCCGATGGTGTCGTGCACGCCCATCCGCCGCGCCACGGCGACCTTGGTGCCCACGCCGTCGGTCGACGTGGCCAGAAGCGGTCGGCGGAACCGGGTGAGGGCCGAGGCGTCGAACAGGCCGGCGAACCCGCCCACACCGCCCACGACCTCGGGCCGCTGGGCCCTGGCGATCGCGGCACGCATCAGATCCACGGCACGTTCGCCGGCGGCGACGTCCACGCCCGCAGCCGCGTACGTGGCGCCAGCCGAGGTGGGCCCGGTCACGCGCCCACCTCCATGGTCTCCAGAAGGTGCTTGCCCAGCTTCGCGGGCTCCGGCAGAGGGATCGGGTAGACGCCGTCGAAGCAAGCGCGGCACAGGTTCTGCGCTCCCAGCGTGGTCGCCTCCGTGAGTCCCTCGAGCGAGACGAAGCCCAACGAGTCTGCTCCGATGGACTCGCGGATCTCCTCGACGGTCCGCCCACTGGCGATCAGCTCGGCCTTCGTGGCGAAGTCGATGCCGTAGAAGCAGGGCCATCGGACTGGCGGGCTGGAGATCCGGACGTGCACCTCAGCGGCTCCGGCTTCCCTGAGCATCTTCACGATCGCGCGCTGGGTGTTGCCCCGGACGATCGAGTCGTCGACGACGATGAGGCGCTTGCCGTCAATCACGTCGCGCAGCGGGTTGAGCTTCAGGCGGATCCCGCGCTGCCGGATCGTCTGGGAGGGTTGGATGAACGTGCGCCCCACGTAGGCGTTCTTCACCAGGCCCTGGGCGAACGGGATCCCGCTGGCATGGGCGTAGCCGATCGCCGCGGGCGTCCCGGAGTCGGGCGTAGGGATGACCAGGTCCGCGTCAACCGGATGCTCCCGCGCCAGCCGCTCCCCGATCGCCACGCGGGTCGCGTGCACGCTGCGACGGGCGATTCTCGTGTCGGGCCGGGCCAGGTACACGTACTCGAACAGGCACCCCTTGGGCTCCGGGCGGGAGAAGATGTCGGAGCGGATCCCGTGCTTGTCGATGGCGATCGCCTCCCCGGGCTCCACCTCCCGGACGAACTGGGCCCCGACTATGTCCAGCGCTGCGGTCTCCGAGGCGACCACCCACCCGCCGCGCTCCAGGCGACCGAGGACCAGTGGACGGATCCCCTGCGGATCACGAGCCGCATACAGGCTCGTGTCGTCCATGAACACCAAGCTGTATGCCCCGCGGACGTGCGGCAGCTCATCGACTGCGGCCGCGAGCATCGACTCGTCCGGGTGGGCGGCCAGGAGTGCGGTCAGGAGCTCGGTGTCCGATGTGGCTGCCGTGCCGCCGATCGGGAGCATCCCGGCCCCGTTCTGCACTGCGGCCACACGGTGGGAAAGCTCGACGGTGTTGATCAGGTTCCCGTTGTGCGCAAGGGCCAGATGACCCGTCGCGGTGGACCGGAAGGTGGGTTGGGCGTTCTCCCACACGCTCGAACCCGTCGTCGAGTAGCGGCAGTGCCCGACTGCGACGTGCCCACGCAGAGAGGCGAGGGCACCCTCGGTGAACACCTGGGAGACCAGGCCCATGTCCTTGTAGACCATGGTCTGGTGGCCATCGCTGACCGCGATGCCCGCGGACTCCTGACCCCGATGCTGGAGCGCGTAGAGCCCGAAGTACGTCAGCTTCGCGACGTCCTCATCGGGCGCCCAGACCCCGAACACACCGCAAGCGTCTTGCGGGCCCCTGTCATGAGGGTCCAGATCGTGCGTGAGCCTGCCGTCTCCGCGCGCCACAGTGCGATTCTAGGTGTCGCCGCGGCGAACCGCTCAGTCGCAGTACCCAGCCCGGGCAGTACCCGACCCGCCCACAGGCGATGGGCACGAAGTGGCCGGCCGCACCCCGTGGCAGAGGTCCCCCTCGGCGCAGAGGTCCCCCTCGGCACGGGAGACACTGGCGTCGTGCCGAGACCCCGGATCGACCCTGCAGCGGGCGCCGAGGCGCTGCGCGCGGCGAACGACGCGATCACGTCTGGTGGTCAGGTCGACCGCGTGACGCAGCGCATGGCAGTGCGCTACCTGCTCCAGATGCTCGTCGACCGTGCCCCCGGCCATTCCGTCGAGATCCGCATCCCACCGTGCGCAGCCGCCCAGGCGGTACCCGGTCCTGCGCACCGCCGGGGTACTCCCCGGGCGGTCGTCGAGATGGACCCGCGGACCTGGCTCAGGTTGGGGACCGGAGGCCTGACCTGGGCTGAGGCGCGGGCCGCCGGCTTGGTCCGGGCCAGCGGGGAGCGGGCGGACCTCACGGACTGGCTTCCGCTGGTGTGAGAGTCCACTGGGAGCCGCTGGCCCGCTGCTGGGGGCCAGGGTGCCGGGCGGGACCGATCAGGGCGTCGCGGGCGACGCCGAATCGGCAGCCCGCTTGGCTGCCTCCGCGCGCTCCTTCGCGGCGGCGACCAGACGCTGCTCGACCATTGCGAGCGCACTCGGGGAACCAGGCATCTTCGTCGTGGACATCGTTGCTCCGGAGTTGAATCGTGCACTGCATGTGATCCCGGCGGGACACCTCGTCATTACCCGGCGGCACCTCTGCCCGAAACGCACCAATCGTGTGATTCAGCGCACAGCCAGCCCAAGGGGCTGCCGGATCCGCCCAGCAACCCTTTCGCGCAATCCGGCCTACCCGAACAGCGCCGGCAGCGTCCCCTCCCGCAGCGACCGCACCTCCTCGAGCGGCACGACGACAGCCTCGCCGTACACCCCGTCGATCACAAGCGTCTGCACGCCGGCCCCGGTCCCGGCCCCGGCCCCGGTCCCGGTCCCAGAGTCCACTACGCCGATCCGGGTGGCAGCGAAGCCCCGAGCCCCGCACATCTGCGTGAACCTGAGCTCCTCTGAACGCGGCACGACCGCGATGGCTCGCGTGGCCGACTCAGCCATCAGGAACACGAACGGGTCGATGCCGTCGGGCACCCAGCACCGCGCGCCCACACCAGCGCGCAGGGCCATCTCCAACAGGGTCACCACGATCCCGCCATCGGAGACGTCGTGCGCTGCCGTGAACATGCCGTCGCGCGAACCCGCCACGAGGATCTGCCCGAGCTGGCGCTCGGACTCCAGGTCCAGCTGTGGCGGAAGCCCGCCGAGGTGCCCGTGCACGACATGCGCCCATTCGGACCCGCCGAACTCGTCACGTGTCTGGCCGAGGACGTAGATCAGCTCACCGTCGGGGCCCCAGGCCATGGGCGTGCGGCGGGCGACGTCGTCGATCACGCCGAGGACTCCGACCAGGGGGGTCGGGTGGATGGCGACGTCGCCGGTCTGGTTGTAGAAACTGACGTTCCCGCCGGTCACCGGCGTACCCAGTTGGAGGCACGCGTCGGCCAATCCCGAGACGGCCTCGCGGAACTGCCACATGACCCCGGCATCCTCCGGGGAGCCGAAGTTCAGGCAGTTGGTGACGGCCAGTGGCACGCCCCCGGCGACGGCGACGTTCCGGTAGGCCTCCGCGTACGACAGCTGAGCCCCGGCATACGGGTCGAGTGCGGCGAAGCGGCCGTTCGCGTCCGTGGCCAGCGCCACACCCCGCCCAGTCTCGTCATCCACGCGGATGATGCCGGCGTCGTCGGGCTGGGCCATGACGGTGTTGCCCATGACGTACCGGTCGTACTGGTCGGTCACCCAGTCCTTGGCCGCCAGGTTCGGCGAGGCGATCAGCCGCATGATCGTCGCGCGGATCGCGTCGGCGTCGGCCGGCCGGGCGAGCCTCTCAGCGGTGGGAGCGTCCTCCTGCCGCGCGGTCAGCCACCACGGACGTGCGATCGGCCGGTTGTAGACGGGGCCCTCATGCGCGACGGTCCGCGGCGGCACGTCCACGACCCGCTCACCGTGCCAGTCCACCGTGAGCCGGCCCGAGGCGTTGACCTCCCCGATCACGACGGCCTCGACGTCCCACTTGCGGCAGATGGCCATGAAGGCATCGACCTTGGCCGGCTCGACCACGGCGCACATCCGCTCCTGCGACTCGCTCATGAGGATCTCCTCCGGCGACAGGGTCGGGTCGCGCAGCAGGACGCGGTCCAGCCACACGTGCATCCCACCCTCACCAGCAGAGGCCAGCTCCGAGGTGGCGCACGAGATGCCCGCGCCACCCAGATCCTGGATGCCCTCCACGAGCCCGGCTCCCAGCACTTCGAGCGTGCACTCGATGAGCAGCTTCTCCATGAAGGGGTCACCCACCTGGACGCTGGGTCGCTTGGTCGGCCCGCCCTCCGTGAACGTCTCGGAGGCCAGCACCGACACGCCGCCGATTCCGTCACCGCCGGTCCGGGCGCCGTACAGGATCACGGCATTGCCCACGCCCTTGGCACTGGCCAGGTGGATGTCCTGATGCCGCATCACGCCGACGCACAGCGCATTGACCAGCGGGTTGCCCTGGTAGCAGGTGTCGAACACGACCTCGCCGCCGATGTTGGGCAGGCCCAAGCAGTTCCCGTAGCCGCCGACGCCTGCGACGACACCGGGCAGCACGCGCCGGGTGTCCGGGTGGTCGGCCGCGCCGAATCGCAACGGGTCCATCACCGCAACGGGCCGGGCGCCCATGCTCATGATGTCGCGCACGATGCCGCCGACCCCAGTCGCCGCGCCCTGGTACGGCTCGACGTAGGACGGGTGGTTGTGCGACTCGACCTTGAACGTCACCGCCCAACCGTCACCGATGTCGACGACGCCTGCGTTCTCCCCGATCCCGACCAGGAGGGCGTCGCTCTCCGGCTTCTTCTCGCCGAACTGGCGCAGGTGCACCTTCGAGGACTTGTAGGAGCAGTGCTCGCTCCACATCACCGAGTACATGGCCAACTCGCTGGAGGTCGGCCGGCGACCCAGGATCTCGCGGATCCGGTCGTACTCGTCCGGCTTGAGCCCCAGCTCGGCGTAGGGCTGGGAGGTCTCGGGATGGGCTTGCGCAATGGAAACGGTGTCGATCATGCGGGTGCTCCCTGCGCGGCGCCGGCCAGCGAACCGCCGGCGGCGAGGTGGGAAAGGATCGAGGTGAAGAAGCCCAGGCCGTCGGTGCCCGGCCCGGTCAGCTCCTCGACCGCGTGCTCGGGGTGGGGCATCAGGCCGACGACGTTCCCGGCCGCGTTGCTGATGCCGGCGATGTCGCGCTGTGAGCCGTTCGGGTTGAGGTCGCAGTAGTAGGCGACGACGCGACCCTCCGCCTCGAGCTCGTCGAGCGTGGCATCGTCTGCCTGGAACCGGCCCTCCCCGTTCTTCAGCGGCACGACGATCCGCTGGCCGGCCTCGTAGTCACGGGTCCAGGGCGTGGCTGCGTTGGCGATCTCGAGCTCCTGATCGCGGCACACGAAGTGCAGGCCCACGTTGCGCGTCAGCGCGCCGGGCAGCAGGTGGGACTCGCACAGGACCTGGAACCCGTTGCAGATGCCCAGGACCGGGAGGCCGCCCCGAGCGGCGTCGATGATCGAGCCCATGGCGGGGGCGAAGCGGCTGATCGCCCCGCAGCGCAGGTAGTCGCCGTAGGAGAAGCCGCCCGGCAGTACCACGGCATCCACGCCGTGCAGGTCCGCGTCGGCGTGCCACAGGGCGACCGCCTCGCCACCGGCGATCGTCACTGCCCTGGCCGCATCCCGGTCGTCCAGCGACCCGGGGAACGTCACGACACCGATGCGCATCACGACTGGCCCGTCCCAGTGTGGACCACGTAGTCCTCGATGACCGGGTTGCTCAGCAGCGACCCGGCCAGCTCCTCCAGCCGCGCCGAGAGCTCCTCGCTGACCTCCCCATCGACCTCGATCTCGAACCGCTTGCCCTGCCGGACCGACGTGACACCGCTGAAGCCGAGCCGGCCGAGCGCTCCCATCACAGCACGGCCCTGCGGGTCGAGGATCTCTGGTTTGAGCATGACGTCCACCACGATGCGGGCCACGTTGACTCCTGGGGGGTGCGGGGATCGATTGCTGTGATCACCCTACTGGGACCGTCCGACAGCAGTCCGCGTAGCGAGGCCCGGCCCCGCCCAGCCCCGCCGCCAGGTCTGCGCCCGGGATCCATCCAAATACGCGAGGCCCCGAGCCCCCCGGAGTTGGATCGATCCGCCTGAGAGGGCCGCGGACTTGGACCGATCCGCCGGAGGCGCCGGGCGGCAACCGGAGGCCGGTCGCCTGCTGGACACGCGCCCGCTCGGCTCAGCCCGCCGCCGGTGGCCGGACGGACCGGCGGCGGATCAACCGGGCGAGCCACCAGGCCACCCCCGCGAGCAGGAGGAGCACGATCAGCGGCGCCAGGAGCGCAGCCAGCGACAGTCCGGCGGAGAAGCCATCCTCGACCGTGCTGGCCACGGGTCCGCCCAGACCGGCGGTCGCGGTGTTGATGACCGGCCGCGCGGTGGACTTCACCGCATGCACGCCAGCCGCTGTGGCAAGGCCGAGGATGAGCGCAAGTGCTTCTGACCACTGCGCTTGCGAGCCCGAGGCTGCGCCGGCGAACAGGATCGCACCGGAAGCCGGTCTGGCCAGGCTCTGCACCAGGTCGTTGATCGAGTCGACCGCCGGGAACTTGTCGGCCAGCACCTCGACCGCCAGCAGGACACCGACGATGACGAGCGCCGGGGTGCTGCCGAGGACGTCGTACGGCTCACCGAAGCTGTATAGGTCGAGACGGATGAGCAGTCCCGCGATGAAGAGCGGGATGTAGGCGTTGAGCCCCGCAGCCACAGCAAGGCCAAGCCCGGTGATCAGGATCGTGCCGCCCTCCATGGCGGCACACTACGGCCTGCTCCCACCGTCGAGGGGGCGCCCTGAGCCGCGCCGCCTACCGGCCAGCCGCCCTCTGGGACTGCGGCGTGCTCCCGCCCAAGGAGGTGAACAGGCTGTTGGCCTCCTCGTCATCCCAGTGGATCACCCACTGCCCGCCCTCCCAGTGGTCCGAATCGTCGATCGGTACGACCGAGATCTCGCCCTTCCCCGTGGCGACCCGCCCCATGTTCAGCCCGAACACGCCAAGGTCCAGGACTCCCGTGCTGCTGTCGACGGTCACGGCCCCGAGCGCAGCGTTGGCCAGGGCAACCTGGCGGAAGGGATTCACCAAGGTGTTGACACTCAAGATGCCATCGACCACCTCGGCCACGTAGTGCTGCTGGCGCTCGATCCGGCCGATGTCGCCCTTCGGATCGGCGTAGCGCATCCGCACGTATGCCAGTGCCTGCTTGCCGTCGAGGGTCTGGCAGCCAGCCTGCACGTCCAGGCCGCTGTTCTTGTCCTTGATGGCCTCGTCGAAGCAGGCCTCGATCCCGCCGACGGCGTCAGTCAGCGAGACGATCCCGCCGAAGCCGATCTCCATGTAGTGATCGACGCGCAGCCCGGTGTTGTACTCGACCGTCTCGGTGAGCAGCGGGGCCCCGCCATAGGCGTAGGCAGCGTTGATCTTCCCCCCGCCGGCGCTGACCTGCCCGCCGCTGCTGCTCGTGTGGGCCGGGATCGTCACCCAGGAATCGCGCGGGAGCGAGATCACTGTCGGGGCCTGCCCGATCGCCGTGTGCACCAGCATGATCGTGTCGGTGCGCTGGCCCACGTCGGCGCCGGTGCGCAACTCCGACTGCTCCTCGGCCGTGAGCCCTTCGCGGCTGTCCGAGCCCACGAGGAGCCAAACGGTGCCCGAGGTGTCCTCGATCGGGTTGGCCGACAGCGCGTCAGTCTTCTGCAGGGAGGCTCCCATGTAAACGAGCAGGGCGAGCACCCACACGAGGTAGGCCAGGATGGCCAGCTTGACGACTCGCCAGGCGGTGCGCCCGCGGCGGCGCGGCCGCTTGGGAGGCCGCTGGGGTTTCGGGGTCGGCGGGGCCGGCGGGTTCGCGGATCCGGATCCGCCTGACCAACCGGCGGTCGGCGGCGACGCGAAGGAAGCGCCACCATTCAGGGCGGCAGCCCCGCCCTTGACGCTGCCAGCCACCGCGCCCCTACCTGCACCGCCATCCTGCGCAGACGATGCCGCGGCCCCAGCTACCACGGACGCCCCTGCGGCCGAGCTGACTGGCCGGGGTTGGACAGCGGGCGCGCCGGTCCGGCTGGGATCGGATGCCTGCCTGGAGCCAGCGCCCAGGCCCACGCCGGCAGCTTGGCTGGGCGCTGCCGACTGAGCGTCGCGGGGTAAGTCCTCCCGCTCCGCCGCCCATGTGCCGTTCGGCAGCCGCCGGTACAGGGTCGACCCACTCATGCCGCCATCCTCCCACGCCACCGCGCGGACCGGTGCTCACCGTGCCCCGGCCCCTCGTGTTCGGGCACCTCATGTCCGATCCCCCGGCCGGAGCCGCGGGGCGGCCGAGTTCCGCCCTGACCCGGTCGCTCGGCGCGACCTTCTGCGCCCCCGTCAATAGGCTGGAGCCTCGTGCGTGGCTCTTAGCCACGACAGCCGACCAGGAGGTGCCATGACCCGCCACGAACGCGCCGGACAACCGGCCCAGGACAGCGATCTCGTCGACGTCGCGAAGCTGATCACCGCCTATTACGCGAACCAACCAGATGTGGGCAACATCGACCAGCGGGTCAGCTTCGGCACGTCGGGCCATCGGGGCTCGAGCCTGCGGACTGCGTTCAACGAATTCCACATCCTGGCCACCACCCAGGCGATCGTTGAGTACCGGACGATGCAGGGCACGGACGGGCCGCTGTTCCTGGCCAAGGACACCCACGGCCTGAGCGAGCCGGCATGGACCTCAGCGGTCGAGGTCCTGGGCGCCAACGACGTCGAGATCCGCATCGACAGCCGCGACGGATACACGCCCACACCTGCCCTCAGCCACGCGATCCTTGCCTACAACCGGGGTCGCACGACCGGCCTCGCCGACGGCATCGTGGTCACGCCATCGCACAACCCGCCGCCCGACGGCGGCTTCAAGTACAACCCGCCGGACGGCGGGCCCGCAGGGACCGACGCGACCGGCTGGATCCAGGACCGCGCCAACCAGATCATCGCCGACGGGATGACCGACGTCCGGCGCATCCCGCTGCGCACGGCCCTGGCCCTGGACAGCACGGCTGGCTACGACTTCCTTGACGCCTACGCCCGGGACCTCCCCAACGTCCTCAACCTCGACGCCGTCCGCGATGCCGGCATCAAGCTCGGCGCCGACCCGATGGGCGGCGCGGCGGTGGCGTACTACGGGTACATCGCCGAGATGCACGGGTTGGACCTCACGGTCGTGAACCCTAGGGTCGATCCGACCTGGCGCTTCATGACGCTGGACTGGGACGGCAAGATCCGCATGGACTGCTCCTCTCCGGATGCGATGGCCTCACTCGTGGCGCTGCGCGACCAGTTCCGGGTCGCATTCGGCAACGACGCGGATGCAGACCGGCATGGCATCGTCACGCCCGGCGCCGGACTGATGAACCCGAACCACTACTTGGCTGTCGCGATCCAGTACCTGTACAGCAACCGCCCCGGTTGGCGCGCGGATGCGGCAGTCGGCAAGACGCTGGTCTCCTCGTCGATGATCGACCGCGTCGCCGCTGACCTCGGCCGCAAGCTGGTCGAGGTCCCGGTCGGGTTCAAATGGTTCGTCCCCGGCTTGGTCGACGGCTCCTTCGGGTTCGGCGGCGAGGAGTCCGCCGGTGCCTCGTTCCTGCGAAAGGACGGCACGGTGTGGACGACCGACAAGGACGGCGTGCTGCTCACCCTGCTGTCCTCGGAGATCACGGCCGTCACCGGCAAGGACCCCTCCGAGCACTACGCGGAGCTCACCGCGCGGCACGGGACCCCGGCGTACGCACGGGTCGATGCCCCGGCCAACCGCGAGGAGAAGGCGAAGCTGGCCAACCTCTCGCCCGAGCAGGTGACCGCCACCGACCTGGCCGGGGAGCCGATCACCGCGAAGCTCACCGCCGCCCCCGGCAACGGGGCGAAGATCGGAGGCCTGAAGGTGACCACCCAGAACGGCTGGTTCGCCGCCCGCCCATCGGGCACCGAGGACGTCTACAAGATCTACGCAGAGTCCTTCATCGGTCCTGAGCACCTCGCGCGGATCCAGGCCGAGGCCCGCGACGTGGTCTCGGCTGCATTGGGCGCCTAGCCAGCGCCTAGCCAGCTGACGCGCCCAGTCATGGGCGCCTGACGAAGCATGTCGAGGGGCGGTTCCGCCGGGAGCCGCCCCTCGGTCATGAACCCGGTTTCCGCCAACGTCGTCCGCGAGTCGGTAACGCTGCTGGCGCTTCCGGGAATATGGGGGTGTGAGCACCGGACTGACCCATCCGGGCGAGGACTGGCTGACTGAGCTGTTCGGCCGCCACAGCGCTGCAGTCCTGGCCTATGCCAACCGTCGGGTGTCCTCCGTGGAGGATGCCGAGGACGTCGTCGTGGAGGTCTTCGCCACCGCATGGCGCCGCCGTGCCGATGTCCCCGCCGAGCCTCTCCCGTGGCTCTACGCCACTGCCGGGAACGTGATCGCCCATGTCATCCGATCGGAGTCCCGCCGCTCGCGCCTGGGCAGCCGGCTGGCCTCTGTCACCCCGCTGCGGATCGAACCGGACCCAGCGGTCGGGATCGTGGCGGCCTCAGACGCCCGCGCCGTCGTGGCGGCGGCCATGGGTGAGCTGGCTGAGTCCGACGCCGAGCTGCTCCGGCTGTGGGCGTGGGAGCAGCTGGAGCCGGCGGAGATCGCCGTCGTGCTGGACTGCTCGCCGGGGACCGCTCGGACCCGGCTGCATCGGGCCAAGGCCCGGCTGCGCGAGGCCCTGACGCACGCCGGGTTGGCGGCCGCCGACCAGCCGCCGCCTCAACCGCCGGCTCAGCGCCCCGCGCAACCCCCGGCTGAGCGCCCCGCCCAGCCCCCCACTCGGACCGGCTCGGAGGACCACAGATGAACACCCTGAACACAGAGGA
>JBAVLA010000040.1:0-8958 GCA_049688595.1 Candidatus Nanopelagicales bacterium | reverse complement strand
TCGCGGGCGCGCTCGACGGCAACCCGCCGCTCGGCCACCTCAGCCGCCTCCGCGGCAACCTGGCCGGCGCGGCCCTCGGCGGCCTCGAGCTTCTCCATCACCTCGAGCTCGGCGTCCTCCAGGTCGGCCACACGCCGCTTCAGGCTGTCGATCTCGCGCTGCAGATCCTCCAGCTGTCGGGCCGAGGCCACCGATCCGGCGTCGAGCATGGCCTGGTCGCGCCTGATCCGTTCGCGCACCTGGGCGACATCGGCCTCAGCCTTGGCCTGCGCGCGCTCCAGATCGGACACGGCTGTGCGCACGGCGATCTCCCGATCGCGCAGCTCCGCCGCCAGGGCGTCGATCTCGGCCAGCTCACCGACCTGCGCGACACCGCGGCGCCTGTGCGCCAGCTGCCCGAGCTTCGTGTCGAGGGCCTGCAGCTCCAGCAGCTGCAGCTGGGCAGCGGGATCAGCGCGCATCGGTTGACCTCCCCACGTGGAAAGTCCACGGATCGGTGACGGTGGTGGAAACCGTAGTGCCCAGGGCGAAGCCCCCAGCCGCGGCGTCCTGCTCCAGCCGCCTCGCGGCCTGCGGCAGCCACATCCACTCGGCGGCCCAGTGCGCCACGTCGACCAGTGCGCAGCCGCCTGACTCCAGGTGCTCGCTGGCGCGGTGGTGGCGAAGGTCGGAGGTCAGGTAGACGTCGGCGCCACTTGCGCTGGCCGCGGCCAGCAGCGAGTCGCCGGCTCCCCCGCAGATCGCCACGCGGCCCACCAGCCGGTCGGGATCGCCCGCAACGCGCACGCCGTGCGCTGTGGCCGGCAGAATGGCGGCGACCAGCTCGGCGAACTCGGCCAGTGGCATGGGCTCCGCCAGGTCGCCCACCCGGCCACCGCCGCGTCCGCTGGGCACGTCCGCCAGGGGAATCACGTCGAACGCCGGTTCCTCGTAGGGGTGTGCCGCCCGCAGCGCCGCGACGACCTGCGCCCGACGCCGGCGCGGGGCCACCATCTGCAGCGCGGCCTCGGGGACGTGCTCGACAGCGCCGACCGAGCCGATCGTCGGGTTGGCCCCGGCCAGCGGGCGGAACGTCCCGGTCCCGGTGGAGTAGAACGCCGCGCGGTCGTAGTCGCCGATCTGGCCGGCCCCGGCCGCGGCGAGGGCGTCGATCAGGGCTTCGGTCGCATCGACCGGGACCATCACCACGAGCTTGTCGATCGGGTCGGGCTCCGGATCGAGCAGCTCGAGCGGCTCGGCGTCGGCGATGCCGAGGGCTGCCGCGATCGCGTCGGACACGCCCGGCCGGGCGTTGTCCGCATTCGTGTGGGCGGCCAGCAGGCCGATCCCGGCCCGGATCAGCCGATGGACGACCCGGCCCTTTGCCGAGTCCGCAGCCACTCCGTGGACGCCCGCCAGGAACAGCGGATGATGGGTGACGACCAGTTGCACGCCGTCGGCGACAGCCTCGTCGACCACGACGGCCACGGGGTCGACAGCGAACAGGACCTGCTCGACCGGCTCGTCGGGGTCGCCGCAGACGAGCCCCACGTGATCCCAGGAGTCGGCTGTCCGCGGGTCGTATCGCCGGTGGACCAGGTCGACGACGTCGCGGAGGGTCGGGATCGACATCGGCTCAGCCACGAGCCGCAGACTACCCCGCGGGTACGCCCCCGGCCGGCGCGATGCTCACACCGAAGGGCAGCCGCAGCCGGTAGCGACCCATGAGCTCGGGATCGGCCAGCAGCTCGCGGGTCGTCCCATCGGCGACGATCGCCCCCTCGGACATGACCAGCGACCGCGGGCACAGCTCCAGGGCGTAGAGCAGGTCGTGGGTGACCATGAGGATGGTCACGTCCAACGACCGCAGGATGTCGGCCAGCTCGGCGCGGCTGGCCGGGTCGAGGTTGCTCGACGGCTCATCGAGGACGAGGATCTCCGGCCGCATCGACAGCACGGTGGCCACGGCCACGCGCCGCCGCTGGCCGAAGGACAGGTGGTGCGGCGGGCGGTCCGCGTGGTCGGCCATGCCGACCAGGTCCAGGGCGTGCCGGACCCGGGCGTCGAGCGCGGCTCCCCGCAGGCCCATGTTGGCCGGCCCGAAGGCGACGTCCTCGCGCACGGACGGCATGAACAGCTGGTCGTCAGGGTCTTGGAACACGATCCCGACCCGACGGCGCACCTCTTGGAGCTTGGCGCGGTCCCCGGGATCGACGCGCATGCCAGCCACGCGGACCTCGCCGAGGCCGCCGGACAGGATCCCGTTGAGGTGCAGCACGAGCGTGGTCTTGCCGGCTCCGTTCGGCCCGAGGAGGGCCACACGCTCACCCCGGCCGATGCGCAGGTCGACGCCGTGGAGGGCCTGGTTGCCGTCCGGGTAGGCGAAGGCCAGCCCGCGCACGTCGAGGCTGGGGGCGCAGGGCGCGCTCACCGCTGCACCGCCAAGGCGGACGCCAACATCACCAGGCCCGCCGCCGGCAGGCACAGCCCCATCAGCCACTGCCCCCGCGTCGCGCGAAGGTCGTCCAGGACGGGCATGGCCCCGGCGTAGCCACGGCTGAGCATCGCCAGATGGACCCGCTCGCCGCGCTCGTACGAGCGGATGAACAGCGCCCCGGCCGACTGCGCGACGACCGGCCAGGAAGCGACCCCGGTGGCCTGGAAGCCACGCGACTGGCGAGCCACACGCATGCGAGCCAGCTCGCCGCTGACCACGTGGATGTACCGGAGCATGAACGCGGCGATCTGGACCAGCGTCGGTGGCACGTGCAGGACCTTCAGGCCGGTCAGCAGGTCACGGGCTGGCGTCGTCGCGGCTAGGATGACCGATCCCAGCACGCCGATCGTCCCCTTCGCGGCGATGCCCCAAGCGGCCCAGAGCCCGGGCTCGGACAACGAGATGCCCCAGAGCTCGACCTGCGGATCCGGGCCGGTGATCGGCATGAGCGCGGCGAAGAGCAGGAAGGGAACCTCGACGACCATCCGGGGAAGCACGACAGCCGCCGTCAACCGAGCCGTGGCCGCCACTGCGAGCAGGATCCCCGCGTAGGCCGCGAACGCCCACACCTGAGGGACCGGGGTCGCAATGACGATGAAGAGGAACGCGACCAGGGCGACGATCTTGACCTCGGACGGCAGCAGGTGGACCGGCGTGTGCCGGTGGACGTACAGCTTCTCGCCGACGTCGTGGCCGTGCCGGTGGCCGGTCACGCCCCACGGCGCCCGCGCCGGGCCAGCAGCATGAAGAGGCTGAACGCAAGTGCCGCCGTCAGCAGCACGCCCGCGGCGCCGGCCAACCCGACGGAGATCCGCTCATCGGCAACTCCCGCCACGCCGTATCCGGCCAGCGGCGAGCCTGCGGCAGCCGAGTCCTGCGCGCTGACCAGGAAGCCGACATCCGCGGCGACCTTCTCCAACCCGTCCGGCGACCTGCTCGCATAGTGGCTGACCACGCCGGCCAGCAGCAGCGACACCGCCATGCCGATCCCGATGAACGCCCACACACCCCTGCGCACGACCGGCTCCTCCTCTCCCAAGACCTGCGGCTCACGACACCTGCGGCTCACGACACCTGCGAATCGGCCGCCTGCGGTGCCCGCTGCAGGACTGGCCCGGGCAGCAGGTCACGCACCCCCAGGACGAGGTCGGGGCGGACGGCGAGGACCGTCGCGACCGTCAGTGCCGTGACGATCCCCTCGCCGATCCCGATCAACGCGTGGGTGCCGACCATCGCCGCAAGGACCGTCCCGGTCGAGAACGTGCCCGTGCCACCGACGGCGTACTCGAGGGTGAACGCAACCGCCGAGGCTGGGACGGACACGAAGGCAGCAGCGGACGCTGCCGCCGTCCACGCACCCCGGCTGCGCGGTGCCACGCGGGTCACGATCCGGAACACGGGCCAGGCCACCGCGACGGTTACGAACGCCATGTTGATGATGTTCAGGCCCAGCGCGGTCAGGCCGCCGTCGGCGAACATCAGCGCCTGGACCATCAGGACCACCGCCACCGCCAGGGCACCGGTCCACGGACCCACGAGGATCGCGGCCAGGGCCCCGCCGAGCAGGTGCCCGCTGGTCCCGGCAGCCACTGGGAAGTTCAGCATCTGCACGGCGGCGACATACACCGCGACCAGCCCGGCCATCGGCGCGGTCCGATCATCGAGGTCCCGCTTCGACCTGCGCAGCGCCACGCCCAAGCCGACCACCGCGACCGCTCCGACAGCAGCTGAGATCGGCGCGTCGATGAAGCCGTCAGGGATGTGCATGCCGGGCCTCCACTTCTCCCAGTGCGGCGCTCGTCAGGGCCGCCGGTCGCCTGCGCACCTTACTGCAAATCCTTCGCAACAACGAGCCGGCCTCTGCGGCGAATCGGCTCTGGTTCGCGGGACCTCGGCGGCCGCCAGCCAGTATCGTCGGGTACGCGCACCCGACCACGGCGCCGTCAGTGCCGCGCCAACCGGCGTCGACCGCCGCGCCCGCGTCGGCGGACCGGAGGATGACGCGATGCACGAACTGGAGATCCCCCCCGCGATCGAACTGCCGATCGTTGACACCCTGAGCTCCATCCCCGCGCGAAATGCCGTCGCCTTCCCAGACCGCCCGACCTACGCAATCCGAACGGGCGACGGCTGGACCGACGTGACGGCCCGGCGCTTCAACGAGCAGGTCCGCGCGGTCGCCCGTGGACTGATCGCACGCGGGGTCGCGGCAGGCAGCGCGGTGGCGATCATGTCGCCCACGCGCTACGAGTGGACGGTCCTGGACTTCGCCCTGTGGACCGCCGGCGCCTACGCCGTCCCGATCTACGAATCATCGTCGGCTGAGCAGATCGAGTGGATCCTCGACGACAGCGGCAGCCGGATCGTGATCGCGGACTCCGCGGCCGCGGCAGCCCGCGTGCGTGAGGGCACCCCGAACGCACCGCCGATCTGGGTCATGGACGACGGCCTGCTCGAGGAGTTGGCCGCCGAGGGGGCCGCGGCGTCCGACGAGGTCCTCACCACCCGGGCCGAGGCGGTCCGACCGCACGACACGGCAACGATCGTGTACACATCGGGCACCACGGGCCGCCCGAAGGGCTGCGTGATCACCCACTCGAACCTGCTGTTCGTGGTGCGAACCCTGGTTGCCAGCACGCAGCCGATCGTCACCGAGCCCGGGGCACGGACCGTGCTGTTCCTGCCGCTGGCCCACGTCCTGGGCCGCGGAGCGCACCTCTACTGCGCTGAGGGCGGGATGCAGGTGGCGCACTGCCCGAGTCCCCGGCAGCTCCCGGCCGACATGGCCACGTTCCGGCCAACGTTCCTCGTCGGCGTGCCGCGGGTGTTCGAGAAGGTGTTCGCCTCCGCTCAGCAGAAGGCCCACTCCGAGGGCAAGGGGCGGATCTTCGAGCGCGCAGCTCGGGTGGCGATCGACTACGGGCGGGCCAGGCAGGGACACCGGCCCGCACTGCGGCTGCGCGCCGAGCACGCCCTCTTCGACCGCCTCGTGTACAGCAGGATCCGCCAGGCCATGGGCGGTCAGCTGAGCTACGCGATCACCGGCGGGGCCAGCCTGGGCGAGCGTCTCGGTCACTTCTACGCCGGCATCGGACTGACCGTCGTCGAAGGCTACGGCCTGACTGAGTCCACCGCGTCCGGCACGTTCAACCGGGCCGAGGGCCCGCGGATCGGCTCGGTCGGCCAGCCGATGCCCGGAACGGCCGTCCGGATCGCCGAAGACGGTGAGATCTGGCTGCGCGGGCCGCACATCATGGCCGGCTATCACCGCAACGCGACCGATACGGCTGAGCTGATCGACGCAGAAGGCTGGCTGCGCACCGGGGACCTCGGCAGCATGGATGCGGAGGGCTACCTGCGGATCACCGGCCGGAAGAAGGAGATGATCGTCACGGCAGGGGGCAAGAACGTGGCTCCCGCTGTGCTCGAGGACCGGATCCAGGCCAACGTCCTGGTCAGCCAGGCGATCGTCGTCGGCGAGGGCCGGCCCTTCGTGGGCGCCCTGATCACCCTCGACCCCGACGCCCTGGCCAAGTGGGCGGCGGAGCGCGGACTGGCCGGTCGCACCCTGGGAGCGCTCCGCGCCGATCCGGCCCTGCGGGCAGAGATCCAGTCCGCCGTCGACCACGCCAACTCAGCCGTCTCCAGGGCCGAGTCGATCCGGGTGTGGCGACTGCTGGACGCCCAGCTCAGCGAGGCGTCCGGCCACATCACGCCGACCCAGAAGCTGAAGCGCTCCGTGGTCACGAGGGACTTCGCAGACGAGATCGAGGCGATCTACGCGCGGTGAGCGGGTGCGGTCCCCGTCACGCTGGCGGCCAGCATGGTGCTACTACTGTGACGCACGTGCCTGACAACGTCGTCTTTCCCCTCCCCGCGCCAAGCGTCCACGGAGTCATGTCCGTCGAAGAGGCCCTGAGCCGTCGCAGGTCCGTGCGCGAGTACGCCCCCGGTCCGCTGCGGCTGCCGGAAGTCGGGCAGCTCCTCTGGGCGGCACAGGGCATCACGTCGGAGTCCGGCGGGCGGACTGCGCCCTCCGCGAGAGCCGTCCACCCGCTTGAAGTGCTGCTCGTCGCCGGCGAGGTCGAGGGGCTCGAGCCCGGGGTCTACCGATTCCTGCCGGAGGGCCACCAGCTGGCTGCCGTCCGAGCAGGCGACGCGCGGGAGCCGCTGGCCACGGCGGCCCGCGGACAGGAGGCCGTGCGCAGCGGCAGCATCACGCTGGTGATCGCGGCCGACTACGACCGCACCAAGAGCAAGCTCGGCGACCGGGGCGCGAAGTACGTCGACGTCGAGGCCGGCCACGCGGCCCAGAGCGTGTGCCTGCAGGCGACCGCGCTCGGGCTTGGGACGGTCACCATGGGCGCCTTCAGCGAGGACGCCGTCCGGGATGTCCTCGGACTGGCGCCGGAGGAGACGCCGGTGTACGTGCTCCCGGTGGGCAGGGCCGTCGGCTAGCCGCATCGACGCTGGGGCGCCGGCCGCGTCAACTCGGCGGCGCGCTGCGCCCGGGCAGTGGGATCGCCCGGTCGCCGCGGTAGCGCAGCCGCAGCCCCGGGACCTCGCCGAGCCGGTGGGTCGGCGGCTTGGGCAGCAGCTTGCCGATCGCCAGGGCCGCGTACACCAGGGAGTTGACGGCCACGAACGTCTGGAGGGCCACCCAGCCCGGCGCGCTGCCCATTCCGGCGGCCGCGGCGCCGAGCGGGACGACCCCCTGGGCGCGGTCGGGCTCGACGTGGCCCCACCGGGCCCGGCGCCGTGCGGTCAGATGCGCCACCCCAACGACGAAGACGACGTTGAGGTACATGTCGTAGAGCAGCTCCGGGATCAGCAGCACGGCCAGCAGCCGGGCCCGGACCCCCTGCGGCCACACGGTGACGGTCCGTTCGACGGCGAAGACGGCCCCCACTGCCAGCCAGAACGGGATCCACGTCCACGGTGCCGGGCTGAGCGCCAGAAGCGTCATCAGCAGCAGGTAGCTGCCCAGGGCGATCACGCCGTACCCGATGGCCATCTGCTGGGACCAGTAGCGGAACGTGGCTGGCGTGACGCCGTACGCGCCGATGTTCTCCACTGCCCCGCGCTGCCAGCGCATCCGCTGGGCCCACAACGCACGCCAGGTCGGCATCAGTTCGGTCACCACGGTGCACCCAGCCGGGGAGGTCAGCGTCGCGCCGAGGCTCTTCAGGGCGATCGTCAGCTCGTTGTCCTCGGTCAGCGCGACCGTGTCGTACACCCGTCCCGGAGTGCCGGGGATCAGGGTGCCGCGCGCCTCGGCGACGGTGCGCAGCGATGGGGCGCGGAACACCGTGGAGGTGCCGGTCAGCACGAACACCCGCCCGCCGCGCCGGGCGATGGTCCGTGCGTAGCGCTGGAACTCGTTGCGCTGGAACATCCCCAGCAGCCCATGCCCGGGTTCGCCATGGAAGACCCCGCCCAGGGCCATCAGGGCCCGATCGGCCGCGAAGCAGGTCTCGGCGACCGCCAAGAAGCCGGGGTCCAGGTGGGTGTCGGCGTCCATCACCAGGATCAGGTCGTTGTGGCCCAGCGCGGGCAGCAGGTCGGCGAGGACCTGGTTGAGCGCCCCAGCCTTGCGCTCCCGGTTATCCACGGTGCGCACCACCGTGACCCGGTGCGCGGCGGCGACCGCCTCGGTGCCGTCGGTGCAGTTGTCGGCGACGACGAGGACGCGGTCCGGCGGCCGCGACTGGGCCAGGAGTGCCGGCAGGGTCACGGCCAGGGTTGCCTGCTCGTTGTGGGCCGGGATCAGGGCGGTGATGGTCACTGGCCGACCCGCGCCACCGGACCCGTCGGCGGTGGCTCGCAGCACGGGTGTGGGCGCCAGGGGAGTGCGGTCAGTGCGAGTCGTGCGCTGGATGTGCCGATCCCACAGCGCCTCAGTCCCAGCGGCCACCAGGGTGGCGGCCAGGGCCAGCGCAACCGCCGTTCCGGCGAGCACTGCGATCCCGACCCACGACGACGCCGCCGCGGGATCGAGGGTGTCCAGGTTGCCGGCCACCTCTGCTGGGCTGGGCAGGCTGTCGGGCAGGACAGCGTTGATCGCCCACCACAGCAGGGCGGCCAGCGAGAATGCCCCGATCGCAATGATCAGCCCGACGATGCGGGCCAGCCAGGGGGTGCGCACCGGTGATCCCCCCCTCTCGTCGCAGGTTGGGCGTGCAGGGTGCCAGCCGCGCAGCCGGCGCAGCAAGCGTCTGCAGCGCGAGGCAGACATGCCGGACAAGGCTGAGCCCGTGCGGAGCCTCGTTCCCGGGCGTACTCTCGCACCGTAGCCGACACCGCGCGTGTCGTCGGTCCGCACGCCGATGATCGGACCTTACACGGGGTAGGTGGTCGTCCATGTCGCAGAGGATGTTGCAGACGCTCGAGCGCATCGCAGCCATGAAGCCCGGGCTGGGCGTAGCCCAACGCGCCTCGATCCTCGTGCTGGCCAGCGGCCCGTACCACCCCCAGGCCCGCAC
>JBAVLA010000039.1:0-33499 GCA_049688595.1 Candidatus Nanopelagicales bacterium | reverse complement strand
CCGCCACACCTGGCAGATCGCCAGGGCCAACGCGTCGGTGGCGTCCACCGGCCGGGGCGCTGTGCGGAGTCGGAGCAGCCGGACGACCATCACCGCGACCTGCTCCTTCTGGGCACTGCCGCTGCCGGTCACCGCCGCCTTGACCTCGGTCGGGGTGTGCCAGCGCACCGGGATCCCGGCCCGACCTGCAACGATGATCGCTGCCGCGGAAGCCTGCGCCGTCCCCATCACTGAGTGCAGGTTGTGCTGGCTGAACATCCGCTCCACCGCCATCACGTCCGGGGACGTGGCCCGGACCACACGCTCCACCGCCTCCGAGATCGCCACGAGTCGCTCCGGCAGGGGCATTGCGGCGGGCGTCTTGACCACATCGACGTGGCGCAGCGTCAGTGGACCGCCGAAGGTGCCCTCGACCGCGCCGAGGCCGCACCGGGTCAGCCCCGGATCGACGCCAAGAACCAGCACATCCACCTCCGCCGACGCGCGGCGCCCCGATACGAACAGATGTTCGCAATCTAGTGCCTGGCCGGTCCCTGCGACCCGCGCGACACGCTCAGCCGATCGGGTCGCTGGGACCGACCGGATGGCCGACCACCTCTTCGAACCCCGCGCCGAGGCATCCGACGAACTCCTCCCGGTCCGGGATCGCGACGTCGTCCATTGACACGCCCAGCCCGGCGTTGCCGTTGTAGGACAGCAGGGTCACGTTGCAGGCCGCCCCGATCGTGCCGACCATCGGGTACATGGCCAGGACCTTGGCACCCGCGACCCACACCGGGACGGGCACGCCGGGCACGTTGCTGGCGGTGAAGTCGCTGCGCCTGGCCGTGGTGGTGATCAAGTCCTGGGGCATCACCCGCGAACCCACCTCCGCCAGGGGGTCGGCCAGGTACAGGGCCGGCTCGTTGCGCCACTGCTCGAGGAGGTCGTGGATGACCTTCATCCGCTCAACCGGGTCCACGATGTCCACTGGAACCTCGAACCGGGCGATCGTGACCGCGTTCTGGGCCGGTCGCTCCGGATTGCGCAGGTTGATCGGCACGTTGCAGCGCAGTCGCTCGACCGGTTCCCCGCGCCGCTCGTGGTAGATCCGCAGGCCCCCGGTCACGCCAGCCATGAAGGCGTCGTTGAGGGTCATCCGGTGTTCCTTGGACACTGCCTTGAGCTCAGCCAGGGGGACGTCGAAGGTGACGAAGTGGTAGTTGATCGACCTGCCGGTCATCACCGGCGACATGGCCCGGGACGGGACCGCGGCGAACTTGCCGACCGAGCGAAGGACGTGCAGCAGGTCCTCCACCGCGCCGACTGGGTCCCTGATCGTGCGGCTGGCCAGCGGCAGGGCTCCATCGGCGACGTCCTTGGCTGCGCGAAGGACCACGGAGCCCGCATCCCGCACGGCATGGGTGAGGAAGCCCGACGTGTCGAGCTCGGCGGGGACCGGAGCCGGTGGCATCGGGCCCAGCGCCTGGCCCCGGGGGTCGAGGTCGATGGTGTTGGCACCGATCATCATGGCGCCCTGCCCGTCGGCGATCGCGTGGTGCAGCTTCACGATCAGGACCGCCCGCCCGCCGGCCAGGCCCTCCAGGACCGTGGCCCGCCAGAGCGGACGGGCGAGGTCGAAGTCGGACAGCGACTGCCGCCGTGTCTCGTCCAGCACCTGGTCCCACGTGCCCGGGTCAGCCACCCTGAAGCGCCGCAGGTGGAACGACAGGTCGAAGTCGGGGTCGACCACGAGTCGGGGGTTGAGGATGTCCGTCGGCCCCTCGACGACCTTCTGCCGCATCACGGTGGCGATCCGGCTGGCACGATCGAACCGGTCCACGAGCCGGTCCCAGTCCGGGCTGGACTCGAGGACGACCAGCCCGATGATGGGCGAGCGCATGGCCGGGTCGTTCGACGCTGACCGCCAGGTCGCGAAGTCGAAGCCGGTCAGCCTCCGCGGCACCACGGCGTCCGGGTCCGGCTGCGGGAGGACGGCGCTGGCCGCCGATTCGACCACGGACCCGACCCGTCCCACTGCCGCCCCAGCGTGCGCCCGCAGGGCCCGCGCGGTGCGCTCAGCAGAAGCGAGGCGACCGGCCTCGCCGGCCGTCGGGCCGATCACCTCACCGGAGACCTCGATGTCGGGCACGTCGCTGCCAGCGGCGGTCGGGCCCGGGCCCCCGGCCTGCTGGTCTGGACTGGTCTGGTCCTGGTCTGCCACGTCGTTGCTCCTGTTGCCCTGCTGTCCCCGCAAGGTACCGCCTGCGCCGTGCACATGAGCAGGCAGCGGCACCCCTACATCTGCGCGAGCACCTCAGGCGGGATGTCCGCGTTCGTGAAGACGTTCTGGACGTCGTCGCTGTCCTCGAGGGCGTCCACGAGGCGCATGATCCTGGCCGCGCCCTCGGCGTCCAGCGGCACCTCCACGGAGGGCACGAACTCCGCCTCGGCCGAGTCGTACTCCATCCCCTCGGCCTGCAGCGCCTTGCGGACCGCCACCAGGTCGCTCGGCGCGGTGACGATCTCGAAGGCGTCGTCCAGGTCGTTGACCTCCTCAGCCCCGGCGTCGAGGACGGCCATGAGGACGTCGTCCTCGGTCAGCCCTGACGCCTTGGGGACTATGATCACGCCCTTCCGGTTGAACAGGTAGGACACGCTGCCCGGGTCGGCCATCGTCCCGCCGTTGCGAGTCACGGCCACCCGCACCTCCGACGCAGCGCGGTTCCGGTTGTCGGTGAGGCATTCCACGAGGATGGCCACACCGTTGGGCCCGTATCCCTCGTACATGATCGTCTGCCAGTCCGCTCCCCCGGAGTCGGCGCCGGAGCCCCGCTTGACGGCACGGTCGATGTTGTCCAGCGGGACGGAGTTCCGGCGCGCCTTGGCGATGGCGTCGTAGAGCGTGGGGTTGCCATCCGGGTCGGCCCCGCCGGTGCGGGCGGCGACCTCGATGTTCTTGATGAACTTGGCGAACAGCTTGCCCCGCTTGGCGTCGATGACCGCCTTCTTGTGCTTGGTGGTCGCCCACTTCGAGTGGCCGGACATGGTGCTCCTTCGATCTGGATCAGGCCGCGCCGCGGACGATCCCGGCGAACAGCGCGTGCACCCGATGGTCCCCGGTCAGCTCCGGGTGGAACGACGTGGCCAGCAGGTCGCCGGCCCGAACCGCGACGATCCTATCGTCGCCGGCGGTCGGGACGGTGGCGAGAACCTGCACTGCGGGGCCCACCGACTCGACCCACGGCGCCCGGATGAACACAGCTCGGATCGGTGGCTCCCCGATCGCGGGGAACTCGACGTCAGCCTCGAACGAGTCGACCTGACGGCCGAAGGCGTTGCGCCGGACCACCATGTCGATCCCGCCGATGGCCTGCTGGTCGGGCCGGCCGTCGAGGATGGTGTCGGCCAGGAGGATCATCCCGGCACAGGATCCGTACACCGGCAGGCCCGCTCGAACGGCGGCCCGCAACGGCTCCATGAGCCCCCACCGGACAGCCAGCATGGAGATCGTCGTGGACTCCCCGCCCGGCAGGACCAGGCCGTCGACCTGGGCCAGGGCGTCGGCATCCTTGACGGGCACGGCCCGGGCCCCGATCTCCTGCAGGGCAGCCAGATGCTCGCGGAAGTCGCCCTGCAGCGCGAGGACCCCGATCCGAGGGCTGCTCACCAGCCCCGCTCGGCCAGGCGGTGCGGCGCCGGGATCTCCTCGACGTTGATGCCCACCATCGCTTCACCAAGGCCCCGGGAGACCTTCGCGATCACCGAGGCGTCGGAGTAGTGCAGGGTGGCCTGGACGATGGCGTTCGCCCGCTCCGCGGGGTTTCCGGACTTGAAGATCCCCGAGCCGACGAACACGCCGTCGGCGCCCAGCTGCATCATCATCGCCGCGTCGGCCGGGGTCGCGATCCCGCCGGCGGTGAACAGGACGACCGGGAGGGCCCCGCGCTCAGCCACCTCGCGAACCAGCTCGTAGGGCGCCTGCAGCTCCTTGGCCGCCATGTACAGCTCATCCGGGCTCATGGCCGAGAGCCGGCGGATCTCACCGCGGATCGCGCGCATGTGGGTCACCGCGTTGGACACGTCGCCAGTGCCCGCCTCGCCCTTGGAGCGGATCATCGCCGCCCCCTCGGTGATCCGGCGGAGGGCCTCGCCCAGGTTGGTCGCGCCGCAGACGAACGGGACCGTGAACGCCCACTTGTCGATGTGGTGGGCGTAGTCGGCCGGCGTGAGCACCTCGGACTCGTCGATGTAGTCCACGCCGAGGGCCTCGAGCACCTGCGCCTCGACGAAGTGGCCGATCCGGGCCTTGGCCATCACCGGGATCGAGACCGCGTCGATGATCCCCTCGATCATGTCCGGGTCGCTCATGCGGGACACCCCGCCCTGTGCGCGGATGTCCGCCGGCACCCGCTCCAGGGCCATCACCGCCACCGCTCCGGCGTCCTCGGCGATCCTAGCCTGCTCGGGGGTGACCACATCCATGATCACGCCGCCCTTGAGCATCTCGGCCATGCCACGCTTCACGCGGTCGGTGCCGATCGATGTGCCTTCAGTCCTGGGGGTGCTGCTCACGAGTGCTCTCCTGCGCTGTTCGGGCGACGATGGGCCAAGGTTACGTCCGGAGGGCCGGCGTCGCGAAACGCCTGGGGCCCGCGGCATCCCCAGCGATCGCAGCCATCGGACCCTTCCTCAGCCGATCGTCACCTTGCGGTCACGGTCCATCAGCACGATCCAGATCTGTCCCGGATCCAGCGCTATCGGGTTCCCATCTCTGTCCAAGTAGGCCGTCGGCTTCGACTTGCGGCTGCGCTCCCAGGTGATCTTGTGCGCGCGGCCGTCCCGCAGGACCAGGCCCTTGCCCTCGCCGACGGTGATCACCCTGGGGGTCCGCCCGCCGAACTTGTCCCCGTACCCGGAGTCGACCTCCTTGACGTATTGGATGATCACGGTGCTCGCCCGCTGCACGTAGGGCGGTTCCGTGGCCCGCGCCGGTCGCCCATCCATCCACACGTCGTAGCCGTTCTTCGCCTTGTTCCAGCGGAACCCGACGGTGGAGTTCGGCCACCGGGCAGTGACGCGCTGGGCCTTCTCGCCCCCCGCCAGTCGATGCGCGTCGAACACCAGCCCCATGTCCTTGGACACGGCCACGTCGTCGAGCCTGTCGAGGATCAGCTCGGGCCTGGCCATGAGGTTCACCGGGGCCACGCGCCCGCGCTCGCGGTAGAAGCCGTAGGCGTCGTGGTCGTGGGACCACTGCTCCCAGTTGGCGGCCCTGATCTTCGGCCAGAGCCTGGTCTGGGCGCCGGAGAACACGAACGCCACGTTGCCGTAGGGCGCGCAGATCTCCATGTCGCTGACCCGTGCGCTGCGCACTGGGCCGACGACGTCGGGAATCTCGGTTGAGAAGACGGCCGCCAACCTGGTCAGGCCCCATTCGACTGGCTCGACATACACGATGTCAGCCGCGGTGAGTCCGCGGTGCGGCTGGGCTGGTCGCGTGTTGTCGATCTTCACGACCATGATCGGGGTGCCCACGCCCTTCTTCCGGCCGCTCAGGGGCGAGGTCGTGGGCTTCTGGGTCGGCGTCGGGGTCGGGCTGGCGGTCTGGCTCGGGCTGGCCGAGGCACTGGGTGTGGCGCTGGCCGTGGACGACGACGCGACCTGCGAGGCCTGATCGACGTCAGGTGAGCACGCAGCCATCAGCAGGGCCGCCAGGAGCAGCGAAGTCGACTTGGCCGCGCCTGCCAGGGGGCGCCGGCCAGTCGGGCGCGTCAGCGCGCGGGAACCGGGCATGTGCTGAGGGTAATGGCCCGGGAGCAGCCGCCCGACGGCACCCGGCGCGACCGCGCCGAAGCACGAGCCGGGCGAGGAACGATTCTCCCGGGACCGCCAGCGGCAAACGACTCAGACGCGTGGGGCCAGCGCTGCGGGCATCTCGTCGTCCATCTCAATGGTGACCGGCCGCGGGGCGTTCCCGGCCAGGCGGAACACGCGCACGAGCCGGCTGGACCGCAGCAGGCGGGCCGCCTGGACCCCGTCGTTGAGGAACCTGCGCGTCAGCATCACCTGCCGGCACGCCGAGGCGAGGTCGCCGAGGAGCTCCTCCCCCTCGGGCGAGGACCACAGGTCGCTGGCAGCCTCAGGATCGCCGAAGACCTCGCGCAGGTCCCGGGACATCTCCGACTCAACGATCCCGCGCTCCAGGGAGTCGGCCGGATCGGCGTTGCGCGAGTTGCTGGCTGCTTGGGCCAGGACGATCGCACTGGCCGGATCGATCAACCCCGATGCAGCCAGCGCCTCAGCCGCGCGCGCGCGGCGCAGGAGTTGGGCGTCCAGGGACGCGCGGGCAAGCTCGATCCGGTGGTGCAGCCGGTCGATCCGTCCGGCCAGTGCGGAAAGCCGCCAGACGATGAACGCCAGCGCGAGGACTATGGCGATCAGCCAGCCGAGGTCGATCTTCATTCGGCCTCCGTCCTCTGGCTGCTGCCCAAGCTGCGCCGCCGCAGGGGCAGCCTCCCCCAGACCTGCCCAGACAGGTCAGCCAGGACCTTCTCCCCGCCCGGCGTCACGCTCTGGTAGACAGCCTCGACCTGACGGGCCACGGTTGCCCAGTCGAACTGGGCGGCGCGCTGGCGCCCCGCGCGACGCAGGGCCTCCCGACGCTGCGGATCCCCGAGCAGCTCGATCAGCCGGGCGGCAAGGTCTTCACTGTCCTCGTTCTTGAAGTGGACCCCGGCACGGCCTTCGTCGAGCACCCGCTGGAAGGCCTCGATGTCGCTGGCCAGGACCGGGGCGCCGGCGGCCATCGCCTCGAGCAGGATGATCCCGAAGGACTCCCCGCCGGTGTTGGGTGCCACGTAGACGTCGGCCGAGTGCAGTGCGCGGGCCTTGTCCGCCTGGCTGACCAGTCCGAGGAAGGCCACCCGATCGGCCAGCGCCGGGTCCATCCCGGCTCGCACCGAGCCGGCGTCGCCAGGTCCGGCGACCAGCAGGCTCACGTCGGGGACAGCCTGGACCACCCTCGGAAGCGCCGCGAGCAGGACGGGCAGCCCCTTGCGCGGCTCATCGATGCGGCCGAGGAACATCAGCGTGTCAGTCCCGCGGCTCCGGCCGGGCAGGGGCTCGTCCCCGGCGTAGAGGCTGCAGTCGACCCCGTTGGGGATGAGCACGGCGTCCCCACCGGTGTACTCGACCAGCGAGCGGCGGGCGTACTCGCTCACTGCGATCCGGGCCCGCACCTTCTCCATGGCGCTGCGCACGATCGACGCGCCTGCGTTGAGCTCCCGGCGGGACGAGGCAAGGCTGGCGTGCCAGGTGGCGACGATGGGCCCGTCGGCCACCCAGATCGACAGCAGCGAGAGCGTCGGACCCGCCGGCTCGTGGACGTGCAGGATGTCCAGGTCGGACTCCTTGATCCAGCGCCGGGCGCGCGCCGCCGCCCCGGGCCCGAAGTTGATCTTGGCGACAGATCCGTTGGAGCTGATCGAGACCGGCTTGCCGCCGCTGGTCACGTACTCGGGCAGCAGGTTGTCGTCCTCCGCGGGCGCGAGGATGACCGCCTCGTGGCCCAGCCGCATCAGCGCCAGGCGGAGGTCATGGATGTGCGCGGACACCCCGCCCGGGGTGTCCCAGGCGTACGGGCAGACCAGTCCGACTCGCATCAGGGCTCCCCCTGGTCGCGGTCGGCAGCATCCCTGGCGGCCAACCTCCGGGGGTCGAGGTCGGCCAGCCACAGCCGTTGCAGCATGTGCCAGTCCGTCGGGTGCTCGGCGATCGCGCGCTGGAACACGTCGGCCATCCCCTGGGTGGTCGCTCGGATCCGTTCGGCCCGGTCGCCGTCCGACGGCGGGACGACCTCAGGCAGGATGTCCGCCACGTTGCGGCCGGTCCAGAACAGGCTGGCCGGGTGCAGGGCCGCACCGGTGTCGACTGCCAGCGCAGCCGGGCCGGCCGGGAAGCGCGCGGCCTGGCCGAAGAACGTGACGTCGATGCCCCTGGCGGACAGGTCGCGGTCGGCCAGGAGCGCGATGAGCCCACCGGCGGCGGCCTCCTCGCGCAGCGCCTGGTACACACCCGGGTCGCCCAAGCCGTGGATCCGCATCCCCAGGGCGGTCCGGTACTCGACGAACGCCTCGAAGAGCTGCTCGGGCTCCAGCCGCTCGGCGACGGCGTGCACCTGGCTGACCTTGCGGGACACGTAGGCTCCAGCGTGGTCCCAGTTGCCCATGTGGGGCAGGGCGATGACCACGCCGCGGCCGACCGAGAGCGAATCGGTGAGGCGATCCCCGTGGCGCAGGTCGAACGAGTCGATCCGCGCGGAGTCCCAGCCGGGCAGCCGGAAGGCGTCGCACCAGTAGCGCATGTAGGAACGCATCCCTGCGCGTGAGGCTGCCCGGAGCTCCTCAGCCCCGACTGGGCCGAGCACCCGCGCGAGGTTGGCCTCCAGCCGGCCGACGCCGGCTGAATGGGACCGCCACTGCTGGTCGGCCAGCCGGTCGAAGAGGCCGTATGCGACCCGCTCCGGCATCCAACGCACTGCCTGCCAGCCGCCTGCGTAGGCCAGGTACGTCGCGTGCTCGGTCAGGCTCACGCCGCCGGAGCCTTCGGCTCAGGGGCAGGCTCCGACCCGCCGCGCAGCTGCTCGCGAACTACGCTTGCGCGCTGCCACACCGTGATCAGGGTGAGCACGGCCAGCACGGTCAGGGCCACCGGGATGGCGTTCGGCACGCCCAGGCCCTGCAGCAGCGCAGCGCCCAATCCGATGATTAGCCGCTCGGCCCGCTCGGCGATTCCGACGTTGGCATGCGCCCCGACGGACTCGGCGCGGGCCTTCGAGTAGCTGATGACCGCACCGCCCACGACGCAGACCCAGGCCATCGCGGTGGTCCACGCCATCTGGTTCCAGGCCGCCCAGATGAGCAGGCCGCCGAACACGGCGCCGTCGCCGACCCGGTCGAGCGTGGAGTCCAGCCATGCGCCCCAAGGGCCCTGCTTGCCGGAGATCCGGGCCATCGTCCCATCCAGGAGGTCGGAGAGGATGACCAGGAGGATGACCGAGACGCCGACGAGGAACTCCCCCTGCGGGAAGAACACCATCGCGCCCACGACCGTGGCCGCCGTGCCGAAGTACGTGACCATGTCGGGAGTGATCCCCACGCGCAGGAGAGCCCTGGCCAACGGGTTGATCACTGGCGCGATGAATCCACGGGCGGAGGCGTTGTTGAGCATCGAGGGGATCGTAGCGAGAATGCGGACCCTGGTGTGAAGGACACAAGCCCCACTTGCAACCCTTGACCCCGGAGAACCCCCCACCTCCCGAACGAAAGGTCCCCCACGATGGCTCAGGCCAACCCAGCAGGAGGGTCGGTGCTCGTGCCGGCCAGCCCCGCCGACATCCGCAACGTGGTCCTGGTCGGACCGTCCGGCGCGGGCAAGACGACGCTGCTCGAGGCGATGCTGGCCGCTAGCGGGACGATCCCGCGGGCAGGGCGGACCACGGACGGCAACACCGTCTCGGACTTCGACGAGGCTGAGGTTCGCCAGCAGCGCTCGATCGGTCTGGCCCTGGCCCCGATCATGGTGGACGGCGTGAAGGTCAACTTCCTCGACACCCCTGGCTACGCCGACTTCGTGGGCGACCTGCGGGCGGGGCTCCGCGCCGCGGACGCCGCCCTCTTCGTCGTTTCGGCCGTGGACGGCGTCGACGGAACGACCCAGATGCTGTGGGAGGAGTGCGCCACGGTCGGCATGCCGCGGTCAGTGGTCGTGACCAGGCTGGATCATCCCAGGGCGGACTTCGACGAGTTCGTCGAGATCTGCCAGCGGGCCTTCGGCGAGGGCGTAATGCCGCTCATGCTGCCGATGCATGCCGACGACGGAACCCCGGCCGGCTTCATCGACCTGATCACGGAGCGCATCCACGACTACTCATCGGGCGCGCGCGTCGACCGCGATCCCGAGCCCAAGCACTTGGAGCTGATCGAGGGCACGCGGGCCAGCCTGATCGAGGGGATCATCGCCGAGAGCGAGGACGAGTCCCTGATGGACCGCTACCTGGCCGGGGAGACCATCGACTCCGAGACCCTGATCGCCGACCTCGAGCGCGCCGTGGCCCGCGGGTCCTTCCACCCCGTGCTCGGCACTGCCGTGGAGCTCAAGGGGCTGGGCACCGCGGAGGTGCTCGACTTCGTGCGCCGCGCGTTCCCCTCCCCGCTGGAGCACCCCCTCCCGCCCGTCAGCAAGCCTGACGGAACCCCCCGCGGGCCGCTGCAGTGCGACCCCGCCGGCCCGCTCACCGCCGAGGTGGTCAAGACGACGACCGATCCGTACGTCGGCCGGCTGTCGCTGGTCCGGGTCTTCTCCGGCCGGCTCACGCCGGACAGCTACGTCCACGTGTCGGGGCACTTCGCAGCCGACCGCGGCCACGAGGACCATGACATCGACGAGCGCGTCGGGGCGCTGTCCAGCCCACTGGGCAAGGTCCAGCGGACCATCGACGCCGGAATCGCTGGGGACATCGTGGCGGTCGCCAAGCTGACCCGCGCCGAGACCGGCGACACCCTGTCGGACAAGGACAACCCCCTGCTCATGGAGCCGTGGGTCATGCCCGAGGCCCTGCTGCCCGTGGCGATCGTCGCGAAGTCCAAGGCCGACGAGGACAAGCTCGGTCAGGCCCTCGGCCGTCTCGTGGCGGAGGACGCGACGATGCGCCTGGACCGCAACGCGGAGACCGGCCAGTTGGTGCTCTGGTGCATGGGCGAGGCCCACGTCGACGTCCTGCTGGACCGGCTGCGCAACCGCTACGGCGTGGCCGTCGATTCCGAGCCGCTGCGCGTGTCGTTGCGCGAGACGTTCGCGAATTCGGCGAAGGGCCACGGCCGTCACGTGAAGCAGTCCGGTGGCCACGGCCAGTACGCGGTCTGTGACATCGAGGTCGCCCCACTGCCGGCCGGTTCCGGGTTCGAGTTCGTCGACAAGGTGGTCGGCGGCTCAGTGCCCCGCCAGTTCATCCCGTCCGTTGAGAAGGGCGTGCGGGCACAGATGGAGAAGGGCGTCATCGCCGGCTACCCCGTGGTCGACATCCAGGTGACGCTGTTCGACGGCAAGGCGCACTCCGTGGACTCCTCGGACATGGCCTTCCAGACCGCCGGTGCGCTGGCGCTGAAGGAGGCTGCCGCGGCAGCCCAGATGTCGCTGCTCGAGCCGGTGGCCCAGATCAGCGTCCTGGTCTCCGACGAGTACGTCGGCGCGGTCATGGGTGACCTGTCCGGGCGACGCGGCCGCGTGGCCGGCAGCGAGCCCGCCGGCACGGGCCGCACCCTCATCCGGGCCGAGGTCCCTGAGCTGGAGCTGACCCGGTACGCGATCGAGCTTCGCTCCATGTCGCACGGAACGGGCACGTTCACACGGACCTACATCGGCCACGAGCCGATGCCGGGGCAGATCGCCAAGAAGGTCGTGGAGCAGTCCAACAAGTCCTGACCCCGCCATCTGTGGGCCGCTCCCGAACTGGGGCGGCCCACAGCCATGTCCGGCTTGCCATGTCTGGCGGCCAGGCATGGGAACTGCCACGAATGGGTATCGGGGGAGGGCCGGCGTCGGCCTGTCAGGCCTGCCGCGGGCTCAGTGGTTGGCACGACCCTGCCGAGGACCCCTCCCACCCGGGGGCGGTGCTCGAAGGGCTCGGTTGGTTCGGTAGGAGCGAGATGAACAGGACGAGGTCGGCGGCGCACAGGGCGCCATGGTGGGCGTGGCCGGGTGCGCTGGTCGCGATCGTCGCACTGCTGGCTACGCAGGGCCGCTACTTGGTCTCCGGGTTGCTGTTGGCGGTTGTCATGGTGTTCGCCCTGGCGATGGCGGGTCTGCTCGTATGGCTGCTGGCCGGATTGGCCCGGCCGGGTCGGCACGTCAGCCTCGACGGTCCCCGAGCAGCCCTGCGGTCCCTCCGATCAGGCCTTGGCTCCACATTCGGTCGGCTCCGACTGGCGCTGGGCAGCGCGCCGTGGCGCCGCCCGGACCGGGTCCTGTCCGCGACGACGGCCCTGGTGTGCGCTGAAGTCGCGCAGCTTCCCAGCGGGCCGGCCGCCTTCCCGGCGATCGAGGTGTCCCTGAATCCTGAGACGGTCCAGCGAATCGACGCGTGGATGCCGATCGAGGACGTCGCCTGGCACCTGGCCGCCGCCTACGCCCGCCAGCACGCCGACCTGCCGCGAGTCTCCGACACGGTGACCGTCGTCGTGGTCAGGGATCGGCAGGTGCCGGTCAACAGGGCCGTCGTGCGATCCGGGTTCCGGGTCCCTGGGAACCCCGAGGCTGCTGGGCTGGCCCGCGCCGCGCTGGCCGGACGGTCAGTATTCCGAGCCGAGGGGCTGCTCGACGCCGAGCGGATGGCACCGCAGCGGCAGGCACCGGCTCCTCCGCAGCCCGATCCCACGCTCGTCATCCGCGCCAGCGCCATCCGGCAGGACCCCGAACACACGGTGCGGATCCCGAGCGCGACCGCGCGGCAGCAGCCCACTGTCGTCGTGCCGCCCGCCGAACCGCAGCCCACTGTCGTCGTGCCGCCTGCCGAACCGCGACCCTCGGACTGCCTGGAGCTGATCCCGGCGCACCCGCGAACCGGCGAGCCGACCACCCAGACCCCGATCGTCGTGCGAGCACCTCGGACGACCATCGGACGTGCCGCCGACCGGGACGTCCAGCTGACGGGGTCGCACGTGTCCCGGGACCACGCCGAGATCAAGCTGCTGGCGACGGGGTGGGTGGTGACCGACCGGCACTCGACGCGCGGCACCTACGTAGACGGAACCGCGATACTGCCGGGGATCCCCCACATCCTCCAGCCGGGCAGCCTGATCGAGATCGGCCGACCCGACCGCAGCACGCCTGCCACGTCGTTCCGGATCGGCCAGCGGGCGCCCTGAGCATCGCACGAGTGGGAACGACCAACCGACCCGCGAAGGTCACCGTCCCTGCGCGAGGAACCCCTCCAACATCCGGACGACCGCGATGTCGGGCTTGCCGCACACATCGGTCGGCACATGCGGGGCCAAGGCCGTCGAGTCGGCGAGAACCACTGTGAAGTCGGCAACGATGCGCAGCTCCATCGTGCAGACGACGTCGGGGTCCACGGGGGCGTCCGGCTGGGCCAACAGCCTGGCCAGCTCGGCCAACTCGGTCGGCTCGTCCTTCTTCGTCACCACGACGACCACCGGGTCGGTGGAGGCACCGACCTCAGCCGACACGCCGCACACGGTCACCCGCTCGAGGCTGGCCCCCTCAGCGAGCCGGCCGGCATTCACGCCGGCGTAGATCGACGCACACCCAGGGTCGACTGCGGTCGGCGTGGCGGTGACCACGGGAGTCGATGTCGGGGAGGACACGGGGTCGCCGGACGAACAGCCGCCAACCGAGATCAGGATTGCTGCGCACACGGCTGCGGCACTGACGCGGGTCATGGGGCAAGCCTGCCATCGGAGGGACGGTTCGGGCGAAGGGTCCACAGGAAGCTCGCCTCGCCAGTGACCGTGGAGTCCTCGTTGGCCAGCGCGACCTCGATCCGGAATTCCGGGCGCTCGCCCTGGCCGAGCTGGGCAACGATCGCATCCGGCGAGTCGTGGAGCAGGGCTTCTGCGTACAGCGGCCCCAGGGCGACCTTCCGATACCGGATCGTCGCCTCCACGGCCAAGGGAGTCGCCACGTCCAGGAGGCGGCCGAAGTTGCCCAGGACCAGGGCCCCGGTGGCCGACTCCGCCAGCGTGAACATCGCCCCAGCGTGCAGTCCGCCGATGTGGTTGTGGTATGCAGCCTGGTCGGGCAGGCGCAGCACGGCCCGCTGGGCAGTGAGCTCGAGGAACTCAATGCCCAGCGTCCCGACCATCGGGACGAGGGTGGGCATCTCGGAAGCGACCGTGGTGAGGTCCATGGCCCCGACCGTACCGGGGGTGGCCGTGGGGCACGCTGCCGGGTAGCGTGCCCAGCGTGCCCGAACGACCAGCCGTGCTCCCCGATCCGCCCGCCCGGCCAGCGGACTGGCCCCGCGTGGCCGTCTTCGACATCGATGGGGTGCTCGCCGATGTCCGGCACCGGCTCCACCACGTGGCTGCTCGGCCCAAGGACTGGGACGCCTTCTTCGCCGCCGCACCCAAGGACGCGGCCCTGCCCGAGGGGATGGCCGCCGTGTCCGCGGCCCAGCGGGCGGGAGACCTCGTGATCTACCTGACCGGCCGCCCCGAGCGCTGCCGGGCCGACACCCTGGCGTGGCTGGCCGGCCAGGGGCTGCCGCCCGGCGACCTGTTCATGCGCGGCGACGCCGACCGTCGGCCGGCGCGGTTCACGAAGGTGGCCACCCTGCGCCGACTGGCGCGCCAGTTCCGCGTCGAGGTGTTCGTCGATGACGACGCCGCGGTGGTCGAGACGGTGCGCGCCGCCGGCTTCCCGGTGCTGCACGCGACGTGGATGCCGGCTCGGGAACCGGGCGCGCCAGCCGCTCCAGGTCCAGCGGCACAGGCGGTCCTGTTCGACATCCAGGAGTCCGACGGTCGCACCTGATGGTCACCACCCGGCGCAACCAGGCATCGTCCGGGCACCGCGCACCCAGGACCGGTTCCAGACCCCCGCCCTGCCTCGTTCAGGCCAGATCGTCAGGCAGCGGGCAGGCGCAGACCAGGTGGCGGTCGCCATGCGCCCCATCGATCCGGCCGACCGGCGGCCAGTACTTGTCCGCGCGCAGGCCGGGCACGGGGAACACCGCCTGCTCGCGGGAGTAGGCTCGGTCCCAATCCCCCACGAGGCTCTCCGCAGTGTGGGGCGCACCCCGCAGCACGCTGTCCGCCGCCGCGACCCGGCCCTCGGCCACCTCCTGGATCTCGGCACGGATCGCGATCATCGCCTCGCAGAACCGGTCCAGCTCCGCCTTCGGCTCGCTCTCCGTCGGCTCCACCATCAACGTCCCTGGGACCGGGAAGCTCGTGGTGGGTGCGTGCAGGCCGAAGTCGACCAGGCGCTTGGCAACGTCGTCCACCGTGATCCCGGTCTGCTTGGTGATCGCGCGCAGGTCCAGCACGCATTCGTGCGCCACCAGCCCACCCGTACCCGTGTACAGCACGGGGAACAGCCCGGACAGGCGCCGGGCCACGTAGTTGGCTGACAGCACGGCCACCTGCGTGGCCCGGGTCAGGCCCTCCCCGCCCATCATGGCAATGTAGGCCCAGGAGATCGGCAGGATCCCCGCGCTCCCCCACGGCGCCCCACTGACCGGCCCGACCCCTCCGTCGGGGAGCCCCCGGCCGGCCGGGCCGGCGTCCGGGCGGAGCGGGTGGCTGGGGAGGTAGCGCGCCAGGTGCGCCCGCACTCCCAGGGGACCGACCCCGGGCCCACCTCCGCCGTGCGGGACGCAGAAGGTCTTGTGCAGGTTCAGGTGGGACACATCCGCCCCGAACCGGCCGAGCTTCGCCAGCCCGACCAGCGCGTTCAAGTTCGCCCCGTCGACGTACACCTGCCCCCCGGCGGCATGGACCAGCCGGCAGACCTCGGCCACCTCAGGCTCGTAGACGCCGTGCGTGGACGGATATGTGATCATGATGGCGGCCACCCGCCCGGGGTTCTCCGCTAGCGCCACGCGGACGGCCTCGACAGTGATGTTGCCCAGGTCGTCGCAGGCGACCACCACGACCCGCAGCCCGGCGAGGGCCGCCGAGGCGGCGTTCGTGCCATGTGCCGACGACGGGATCAGGCACACGTCGCGCTGCCCCTCACCGCGGTCGGCCTGCCAGGCCCGGATGGCCAGCAGACCGGCGAACTCCCCCTGTGAGCCAGCGTTGGGCTGCAGGCTGACTGCGTCGTAGCCGGTGATCTCGACCAGTTGCGCCTCGAGCTCTGCCAGCAGGGTGCGGTAGCCGCGAACCTGGTCGTCCGGGGCGAACGGGTGCAGGTCGGCGAATCCCGGCCACGTGATCGGCTCCATCTCAGTCGTGGCGTTGAGCTTCATCGTGCAGGAGCCCAGCGGGATCATCGAGCGATCCAGCGCGACGTCATACCCGGACAGGCGGCGCAGGTATCGCAGCATCTGGGTCTCGCTCCGGTGGGCATGGAACACCGGATGCGTCAGGTACTGGCTCGTGCGCCACCAAGCCTCCGGGATCGGCTCGACCACCAGGTCCGGATCGATCCCGCCAGGCGGCCGGACCCCGGGCTCGCGCTCGGCAGCCGCACCACCCGCGCCGCCGCCGGCGCCGACGCCGATGCCGTTGCCCACGGCCGGTGGCACGACCTCGCCGAAGGCCGCCCAGACGGCCTCGACATGGGAATGCTCGGTGACCTCGTCGGTGGTGATCCCCACGTGATCCTCGTCCACCAGGCGCAGGTTCAGCCCACGCCCGACTGCGGCTGCAACAACGTCACGCGCCCGGCCGGGGACGACAGCCGTGACGGTGTCGAACATCCGCTCATGGCGGATCGGCACGCCGATCGCGCTCAGCCCAGCAGCCAGCACGACTGCGTGGCGGTGCACCCTGGCCGCGATCCGGCGCAGGCCCTGCGGTCCGTGGTATGCCGCGTAGAGCCCGCCGACGACTGCCAGGAGGACCTGGGCAGTGCATATGTTGCTCGTTGCCCGCTCGCGCCGGATGTGCTGCTCGCGGGTCTGCAGCGCCAGTCGGAGCGCGGGCCGGCCCGCCGAGTCCACCGACACCCCGACAAGGCGCCCGGGCAGTTGACGCTCCAGGCCAGAGCGGACCGCGATGTACCCGGCGTGCGGTCCGCCGAACCCCATCGGGACGCCGAACCGCTGGGCCGATCCGATCACGACGTCCGCGCCCCACTCGCCCGGCGGGACGAGCAGGCACAGGGCGAGCGGATCGGCCGCGACCGCCACCCGGGCCCCGGCCGCGTTCACCCGATCGGTGAGGGCCGCCAGTTCGACCGGATCGCCCAGGCGACCCAGCGAGGTCGGCTGCGAGATGAGGACCCCGAAGTACCCACTGTCGGGGAGGTCCCCGCCCAGCACGTCGCGCACGTCCAGCGCGATCCCCTGGGCGGCTGCCCGGGTCGCCAATACGGCCAGCGTCTGCGGGTGGGTGTCGGTGTCCACGATGAACGTGGTCGAGCCCGAGCGATCCACTCGGCGAAGCAGCGCCATCGCCTCCCCCGCGGCGGTGGGCTCATCCAGGAGTGAGGCGTTGGCGATGGGCAGCCCGGTCAGGTCGGCCACCATCGTCTGGTAGTTCAGGAGCGCCTCGAGGCGGCCCTGGGAGATCTCCGGCTGGTAGGCCGTGTACGAGGTGTACCAGCCGGGCGACTCGAGCACGTTGCGCCGGATCACCGCAGGGGTGACCGTGTCGTGGTAGCCCAGCCCGATCATGCAGACCAGCCGCCGGTTCGCCGCTGCCATCTCGCGCATTCGCGCCGTCGCCGCATGCTCGGACAGCGCCGGCGCCAGCGCCAGGGCCTCCGTCCAAGCGATGGTCGCCGGCACGGCTGCCGCCGCCAGGGACGCCAGGGTTGGGTGGCCGACAACCTGGAGCATCGCCTCGATGTCGGTCTGATCGGGACCGATGTGCCTGTCGGAGAACCTCTCCGGGACGTTCCACGAGTTGGCGTCAGGGACCTTCGAAGTCTCCACGCGCCAACAGTATCGACGCCCGTCGGGGCCCTTCTGCAGGTGCTGCTGGGAGTCTCCGGCTGCCTGGGCTCAGCCGGTCTGGCGGCGCCTGCGCCGCGCGGACAGCTCGTCGTCCTCGCTCCTGGGGACACCGGACGTTCGCTCGGATGGCAGCGTGGACAGGGTTCCCTCCACCTCGCGCCAGACCTTGCCGATTGCGATCCCGAAGACGCCCTGCCCGCCCCGGACGAGGTCGATGACCTCGTCCTCGCTCGTGCACTCGTACACGCTCGCTCCGTCGCTCATCAGGGTGAGCGTGGCGAGGTCGTCCACGCCGTGCGCCCGCAGGTGGCTCACGGCCGACCTGATGTTCTGCAGGGAGACCCCGGTGTCGAGCAGCCGCTTGACCACCTTGAGCACGAGGA
Organism: Candidatus Nanopelagicales bacterium; assembly: GCA_049688595.1. GTDB lineage: Bacteria > Actinomycetota > Actinomycetes > S36-B12 > CAIYMF01 > Prado023. The sequence goes on along the minus strand of JBAVLA010000039.1, from coordinate 15,493 downwards.
TGTCCCGGAAGCTGTACAGCCGCTGCGTGCCCGACCCCGTCGCCGGGCGCACGGAGGGCTCGACGAGTCCGGTCCGCGCCCAGTAGTCCAGCTGGCGATAGGTGATCTCAACTGCGGCGCAGGCGACCGGCCCACGGAATCCGACGTCCTCGGGCAGGACCGCCTCGGGCACGTCGAACAGGGAGCCCTGCACGCCGACCTCAGGACTGGTCTGCGGCTGCGTCCCCTCAGCTGACATCTCCGGCCTCCGGTCTGCTCTCCCGCGCGGCCTGGTTGCGTGGGCGTAGTTACATGGACGGCATTCCAAGATGACGGTAGGCGTCGCCCCCGGTCGCGTCAACGCAGCCGGGGCCGACACGCCGGGAGATACTCTCGACCTCTACGTGAGGTTCAGACGAACCTCACGATTCCGCCGCCCCGGAGCCTCCCCGGCGGAAGTCCCGGACCGGCCAGGTCATTGGAAGTCCTGCGGGCTCACGTTGTCCAGGAACTCCCGGAACCGGGCCACCTCGTCGACTTCGTCCTCGGGCTCGGGCTCGAGGCGCACACCGGCCTCCGCCAGCACCTCACGAGCCACCAGGATCGGGACCCCCGCCCGCAGCGCCAGGGCGATGGCATCCGAGGGCCGGGCGTCCACGACCACGCCGTCGAACACGAGTTCCCCGTAGAAGACGCTCTCCTCCAGACGGGTCACGCGCACGGCACGCAGGGGGGCCCCCACCTTCGCCAGGGTAGCCACGAACAGGTCATGAGTCAGTGGCCGCGGCGCCTTGACCTCCTGGAGTGCCATGGCGATCGCCGCAGCCTCGCTCGGGCCGATCCAGATCGGCAGGTGCAGGTGCCCTGCCCCCTCACGGACCAGCACGATCGGCGAGTTGGATGGCATCTCCACCCGCACCCCGACCACTTCGACCGCAACGAATGCGTCGCCATCCACACGACCCAGAGTAGCTTGAGCCCTGCGCACGGGCCATCGCTCAGCGGCCGAGCGTACCGGGCAGCCCGGCCTTGACCAGCGTGACGTGGAGCTGGATGGCAAGGGCCGCAATCGCCCGGGCGGTCTCCTCGGCACGGGCAACCGCGTCGGGGTGGCGGCCTCGAGCCATGGGAAGGACGACCTGCTGCACGAGGGCCAGCTCACGTTCCGCCCCGAGCTTGAACGGGCGCAGATGCCTCGGTCCGTACCCGTACTCGCCCAGCTCGGCCGTGATCGTCGCGACCTGCAGCGCCGTGGCGTCGTAGTACGCGCTTCCCGGACTCTGCGTGATCAAGCCGAACGACTCCAGCTCCCGCAGCACCTCGTTCGTCAGCCCACTGCTCTCCAGGAGCTCCCGGCGCGAGAGGCGCAGCTCCTGCGCATCCGAGCCCAGGTCCTCCGCGGACGGGTGCGCCTCAGCCACGACCAGCGCACGGGGGGCCGTGTCGGCCGCGGTGAGCGGAGCCGGCTGGAGCCCCCGGTCCATCGCGTCAAGGTGCTCCCGGATGACCTGCAGTGGCAGGTAGTGGTCGCGCTGCATCCGCAGGACGTACCGCAGCCGCTCAGCATCCCCCCGGGAGAACTTGCGGTAGCCCGAAGGCGAGCGCGAGGGCTCGACGAGCCCCTCGGACTCGAGGTATCGGATCTTGGAGATGCTGACGTCGGGGAACTCGGTTCGCAGCAGTTGCCGGACCTCACCGATGCTGAGCAGTCCATCAGATGCTGCGGCCGAGCTCAACCCAGCCCACCCCCGACGAGGAAGACGAAACGGTACTTGCCGATCTGCACCTCGTCCCCGCCAGCCAGCACGGAGGACTCGATCCGCTGCCGGTTCACGTAGGTGCCGTTGAGGCTTCCCGCGTCCCGCAGCACCCAGCCCGAGGGGGTACGTTCGCACACCGCATGACGGCGCGACACGGTCACGTCGTCGAGCATCACAGCCGAGTCGTCGGCCCGGCCGATCGTCACGCGATCCGAGTCCAAGGTGAAGGACGTTCCCTCGCTGGGCCCGCGCCGCACGATCAGCATCGCCGTGCCGGCATCCACCCCCCCGAGCGTGCCGGGACCCACGGCGGGGAGCGGACCGCTTGCGGTCAGCGCGGCGTCCAACGTGCCAGTCACGTCAGCTGGGTTGTCCGGGCCGAGGTCGGCCAGCGCAGCCCCGCAGTTGCTGCAGAAGCGGGCAAGATCGGCGACCTCCTGGCCGCACCTGGTGCAGGTCCGCACGGGAACTCCATCCGCTCATGTCCAACCGGCTGCCTCGACCTGAACTCGAGGTTCACCCGCATGGTAAAACCTATCGGTATCCAATCATGGTCGGTCAACCGAACGGCAGCCGTGCCTCCGGTTGCCGTTCGGCTCACGAAAGGCCGAACTCGTACTCCACCGCATCCAACAGCGCATCCCAGGCAGCATCGGCCTCCTGCGGGGTCTCACACTGGACGTCAGCGATCCAGCCCTCGCCGTAGGGCTCAGCATTCATCAGTTCTGGGGCATCCTCGAGCTCGACGTTGACCGCGATCACCGTGCCGTCCAGGGGGGCGTACACATCGCTGACCGACTTGGTGGACTCGACCTCCCCGCATGGCTCCCCGGCCACCAGCTCGGAGCCCACCTCGGGGAGCTTCACGAAGACGACGTCGCCCAGAGCCCCCACCGCGAAGGACGTGATGCCGAAGCGCAGGACGGTGGGCGTCTCACGACGGACCCACTCATGCTCGCGGGTGTAGCGAAGGTCCTCCGGGTACATGCAGGCTCCTCTCGGATTGGATCGGACGCCGCCGGCCGGCCGAGAGCACGGGCTAGCCGGTCTGGACCGGCTGGGCGTACTCGGGAGCGGAGAGCGGCACGGTGGAAGTGATGTCAAGCGAATCGCGCCGGTCGGAGCTGAACTCGGCCCCGTCCGTGCGAATGCGGTCGGCGACGCCGCCCGGGATCTCCATCGCCGTGGCCAGGGTCTGCGGATCGCCGATCGCCAGGATGACGTAGGGCGATCTTCGCACGTCCCCCGAAACGAGGATCCCCGGCTTCTGGTCATCGGGGACATCGCCGAACCACGTGTTCACCACGACCCGACGATCGGCTACTTCGATGCTCTCCGCACCAGCGTCGCGCAGCTCCTGGACCGCATCTATAACGTCTGCGGCATCCAGGACGCCGTCGGGATCGCGGATCACGAGCCGGACGCCCGGTCCACGAACGGCTGTCGTGCCGGCCAGGACCTCCAGGTCCGCAAGCCGCTCCCTGGCCTGGTCGAGGGCCTCCGCGGAAGTCCCGGACTGCAGCGACTCCAGCTCGTTGTCGAGCCTGCGCTTCTCCTCATCCAGCCGGTCGTTCTCCGCCTCGAGGCTGTCCAGGATCTGCACCAGCTCGGCCGGCCGGGCGTTCTCGAGGATGTCCTGGCTGTTGTAGGCCAGGGCCCCCGCGACCAGCAGCAGCCCGAGAAGGGCGAACAGCCCGCCACCGATGAGGCTGGACACGCCCGACCAGTGCCACAGCGAGCTGGCGTGGTAGTCGGCCTGGTCGGCCTCGTGCTCGACCGGCGGGGTTGCGGCGGTCGGCGCCTTGCTGCGCGGCTCCTGCATGATCAGGCCTTCAGGACGTGCCGTCGGATCGCCGCGACGTTGGCGAAGATGCGCATCGTGAGCACGACCACGACGCCTGTCGAGATCTGGGCCCCGACCCCCAGCAGGTCCCCGATCCACACGATGAACGCGGCCACGAGCACGTTGCTCAGGAACGAGATCACGAAGACCCGGTCGCGGAACACGCCGTCGAGCAGCGCCCTCGTGGCCCCCACGACGGCGTCCAGAGCCGCGATGACGGCTATGGGCAGGTACGGCTCGAACCACGCGGGAACACTTGGCTCCAGGATCAGCCCAGCGACGATGCCCACGAGGAGCCCGACGAGCGCAATCACTGGCCATCCCCACCCTTCGGCTCCACGACCTGCGCGTGTTCCGGCAACGTCGACGTGGCAGCCGGAAGCGCCACCTCGTCGACCGACCGCGTCTGGAAGCCGATTCCGAACTGCTGGGACAAAGCACGCAACTCCCCGGCATCGGCTGATGCGAGGAAGTCCCGCTCGAGTGCGCGCGGCGAGCCGATGGCCTCGATCACGTACGGAGGCGCCAGCGGCCGGTAGTTGACCAGGATCGCGCCGGCCGCCGAGCGGATGGCCGATCGGGCGCTGAGCCGCTGGCCGTTCACCGCCACCGCTTCGGCCCCGGCCGACCACAGCCCATTGACCGCCCGCTGCACGTCGGTGTCGTACACCCGCCCCAGGTCCTCGGTGTCATCCGTGTCGTCGGCGGGGGCGTCGGTCAGGGTGACTGCGACGCCCGGGCCGGTCACGGGCAGGTAGCCGGTCGACACCTCAAGCGACCGGATGTCCTCGGCGAGCCTGCGCCCGGCCTCGGTCACCGCCAGGTTGTCCGCCACGGCGGTGGCGACGTCTGCCCGAAGGGCAGCCACCTCAGCGGTCAGCGCGGCGTGCTGGGCCTCAGCAGCGCGGACGCGCTGGGCCAGCTCCTCCCGCTGCTGGACGACCGCAGGCTCGTTGCTGATGCGCGAGGAGACGCCCATCGCCAGGACCAGGCCGGTCAGGGCCAGCGCGGTGGCCGCGACGAGGAGGTGCTGGCGCCGGGAGCCGACGCTCGGGGTCGCCGTGGCCTGCGCGTAGTCGCTGGCGACCGCGTCCTGGGACAGCTGCTCGATGAGGTTCAGGCGCTGCCTGAAATCGGGCGTGCTGCCAGTCGGCGGGGTCATGCGACCTGCTCCTCGATCACGGCGAACCACTCGGCCAGGAGCCGCTCGGCGCCATCCTCGGTCCCGGCCTCGATCCACAGGTGGATGAGCGCCTCGACCTGGTCGGGCACCGCGAGCGCCCAGCTCCCGTCGGGCTCCACGATGCGGACACCCTCAGTGGTGTCCACGGTGCGCGTGCCGGCGGCCTCGACGAGGGTGCGCATGACGGTTCCCCGCCGGGCCCATGGGGTGGGCACGTCGGCCCTGGCCATGTGCGCCTGCGGGATCCGCCGGTCGATCGCCGACAGGGTCATCTGGGTGCGGGCGACGAGTCCGAGCAGGCGGACGAACGCCGCGATGCCATCGACGTGTGGGCCCATCTCCGGCACGATGAACCCCCCGCGCCCGTCACCGGCGAAGATCAGCCCCGGCCGACCTGCGACGCGGGACAGCGCCGCCGGGGACGTGCCCGACCACTCGACGGAGACCCCATGGAACGCCGTGACGTCCTCGGCCACCCGGGTCGTGTGGGCGGGCAGGGCCACCACGCCGCTGCGCCGCTCGGCGGCGACCAGGTCCAGCATCACCAGCAGCGCCCGGCCGTGGTCGAACGGACGACCCGTCTCATCCACCAGGGACAGCCGCTCGCCCGTCGGATCGAACCGGACGCCGAGGTCCGATCGCGAGGACGAGACCAGGCCGGCGAGACGGTCCATGGCGGCCCGGTAGGACTGCGTCGTGGCAGTCGGCTGGTCCTCGTCAAGGCGGCTGTTCACAGTCAGGACGCTGACCCCCAGCGGGGACAGGACCCGGGGCAGCACCAGCGCAGCCGCCCCGAGGCCGGTGTCCACGACGATCTTCAGGCCAGCCCCAGCCACTCCCGAGATGTCAACGGAGCTGGCCAGTTGGACGGAGTACTCGTCGACGACGCGGTGCGGCGTGTAGATGTCGCCGATCTCCCCCGGGAAGGCCCGACGGAAGTCGCGCCGGGACAGGATGCGCTCGAACTTGCGCTGCTCAGCCACCGGCAGGTCCGACCCCGTGTGATCCAGCACGACCAGGTCCAGGCTCTCGGGCTGGCCGAGGGTCGTCCGCAGGAACACCCCGCCCTGCGCCGCACGGGCCGTGTCGGATCGGGCGATCGGCAGTGGGATGACGCGCAGGTCGCGGACGTTGAGGCCCGCGGCCGTCAACGACCCGGCCAGGGCACGGTTCATCGCCCGGGCCGCACGGGAGTGGTCCCGGCCGACGGTGACGGTGGACCCCTTCGGCAGGAGCGACGCGAAGGCGGAGCCCATGCGAACCACCATCTCGGCCGTGATGTCCAGGTTGACGATCCCGCTGACTCCGTGCGGGCCGAACATGGCGCGGTGCGCCTGGCCCTCCCAGATCACGTTGTCGTTGACCACGGCCCCGGCCTCGATGGTCTTCGACGGGTAGACGTGGACCCCCGTGCTGATCCGCACCTCCTCCTCGAGCACGCACTGGTCCCCGATGACCGAGCCCGTCTCCAGGTGCACCCGGGCCCGGAGCTCGGCGGACCTGCCGACCAGCGACCCATCGACGTCGCTCCCCGCCCCCACGTAGACGTCCGTGTCCAGCAGCGAGCCCACGACCCGGGATCCGCTGCGCACGATGACGTTGCTGCCCAGCACGGAGGACGGTCCGATCACGCAGTCCTTCTCGATGCGGACGTGGGGCCCTATCTGGCAGGGGGCGATCATCGTCGCTCCCGGGTCGATCGCGGCACCCTCCCCCACCCAGATCTTCGGGGCCACCTCGAAGCCGGCCATCTCAAGGTGGACGGAACCGTTGAGGGCGTCGCGCTGGGCGGCCAAGTAGCTGGCGATCGTGCCGACGTCCTCCCAGTAGGCCTCCGTGATGTAGCCGAAGACCGGCTCCCCGGCCTCGATCAGCTTGGGGAAGACATCGGCCGACCAGTCGACCACCTCATCGACGCCGATGAGGTCGAGCACCTCGGGCGCCATCACATAGATCCCCGTGTTCACGGTGTCGGAGAAGACCTGACCCCAGGTCGGCTTCTCGATGAAGCGCTCGATCCGGCCGTCCTCGGCGGTGATGACGTTGCCGAACTCGATCACGTTCGGCTTGCGGGCCAGGGCGACGGTCACCAGTGCCCCGGTCCGGTTGTGGAAGTCGATCAGTTCGGTCAGGTCCAGGTCGGTCAGCGAATCGCCGGACACGACGAGGAACGTCTCGCCCTTCAGGCCCCGCTCGGCGTTCTTCACGCTTCCCGCGGTGCCCAGGGGAACCGACTCAGTGGCGTACGAGAGCTGCAGGCCCAGATCCGAGCCGTCGCCGAAGTACGCGCGGATGCTGTCGGCCAGGTACTGCACCGTCACGACGGCCTCGGTGACCCCGTGCCTGTGCAGCAGGCGCAGCACGTGGCCCATGATGGGCTCGCCGACCACCGGGAGCAGCGGCTTGGGCACGTTCGTGGTCAGGGGGCGCAGCCGCGTCCCCGCACCGCCGGCCATCACGACAGCACGCATGGCTTACTCCTACCCGCCCGCAACCGGTCGGGCGGACAGGATGTCCCGCGACTGCCGCACGTAGAGCCCGCCGCTGTACAGGTACAGCCCGGCTCCCCAGATCGCCAGCGCCCATCCGAGGACCCGTGCGGCCATTGCCGGCCCGGCTACTGCGGTCACCCCCCACAGCAGGAGCGGGAAGGAGATCATCAGGTTGAAGGTGGCCGCCTTGCCCACGAAGTTGACCGGCAGCCCGGTGATCCCAGTCCGCTTGAGCCGAGCCATCTGGACCGACAGCACCGCGTCCCGACCGAGCAGGAGCAGGACGAACCAGACGGGAACGACCCCCCGGACGAGGAACACCACCATCACCGCAAGGGTCGACAGCCGGTCGGCGATCGGGTCGAGCAGCTGCCCGACCCGGGAGATCTGGTTCCACCTCCGGGCGAGCATCCCGTCGAGGAGGTCGGTGAGGCCCCCGACCACTAGTACCAGTGCCGCCGCTACGTCCGCCTCGGGCACCAGCGCAAGCCAGAGGAAGAGCGGGATCGTGAGCAGGCGCACGCCGGTGAGGACGTTCGGCAGGGTCCAGACCCGGTCGGTCTGGACCTGTGTCTGCTGAACCTGCATGGCTGCCCCGATCCGCCTGGACGCTGGTCGAAACCCTATCGCGCCTGGATTGCCGCAGCGTTACGTCCGACCGGGGCCCCGACCCTGGCGATCAGCGTCCGGTGAAGCTGGCCCGTCCGGGCCCCTCGGCGAGGAACGACTCCATCCCGATCCTGCGGTCGTCGGTGGCGAACAGGCTGGCGAACTCCAGTCTCTCGATCTGGCACCCGGTGGCCACGTCGACGTCAAGTCCGAGATCGATCGCACGCTTGGCCGCTGCCAGGGCCAGCGGGGCCCCAGCCGCGAGGGAACCGGCCAGGCGCAGCGCCTCGTCGTAGACCGCGTCATCGGCGACCACCCGGTCGACCAGTCCGATGGCAAGGGCCTCGCGCGCGTCCACGTTGCGACCGGTGAAGATGAGGTCCTTGGCCCGGGACGGCCCGATGAGCCGGGGCAGCCGCTGGGATCCCCCGAGTCCGGGGATCACGCCGAGCAGGACCTCCGGCTGGCCCAGCCTGGCCCGCTCGCCGGCCACCCGGAGGTCGGCGCACAGGGCCAGCTCGCACCCGCCGCCCAGGGCGTAGCCGGCCACAGCCGCCACCACTGGCACCGGGATCGCAGCCACCGCCGAGAAGGACTCCTGCAGCAGGTGGGAGGCTTCAGCCATGTCCTGGTAGGTCATCGCCGCCATCTCCTTGATGTCGGCGCCGGCGGCGAAGATCCTCGGCCCGCCGTGGATCACGACCGAGCGCACGGAATCGGACTGCGAGATCCATCGCGCAGCGGCCAGGATCTCCCGCTGCATCGCCAGGTTCAGGGCGTTCACAGGGGGTCGGTCCAGGCGCAACGTGGCCACCGCGCCGGCGAGCTCCACCCTGGTCAGCGCCCCATCGAGGACCACCTGTCCAGCCACTTCGACCCCCTGGCCCGGACCCCCATCGGAGCCCTGTCCTGATCCCTGCTCGGAGCCCTGCTGCTGCTACCGCTCGCACCCCCGGGCGCACCGCCCGTCCGGGTCCCAGGCGGAGCTGAACGAACTGGCTGGGACTGGCGCCGGGCCGCTGCCCTCGGGCATTCGGGGAAAGGCCAAGTATGTTGGGTATTCTGGGCGGATGCACGGAGCAGCGGAGGATGCCCCGACCCATCCGGGCGACGGCCCGGCGTCGGTGTCCTACGCGCCCCGGGTCGCCGAACGGCTGCCTGACGCGTGGCCAGGCACGTGGAACCCACCGGGCGTGACGCTGGACGAGGGCGGCGCGAACGTCGCGCTGTGGGCCGAGGGCGCCGAGGCCGTCGACCTGTGCCTCTTCGACGACCAGCGTCAAGAGCGCCGCATCAGGCTCCAGGAGTCGACCTTCCACACCTTCCACGGATACGTGCCGGGCATGCGCGCCGGCGACCGGTACGGATTCCGGGTGCACGGGCCGTGGGATCCATGGCGCGGCGACCGGTGGAACAGCGCAAAGCTGCTCATCGACCCGTACGCCCGGGCGATCGACGGCCAGTACGTTCCGCATCCGGCGGCCCACGGCCACGCAGGACACGACGACACCGCTCGCGACGACCGGGACTCGGCCCCCTTCGTGCCCCTGAGCGTCGTCGTCAACCGCGGCTACGACTGGCGCGGCGACGTCCAGCCCAACACGCCCTGGACCGAGACCATAATCTACGAGGCCCACGTGAAGGGCCTGACCCAGCGCCACCCGCGCGTCCCCGAGCACCTTCGGGGGAAGTATGCCGGCCTTGCCCATCCGGCGGCCATCGAGCACCTGCTGCGTCTGGGCGTCACAGCCGTGGAGCTCCTGCCGATCCACCACTTCATCAGCGAGGACCACGTCCTCGCCAGCGGCTTGTCCAACTACTGGGGCTACAACACCCTGGGCTTCTTCGCCCCGCACGCGGCCTACAGCTCGTCCGGGAGCCGCGGACAGCAGGTCGACGAGTTCCGGGACATGGTCCGGGCCCTGCACGCCGCCGGGCTCGAGGTAATCCTCGACGTCGTCTACAACCACACGGGCGAGGGCAACGAGAGGGGTCCCACGCTCAGCTTCCGCGGCATCGACAACGCCGGGTACTACCGGCTCAGCCACGGCCGCCACTACGCGGACTACACCGGGTGCGGCAACACGCTGGATGCCTCACAGCCGCACGTCCTCCAGCTCATCATGGATTCGCTGCGCTACTGGGTGACCGAGATGCACGTGGACGGCTTCCGCTTCGACCTGGCCAGCGCCCTGGCCAGGTCGTTCCATGACGTGGACATGCTCGGGTCGTTCATGTCGACGATCCAGCAGGATCCCGAGCTGCGCACAGTCAAGCTCATAGCGGAGCCATGGGACATCGGCGCCGGAGGCTACCAGGTCGGCGAGTTCCCGCCGCTGTGGACCGAGTGGAACGACAAGTACCGCGACTGCATCCGCGACTACTGGCGCGGCCTGGCCCCGCTCTCCGATGTCGGGTGGCGCCTTACCGGCTCGGCGGACCTCTACGCCAGCGAGGGCCGCCGCCCGTTCGCCTCGATCAACTTCATCACGGCCCACGACGGCTTCACCCTTCGCGATCTGGTCAGCTACTCGGTGAAGCACAACGTGGCCAACCGTGAGAACAACCACGACGGGACTGACAACAACCGATCCTGGAACCACGGCGTCGAGGGGGAGACCGACGACCCCGACGTCAACGCGGTCCGCCAGCGCCAGATGCGCAACCTGCTGACGACGCTCGTGCTGAGCACGGGCGTGCCCATGCTCACCGCCGGGGACGAACTGGGCCGGACCCAGGGCGGCAACAACAACGCCTACTGCCAGGACAACGAGACCTCCTGGCTGGACTGGGACCTCGAGCCCTGGCAGCACGACCTCCTGGTGTTCACCGCAGGGCTGATCGGGCTGCGCCGCAAGCACCGGAACTTCTCCCGGGTCTACTTCTTCGAGGGCACGGCCCCAGACCCGGCCCGCCCCAAGGACCTGGCGTGGCTGCGGGGGGACGGCGAGGAGTTCACCGAGATCGACTGGCACTTCAGTGACGACCGGCTGATCGGCATGTACCTCTCCGGGGACCTGCGGACCCGCGGGCCCCGGGGCGAGCCGCTCACCGACGACCCCTTCCTGCTGGTCCTCAACGGCAGCCAGCACGCCGCTGCCTTCCTCCTGCCCGGCCCCCCCTTCGGGTCCACGTATCAGGTCGTGGTCGACACGGTCGGCGGCCACGCCGGGGAGTACGGCCCCCTGCGGCCACAGGGCACGGCCCTGCCGATGCCCCCGTTCAGCGCCAAGCTCCTGCGAGTGACCGAGCGCTGAGCCGCGCGCACGGTCCGCGCACATGCTGAACGTCCCGAACAGGCCGCGATCAGCAGGCCACACCCGCCCCGGGGGTAGTAGCGTCGCGGGCGTGATTGGTCGCTACCCCATCATTGACATCAGTCCAGTCGTCGAGGGCGGCAAGTACCCCGTCAAGACCGTCGTCGGCGAGACGTTCCCAATCTCGGTGACGGCGTTCCGGGAGGGCCACGACGCGATGAGCGTCGAGGTGCAGTTCGTACCCCCCGGCTTCACGGAGACAGAGTTCGGGATCGGAAGTCCGGACGGGCCGCTGCTGCGGATGCGCGAGATCGGGCCCATGGAGCCAGACCGGTGGACAGTCGAAGCCCGGCTCGACGTCGAAGGTGACTGGAACTACTACGTGTTCTCGTGGGGAGACCCCTACGAGACCTGGAAGCACAGGGCAGAGATCAAGCTCCCATTTGGCATGGACGTCGAGCTCGAGCTCGAGGAGGGCGCCCGGGTCCTGGACCGCGCGGCTGCGGACGCCCAGGACGACCACGCCCGCCGAGTGCTCGAAGCCGCCGCCGTCGCGATGCGCGACGCCGGGGAGACAGCCGAGCAGCGGCTGTATGCAGCCGAGGCCCCCGCAGTGCAGGCTGCTCTGCGGGCGCACCCGCTGCGGGAGCTGCCCCATCGGTCCGGCCCCTGGCCGGTCCGCGTGGAGCGCAAGCGCGCCCTGTACGGCGCCTGGTACGAGTTCTTCCCGCGCTCTGAGGGCGCGACCCTGAACCCGCCGAGGTCCGGCACCTTCCGCACGGCGGCCCAGCGGCTGCACGGCGTGGCGAAGATGGGCTTCGAGGTCGCCTACCTGCCCCCGATCCATCCGATCGGGAACGCGTTCCGCAAGGGTCCGAACAACACGCTGACGCCGGGGCCAGACGATCCGGGCTCGCCGTGGGCGATCGGCTCCGAGGCTGGCGGCCACGACGCTGTGCATCCGGACTTGGGCACCATGGAGGACTTCGAGTACTTCATGTCCGTGGCCAAGGAGGTCGGCGTCGAGATCGCGCTTGACTTCGCGCTTCAGGCGTCACCGGACCACCCGTGGGTCAAGGAGCACCCGGACTGGTTCACCATCCGCGCCGACGGGACGATCGCCTACGCGGAGAACCCCCCCAAGAAGTACCAGGACATCTACCCGGTCTACTTCGATGCAGACTTCGACGGGATCGTCGATGAGTGCGAGCGGATCCTGCGGCTGTGGATGAGCAAGGGCGTGCGGATCTTCCGGGTGGACAACCCGCACACGAAGCCGGTGCACTTCTGGGAGGTCCTGTTCGCCCGGATCTACGCCACCGACCCAGACGTGCTCTTCCTGGCCGAGGCCTTCACCCGCCCGGCCATGATGCGCACCTTGGGCACGGTCGGGTTCCAGCAGAGCTACACGTACTTCACGTGGCGCAACACCAAGTACGAGCTGGAGACCTACTTCAACGAGCTGAGCAGCTACGCGGCCAACTACATGCGGCCGAACTGCTTCGCGAACACGCCAGACATCAACCCGTTCTTCCTGCAGTCCGGCAACAAGTCCGCGTTCGCCATCCGGGCGACCCTGGCCGCTCTCCTGGCCCCAACGTACGGGATCTATGCCGGGTTCGAGGTCTACGAGCACAAGGCGCTGGCTCCGGGCAAGGAGGAGTACCTGGACTCCGAGAAGTTCCAGTACCGCCCGCGCGACTGGGCCGCTGCATCCCACACTGGGTTGGCCCCGTACATATCGCTGCTCAACCAGCTGCGCCGGGAGCACCCGGCGCTGCAGGAGTTGCGCAACCTGCGGTTCGAGCAGATCGACAACCCCCAGCTGATCGCTTGGTCGAAGCGTCACGCCGATGAGGTGATCGTCGTGACCTGCGTGCTGGATCCGAACAGCCCGCAGGCCGGATACCTGCACCTGGACCTCGGCGCGCTCGGCTTCGGGCACGACGAGAACGTGCTGGCCCGCGATCTCATCACCGGACAGACGTGGGCCTGGGGAAGGTCCACCTACGTCCGGCACGACCCGAATTTCAACGTTGCACACGCCGTTGTTCTGGAGAGGATGCCATGACCCCGATCGACAGCCCCGCCGATCCCACCCCCGAGTCGGCATCGGCGCAGCCCCCGGCTGAGCCGATGGCCCCGGAGGGTCCGGCCAAGCATCCGATCAGCACTGGTGACATCGACCGCCTGGTCGACGGCGCCCACCACAGCCCGCACTCGATCCTGGGCGCACACCCGCATGACGGCGGAGTGACCATCAGGGTGCTTCGGCCCATGGCCCGCCAGGTCATCGTCGTCACGCCTGACGGCCGTTGGCCGATGGCCCACGAGCATCGGGGCGTGTGGACCGTCGTCATGCCCACCGACGTGGTGCCCGCCTACACGATCGACGTGGACTACGGGGCAGGGCTCATCCCCGCGGACGACCCCTATCGATTCCTGCCGACCTTGGGCGAGATCGACCTGCACCTGATCGGCGAGGGCCGCCATGAGGAGCTGTGGAAGACCCTCGGCGCGCACGAGCGCACCTACGACAGCCCGTTCGGGTCGATCAGCGGCACGTCGTTCGCGGTCTGGGCACCCAGCGCCGAGGGCGTGCGGGTCATCGGGGACTTCAACGGCTGGGACGGCACCGGCCACCCGATGCGCTCGATGGGTGGCACGGGGATCTGGGAGCTGTTCATCCCGAACATCGGCGCCGGCACCACCTACAAGTTCTCGATCCTGGGCAAGGACTGGGTGTGGCGCGAGAAGGCCGACCCGATGGCCTTCCACACCGAGGTCCCGCCGTCGACCGCGTCGGTCGTCTACACCTCCGACTACACGTGGGGCGACGACGAGTGGATCGCCACGCGTGCCCAGACCGACGTGATCAATTCGGCGATGTCGGTGTACGAGGTCCATCTGGGCTCGTGGCGGCTCGGGTTGGACTACCGTGCCATCGCCGACGAGCTGGTCGGGTACGTGACCGAGATGGGCTTCACCCACGTCGAGCTGATGCCGGTCGCCGAGCATCCCTATGCCCCCAGCTGGGGATACCAGGTGACGTCGTACTACGCCCCCACCTCCAGGTTCGGCAAGCCCGACGACTTCCGGTACGTGGTGGACAAGCTGCACCAGGCCGGCATCGGCGTGATCCTGGACTGGGTGCCCGCGCACTTCCCGAAGGACGCCTGGGCGCTGGCCCGCTTCGACGGCACGGCCCTGTACGAGCACGCTGACCCACGTCGCGGCGAGCAGCCCGACTGGGGCACCTACGTGTTCGACTTCGGCCGCACCGAGGTGCGCAACTTCCTCGTCGCCAACGCGATCTACTGGCTCGAGGAGTTCCACATCGACGGCCTGCGCGTGGACGCCGTTGCCGCGATGCTGTACCTGGACTACTCGCGCAACGAGGGTGAGTGGCTGCCCAACCAGTACGGCGGCCGCGAGAACCTCGACGCCGTCTCCTTCCTCCAGGAGATGAACGCCACGGTCTACAAGCGGGTTCCTGGCGTCGTGACAGTGGCCGAGGAGTCCACCTCCTGGCCTGGCGTCACGCGGCCGACCTACCTCGGCGGCCTCGGCTTCGGCCTGAAGTGGAACATGGGCTGGATGAACGACTCGCTCGGCTACATCTCCCGCGAGCCAGTCCACCGCATGTGGCACCACAACGAGATGACCTTCGCCATGGTCTACGCCTGGAGCGAGCACTTCTGCCTGCCGATCTCCCACGACGAGGTCGTGCACGGCAAGGGCTCCCTCGTGCAGAAGATGCCCGGCGACCGCTGGCAGAAGATGGCCAACCTGCGCGCCTACTTGGGCTACATGTGGGCCCATCCCGGCAAGCAGCTGCTGTTCATGGGCAGCGAGTTCGGCCAGACCTCCGAGTGGAGCGAGGAGCGCGGCCTGGAGTGGTGGCTCACCGAGTACAAGGACCACTACGGCGTCCAGCATTGCGTACGGGACATGAACCGGGTGTACCAGGAGACCCGGGCGCTCTGGGATCAGGACAACACCTCTGAGGGCTTCCAGTGGATCGACGCCAACGACGCGTCGGGCAACGCGTTCTCCTGGCTGCGGTTCGGCACCGACGGCTCGATCATCGCCACCATCACCAACTTCTCGCCCGTCGTGCGCAGCGACTACCGGGTGGGCCTGCCGAAGCTGGGGTTCTGGCATGAGGTCCTGAACACCGACTCCGACGCCTACGGCGGCTCGGGTGTCGGCAACTTCGGTGGAGTCGAGGCCACGGAGCAGCCTTGGCATGGTCGGCCAGCTTCAGCTTCCATCACCCTGCCTCCGCTGGCCACGGTGTGGCTGCGCTACGAGGCTGCTGAGGAGGGAACCGAGAGCGAGGCAGCGGAGTCCACTGAGTAGTCCCCCTC
>JBAVLA010000038.1:0-3086 GCA_049688595.1 Candidatus Nanopelagicales bacterium | reverse complement strand
CTTCGGGCGCGATCAGCGAATCACGCGCGGCGAACGAGGCGTCGAGTCCGTTGAGGATGGAGCGGACGATGACGCCATTGAGCAGCGTCACCAGCAGCACGCCCGTTGCGATGACACCCAGCACCTTGGCCACCCGTCGCGGAAGTGCGCGCTGGGCCAGCCGACCGCCGGCGCGCAGCAGCAGCCAGGTTCCGCGACCGAGCACGATGAACAGTGTGCCCGCCAAGAGCGCGCCAAGACTGACGACGAGGATGCGCACCGGCGATGACGGCGAAATTCCCATCAGCTTGCGCAGCACGCCATCCCAGTCCTGGCCCCACCACAGCCCGAGCACGACGATCACGGCGCAGAGCAGCAGTACCAGCTGCCCGCGGCGAGAGTGCCTTGCGAAGCGCGGAACCGGGACCTCGAGGTATCGCCACAGCCAGCGCAGCAGCACGCCGAGGCCATAGCCGATCGCGAAGCAGGCTCCCGACAGGGCGGCTTGCGCGGGCGCGGCGCGCGGAATCAGGCTGGGTGTCAGTGACGCAAAGACGAACAGCGCGCCGAGCAGCATGCCCGCGTCGCAGTAGGCCGGCAGCAGCCGCCTGAAAAAGCTCGTGGCCGCACCGGCTCCCTGTGTCCGGGCGTGGGCTACGGCACCTGCTGTTGTTTCCTCCATGGGTGGTGATGATAAGGGTGGTCCCGGCTGTTTCGACAGATTCTGCGGTCGTGACTGGTGTTGCTGTCTCTCGGATCGGGCCTCGGCCTGACAGCGTGGGCTGCGGTTCGCCGCGAACCGACGTCCGTGCCGCGGCACGACGTGCCGTGGTTGGCCGAGGCGGTAATGGCAGGTGGGATCATCGCGTCTCCTGCAGCTGTTCGAGATGCGCGGCGTGCCCGCCAGCACAACCGCTCAGCTCCTAACCTGCGAAGGTGTCCTCACCAGCGTGCTCGGGTGGGTTGCGTTCCACGAGCATTTCGATCAACGGATCGTGCTGGGCTTCCTTGCGATATTGAATCGCAGATGGCGGTTCTTCGGACAAATCCTCCGACAGTCTGCGTCACCCGTCGGTCTCGAGCGGACCCTCGCCTCGCGAACTCCCTGAAAACTGCGAGCCACCCCGCCTGGCTCAAGATCCGCCTCGATCTCAACTGATTCGGCCGACGGGGTAACCGACTCTCAGGCGGCATCAATGATCGCGTGACGCTGTGAATCAGCCGTCGCCGCCGCGTTCGCCGTATCGGACCGCGTCGCTATTTGACGGGCATCGACTCCATCGCCTGCTGATGCTGCAGCATCTGCTCCATCATCGTCTGCATCATGCCCATGCGCTCTTCCATCATCTGGTGGTGCTTCATCATGTCGCCACCCATCATGCCCTTGTCACCGGGCTTGCCCTTGTCGGCGCCCATGGCCATGCCGCCGCCCGGGCTTCCATCCGTCGGCATCGGCATCGGCTTGCTCATGCTGCGCATCATCGCCATGCTGTCCTGCATCGTCTGCATGTGCGCCTGCATCAGCTTCTGGCGTTCCTTCGGGTTGGTCGTCGCGTGGATCGTGTCCATCTGCGACTGCATCAACGTCATGTTCGTGTGCATCTGGGACATTTGGGCATCCATCGGCATGCTCATCGCGGGCTTCGCGGGTGCGGCTTGGTCCTGCGCGGAGGCCAACGGCGCCACCAGGGCGCAGGTAACAAAGGCGGCTACGAGTATTGAGGTCTTCAAGGTGGTGCTTCCTTCAGGTTTGAATTGAATCATGCGTTCGATATCTGCGTTTGCTGGATGCAAACGCTACTGCTTGCGGCGGAGAACCGCGAACAGCGCCGCGCCCACGACGACGATGGCCAACACGGGCAGCCACACACCGCCAGTGCCGTACCAGTGTCCGTTATCCATCATTCCGCCATTCATCGGTGTCCCATCGGCCATCGCGCGACCGACGGGCAGCAACATCGCAACGATGACGGGAAGTGCGGTGGAAATGCGTGACTTGATTCTGGTGTCCATGCTTTGAGCCTCCCTAGCGGAGATGAGTGCATTGCGCATCCCCGGATTGATTTGCCGGCGCCGTGGCGATGTCCTGCAGGGCCCATGGCTGACTGCACGAAGGGTGGTATGGGCGCATTCCCAATCAGCGTCTGTACGCCACCGTACGTGTTGCACGGACGACCGGGCGTTGCGCGACGGAGAGACGGAAAAGAGAACAATCGTGTCTAAGCTGTGCTTTTTGGCTCGCCGAAAGGTGCCGAGGATTCCTCAGTGACGCCCAGACTCTTCCCCGCTTTTGCACTGATCGCCGCGTTCACGGGCCCTGCGTTCGCGCAGACCGCTCCCCATCAGCACGACCACCCGACGACCTCCAGCAGCGACGCCGACATCAACGTTTCCGCGGCCGCGAAGGACGCGGTTGCCACGGTGGATCGATTCTCGGCGGCGTTGTCAGCGGGCGATCTCGCCAAGGCCGGCAAGGAACTCGATCCCAAGGTGCTGATCCTGGAAAGTGGCGGCGCCGAGCGATCGGCCGTGGAATACCTGGGTGGTCACGCCAAAGGAGATGCGGCGTTCCTGAAGACCGCGCACCAGCAACTCCTGCGCCGCAGCGCTCACGTCAGCGGTGACTTCGCTTGGGTGGCGAGTGAAAGCGAGTTGCACCTGCAGAAAGACGGCAAGCCAGTGACGGTCCTCAGCACCGAGACCATGTTGCTGCAGCGCCGCGCCGCAGAGTGGAAAATTGTGCACATCCATTGGTCGTCCCGGAAGAAGGACCCGACCGCGGCGCACTAACGGCGTGGCAATTCTTGGACGTGTCTCGCGCCTCGCAAACGGTCAGACACGTTCTTTACGTAGCCGGGTGCGGTAGGTCGCGCGCTGCCCGCGATACTTTCGCGACAAAGGGCTTCTAGAGTCGTTCTCCGTTGGCCCACAGGGCCCGGATTGAACACGTCGAGGAGCCGGTCCATGAATGTGATCTGTAAGGTGTCTGCGATTGTTCTGGCGCTGGGACTTGCGGCGTGTGCACGGGCACCGGCGACCAGCGCTGCCAACGTTGCCACGCCGGCCAGTGCGGCCTACGCGGTGGACGAGTCTCTGCCGCCCGTGGT
>JBAVLA010000037.1:0-1682 GCA_049688595.1 Candidatus Nanopelagicales bacterium | reverse complement strand
CCGCCGAACGGATTGTCGTCGTAGATGAAGAAGCCCTGCGCGAGGTCGAGCGCGTTGCGGCCGTCGTTGGCCACGAAACGGAACACGCCCTCGGTGTCGTAGCCGAACGCGAGGTCGATCGTCGCGTTGATGCCGCCGGCGAAGCGGGCGCCGAGCGGACCCCAGATCGGCACGTACACGGAGAAGTCGAAGCCGAAAGACAGCGGCGGCAGGTCGAAGGCCACCAGCTCGAGGTTGCGCCCGAAGAACAGGCCGAGGACCTGGCTGTAGTCCTCGAGGAACGGGAACGAGAACCCGCCCTCGGGGTCGTTGAGCCCCGGGACGCCGCCGAACTCGCCGGCGATTTCGGCCGGGCTGAAGCCGCTGGTGATGAAATCGCCGATGTCGGCAAACGCGTCCGGCAGGTCGATGCCGAGGCCGCCGAGCGCCGAAAGTATCTCGTCGAAAGCCTTGGACGGATCGATCAGGCCGCCGACCTGGTTGATGTCGCGCAGGTCGAGCCCGCCGCCGCCGCCGAGGGAGATCCTGCCCTCGATGATCTCGAACTTGCCGGCGCTGATGCCGTCGATCTGCTCAGCGAAGTCGAGGAGCTGGTCCAGGACTTCGAGCGCCGTGACCAGCGAGGGATCGACGAGACCGAAGGTGGAGGCGACGTCGAGCAGCGAGGTCGGCCCGAACAGATCCGACAACACCGGGATCGGGTCCGTGATCGTGTCGATCAGCGGGTCGATCGGCGCCAGGACGTCGTAGAGGTCCTCGAGGAACGGCCCGATCGTGTCCTTGAGGAAGGAGCCGATGTCGAGGTTGATGTCCGAGAGCGCGAGCAGCGGGCTTTCCGGGTGGTCGGCGTCGATCTTGGAGCCGAAGCCCCAGGCGAACTCGAGGTCCGCCTCGACCGACGGGAAGCCGATCTGGCTGCGGCCGCTCGACTCGTCGAGCGTGTTGGCGACCCCGAGGTCGAGCGCGAAGTCGAGCGCCACCGCCGCGCCGAAGTCGACGTCGAAGCCGATGCCGCCGAGGTCCGCGAAGCCGATGCGCCCGTTCTCATCAGCTCCAGTCACATCCACGGTGAAGCTGGCGTCGAGGTTCTTCTCGCCCAGGCGCTGGTTGAGGGCGGTGAGCTGCACCAGGAACAGCTGGGCGTTCAACGAATCCGGCAGGGAAACCCCCAGTGCAATTCCGAGGTCCGGGTCGTCCGGATCCACCTGGAAGAAGAAGCCGTCGTCGAGGCTCACGCCGATGCCGAAGGTGAAGTCCACTTCGAGGTCGACCGTGATGGGGTCGGTAATCTGAAGCGCGAACACCTCGAGGTTGAGGTTGACATCGTCGGGCTTCAGCTCGAGATCGATGTCGAGGTCGATGACGAAAGAGAACTCCCGTGCCGCAGGCAGCAAGCTCTCGAGCAGCGCGAGGTCGAGGGCCGAGAAGTCGATGACCTTGCCGATGCCGCCGCCGTCGAACTCCAGCTTGACGGCCGAACCGAGGTAGCCGAGCGACGTGAGCGCTTCCTGCAGTACCTGGCCGACGTCGGCGAAAATCTTCGCCGCGAGCTCGGGTGCGGTCTCGAGGATCTCGGTGATGCCCGGGATCACCTCGTTGCGGATGCGCTCGATGAAGGCGCCGGCGTCCGCGAGCGCGTTGCCCACCAGCGGCAGCTCGCCCACGTCCTCCAGGCCGAACAC
>JBAVLA010000036.1:0-13255 GCA_049688595.1 Candidatus Nanopelagicales bacterium | reverse complement strand
CCGCCGCCCCAGCCCTGGCTCCGCTGCCGGGCCCCCGCGACGCCGCTGAGAGCGTCGGCGACACCAAGGGCCGCGCCGGGGATGCCGGCTCTCGCCGGTTGTCCGGGTCGCTCAAGGGCGTGACGAGTGACAGCCTGCGGGCCGCTGGGCGGCGCGGGGGGCGGACACGACGTGACGAGCGGGCCAAGGAGAAGAAGGTCGAACTGACCGTGCAGGTCCCGAAGTCGCTTCGCAAGGAGTTCCAAGCGGCGGCCAAGACCCGCAAGACCGACCCCGACGCAGTGATCGAAGCCCTCCTGCGCGCTTGGCTGGACGTCTGAGGGGTTGCCTGGAATGGGTGGGCGCGCGCGGGTGAGCAGATCAGGGAGCAGGGAGCCATGAACTACGTCGATTCGCTGATGGCAGCCAATGAGCGGATCGTCTACCGGACGAAGAAGCACTGGATCGCTCCCCTGCTCGCCAGCGCCACTGGCAGCCTGCTGGTGCTGGGCGGCCTCGCCGCGCTGCTGGCGAAGCTGCTGACGACGACTGCATGGCTGGACTTCGTGCTGCTCTGGGTGGGGCTCGCGATCCTGCTCATCGGCCTCGTACTGCTCGGCCGGTCGATCGTCATGTGGTGGGCGCAGGACTACTTCGTGACCAACCAGAAGGTCATGAAGGTCGAGGGCATCGTGCGCAAGAAGGTCGGCGGCGCGGGGCTGGAGAAGATCAACGACATCACGATGGAGCAGGACGTCCTCGGCCGATGGCTGGACTACGGGACCCTGAGCGTCATGACCGCCGCCGACGAGTCGAACCTCAACTACTGGGCGATGCGCAAGCCCGCTGAGTTCCGTCGTGCGATCCTGGACCAGAAGCAGCTGCTGGAACAGGCCGACTCCCGGTTCATCGCCGACGCGGTCCGCGAGGCCGCCGGGCCCGCTGCCGGACCCGTTGCTCCGTTGCCTGCGTCGGGCGCGGCCGAGGATCTGCCGGAGACGCCCGGGCACGGCGCGAGCCCCGTGGACATCCCGGTCCTCATCGAGCGCCTGGCGGCGCTGCACGCCAAGGGCGCCCTCACCGACGAGGAGTTCAGCTCGAAGAAGACCGAGCTGCTCAAGCGGCTGTGAGATTGCGCCCGCGGACCTGAGGCGCCGCAGGCCTACGGGGAGAGCCGACGGCGCTCCCAGGCATCCCCATCGTCGATCCCCCCAGGCGCCACCCGGCAGTACTCCACCCGGTCATGCAGGCGCGAGAAGCGCCCCACCCAGAACTCGATCGAATCGGGCACCACCAGGAAGCCGCCCCAGCTCTCGGGCCTGGGAATCGACTCGCCCTCCGGCCAGTGCTCCGAAAGCTGCGCCACCCGCGCCTCGAGGTCCGCCCTGGTGACCTCCTGGCTCTGCCGGCTGGCCCAGGCGCCGATCTGCGCCGCGCGCGGCCTTGACGCGAAGTAGGAGTCGGACTCAGCTGCGGGCAGCCGCTCCGCCCGGCCCCGCACCTCGACCTGCCGGTGCATCCCATGCCACGGGAACAGCAGCGCGGAGGGCGGATTCGCCCCCAGCTCCTGGCCCTTCCGCGACTCATAGTTGGTGAAGAAGCAGAACCCGCGCCGATCCACCACCTTGACCAGCATGAGGCGGGCCGAGGGCCAGCCCAGCCCATCGACCGTGCACAGCGTCGCGGCGTTCGGCTCGGGCAGGCCCGCCCGCACCGCGTCGGCCAACCAGGCCCGGAAGAGGTCCAGGGGCGCCGCGGGCACGGTGTCGACCTCGAAGCCCTCCGTGGGATCCCGCGGGTACTCGATGCGCTCCACGGCAAGGACGTCGACCATGCCCCCAGTATCCGCCCAACCCGGCCAGGCATCGCTGCCGTCGGCGAGAACCGGGCTGCTCGTTGTCGCCGACGGGGCACGGCAGCGCCGCCTTCTCGACGATAATGGGCGGACCTGACCCGGAGGGCCGACTCGGCGCACTCAGGTGATCGGGGACAATGGGCCACAAGGTCCGGGCTGCCGAGCGCACAGGAGTTCATCGATGAACGACTTCTCGCCAGGCCTCGAGGGCGTCATCGCATTCGAGACCGAGATCGCCGAGCCGGACAGGGAAGGCTCCGCCCTGCGCTACCGCGGAGTCAACATCGAGGACCTCGTCGGCCGGGTCACGTACGGACAGGTGTGGGGCCTGCTCGTGGACAACGAGTTCAACCCCGGGCTCCCGCCAGCCGAGCCCTTCCCGATCCCGGTCCACTCCGGCGACGTCCGAGTGGATGTGCAGTCGGCGATCGCCATGCTGGCGCCGGCTTGGGGCCTCCAGCCCCTCCTGGACATCACCGACGCGACGGCCCGCGAGGAGCTCGCCCGGGTCTCGGTCATGGCCATGTCGTTCGTGGCGCAGGCCGCGCGCGGGATCGGCCAGCCGATGGTGCCGCAGCGCGAGATCGACCAGGCCCGCACCGTGGTCGAGCGGATGATGATCCGCTGGCGGCGCGAGCCCGACCCGAAGCACGTCCAGGCCGTGGACGCGTACTTCGTGTCCGCCGCGGAGCACGGGATGAACGCCTCGACGTTCACCGCGCGAGTGATCGCCTCCACTGGCGCCGATGTCGCCGCCTCGATCTCCGGGGCCATCGGCGCCATGTCCGGCCCGCTGCACGGCGGAGCGCCGAGCCGGGTGCTGGGCATGATCGAGCAGATCGAACGGACCGGCGACGCCCGCGCCTACGTGCGCAGCGTGCTCGACCGGGGCGAGCGGCTGATGGGGTTCGGCCACCGGGTGTACCGGGCTGAGGACCCGCGGGCAAAGGTGCTGCGCCGGACCGCCAGGGACCTGGGCGCCCCGCGGTTCGAGGTGGCGGAGGCGCTGGAGGCGGCCGCCCTTGCCGAGCTGCGCGAACGGCGGCCCGACCGGGTGCTTCAGACCAACGTCGAGTTCTGGGCGGCCATCGTCCTCGACTTCGCCGCGGTCCCGGCGCACATGTTCACCTCGATGTTCGCCTGCGCGCGCCTGGCGGGGTGGAGCGCCCACATCCTGGAGCAGAAGCGCACGGGCCGGCTGGTCCGCCCGTCCTCCCGCTACATCGGCCCCGAGCCGCGCAGGCCCCACGAGGTGCCGGGCTGGAGCGATGAGATGCTCTGGCCGTACCGGACGCCTGCGGGGAACCCCATCCCCTGACCAGGCAACCACGACGACGCCCCCTCTGCCAACGACCCAACAACCCCCAACCGAAGGAACCCCGGTGAGCACCACCATCGATCCCACGACCCTCAAGATCCCTGCGGACCTGCTGCCGGCTGACGGGCGCTTCGGGTGCGGCCCGTCCAAGGTCCGGGTCGAGCAGGTGGATGCGCTGCGCGCTGCGGCCACCACCATCCTGGGCACCTCCCATCGGCAGAAGACGGTCAAGGCGCGCGTCGGCCGGCTGCGCGCCGGGCTGACCGAGCTGTTCGCCCTTCCAGCCGGGTACGAGGTGATCCTGGGCAACGGCGGCTCGACCGCGTTCTGGGATGCCGCGACCTTCGGCCTGATCAACGACCGCGCCCAGTTCCTGACGTTCGGCGAGTTCGGTGCCAAGTTCGCGAAGGCGGCCAAGGCCGCTCCCCACCTCGGCGATCCCACAGTGATCAAGTCCGATCCGGGCGACGCGCCGCAGTTCAGGGCTGAGGCGGGGATCGACTTCTACGCGGCCCCGCACAACGAGACCTCCACCGGTGTCGCGATCACCCCGACCCGGGTCGTCGGAGCCGACGAGGGTGCCCTGATGGCTTTCGACGCCACCTCTGGCGCCGGCGGGCTCGCGGTCGATCCCGCCCAGTTCGACGTGTACTACTTCGCGCCGCAGAAGTGCTTCGCCTCCGACGGCGGGCTGTGGATCGCCCTGGCCAGCCCGGCCGCGGTGGCCCGGATCGAGTCGCTGGCCGCCTCCGGGCGCTGGGTGCCCGCGTTCCTCGACCTGAAGATCGCGCTGGACAACTCCCGGCTGGACCAGACCTACAACACCCCGGCGGTTGCGACCCTGCTGATGATGGTCGAGCAGATCGACTGGTTCAACGCCCAGGGCGGCATGGCGTGGACCACGGCTCGCACCGCGAGGTCCGCGGGGATCCTCTACGGCTGGGCCGAGGCGAGCCAGTACGCCACTCCCTACGTCAACGACCCGGCCAAGCGCAGCAACGTCGTGGGCACGATCGACCTCGCGGACTCCATCGACGCGACGGCCGTGGCCAAGGCGCTGCGTGCCAACGGGATCGTGGACACCGAGCCGTACCGCAAACTGGGCCGCAACCAGTTGCGGATCGCGATGTTCCCGTCCGTGGATCCCGCCGACGTCGAGGCGCTCACGCGGTGCGTCGACTTCGTCGTGGAGCATCTCGCCTGAGCCCGACCGCCTCAACCTGGCCTACCGGCGCCCGGCGTCCCGCCCTCGGCGGCGGCGCCGGGACCTGCGCGACAGCATGATCAGGGCGATGAGCACGGCCAGCCCAAGTGCCACGGCGCGCACGTACGGGTAGATGTCGAAGCCGGCAACCCGGGGCAGGATCCCAGCCAGCCCGCCATCCGACCCGAGTGCGGAGGCCGGCACGTCAACCTCGATCAGGTCCGCCGAGCCCTCCGATGCGACAAGCAGGCTGCGACTGTCGGCGGTCCACGTGACGGCCTCGCCCTGCGGCTGGACGGGAAGCCGGAAGCGGGCCTCTGCCTCGCCCGGCGGCGTACCGGAGAAGACCTCCCCGCTGAAGTAGTCCCGGACGACGTACCGCTTGCCGTTGGGGGCCATCGCCGCGTCGGTGATCAGCGCCCGGGCGTCACCGACCCGCTTGGCCGTCATGGGCGTGCGGGAGTCGCTCATGGGCGAGGGCAGGGCGTAGATCCCGCCCCCGGCGGACTCCTTGCTGATCACCCAGAGCTGCTCGGAGTCGGGGGCGGCCATCATCGCCTCGGCGTTGACCGCACCGCCTGGGTAGGTGAAGCGGTAGGTCGTGACCGTCACGTCCGCGTCGGCCAGGCGCCTGGGCTCGATGACCTTGTGGATGCGCGCGTAGGGCCAGCCCCCCTGGTTGTCGCCGATGTCCCCGACCCAGATGACGTCACGGCCCTGGGCGTCCTGTCCGGCAGCCAGGGCCTCGTGGTCGCGCGCTGGCGTGTCCAGCAGCCGCAGCGTCGCGCGGATGCGACAGGTGGACGTGTCCAGGGCATAGAGGTAGGCGCCTCCCCCGGAGTCGTTCGTGGCCCACAGGACGTTCTCGTGAAGGCGGGACAACGTGATCCCGCTCACCTCGCCGAGCGTCTCCCGATCGAACTGGCACACGACCTCCTCGGCGGTGGCGACCCCCCGCGGGACCGATGTCACTGCGGCGGGTTCAGCGGCCGTCGCTGGTGACCCGCTGACGCCCCCCGACGAGCTCAGTGCAGCCAGGCCCACAAGCAGCACCGCGGCAACCCGGCCCCGAACGTCGGCGCGTCCGCCCAGCATCAGGCCGGCACCCGACGCGCCCGCTCGCGGTCGCGGTGCTCCCGATAGACGCGGGCCCGCCTCCGGACGAACGCAAGGCCGAGCAGGCCCAGCACGAATCCGGTTGCGCAGGTCCAGATCCACCACCGGTCGCCGCGTTCGTCCAACTGGTCGAGGGACAACGCGCAGACGACTCCGGCGATCCCCCACAGGACGGTTCCGATCGTCATCGCCCGGACCCCGTCGTCCGGCACAGGTTCGATGCCTTGGGGGTGCGGGGACATGTCCACAGCCTAACGGCCCACGTCCCCACCGAGGCGGGCACGTTCCCGGCAGTCGCGGCCGGCCGGCGCTGCCCGACCCGGGATCTGCGCGATCCAGGCGAGACGCCCCTGCGGTCAGCTCAACGCCGCCACCGCCGTGATGAGCAGCAGGACGAGCAGGGCCGCCAGCGTCAGGAAGCGCCGGACCCGGGGATCCACGTCAGTCAGGCCCTGGGCCGTTCGACAGCGGCCTCCGAGTGCCCGCCGCACCCGAAGGCCAGCGACACGATCCGCCCGTCCGCCGGCGACATGCCGTTGGCGCACACCCCGAAGGCAGCCCCAGTAGGTCCCCCGATCGGCAGCAGGAAGCCACAGGTGCTGCACGGCCCGGGTGCGGACTGGGCCATCGCCGAGTGGGGTCCGAACTCGCCGGCCTGCCAGCGCTCAGCGGCCTCGTCCCGGCCCTCTGCTGACAGGACGCGACGTCGCCCGGTACCCAGCTCCCAGCCACCGAGCCGCAGGCCGGGCTCGTCGGCGGCCGCAGCCAGGTCGTCCAGGCCTGACCAGCCCGGCGCCAGCCGGGGGTCGTCCGCAGGGGTCGGCAGGACGTCGCCCACCCCGAGGTCGCCGGGCTCGAGTCGCTCGCTCCACGGCACCCACGGAGGGGACAGCAGGGCGCCGGACCCCGGGATGAGCACGATCTCGGAGACGGTTGCGACGCGAGCCCGCGTGGCCCTGGCCACCGTCACGGCCCATTCCCACCCGTGGTAGCCCGGCGCTGCCGAGGCGAACCTGTGGGTCACGACACGATCCTCCTCGGCCACCAGGCCCAGGTACTCGCCAACGTGCTCGGCAGGGACGACCTCACGGAGCGCCTCTCGGGCCATGTCCACGGCGTCGCGACACACGGCGTCGACGGTTGCAGCCCGGCGGGGGCGTGCGGTCATGGTCTCGGTCATCTGTGCTTCCCGGTTCGGGGGCCGGCATGCGGCCGGGTGGGGTGGTCAACCGACACGCGGATACGCTACTCCCATGAGCTTGTCGCGCCGTTCCCTGCCGCTCGTCGCGATCGCGCTGGCCCCACTTGTCCTGTCTGGGTGCGAGAAGCCGAACCCCGGGGCGACGGTGTGGTCGGGCACCCAGAGCGAGCATGTCGAGGCACTGTGCTGGCAGCGCGACGAGGGCAAGGCGCTCGGCCCGCTCGATTGCGCCCAGGACGTCCTGGCGCAGGCCTCGTCCGGGGAGGGGATCGCCCGCCTCGAGGTCTCCCCCGGCGACACCGTAGGGGTCTCGGTCGACACGAAGGTGGCTGACAGCGGCTGGGCGCTGACGATCGCCGGGCAGACCCTGGTCTCCGGACTGCACGAGACGTACTACCGGTTCACCTTCCCGGAGCAGGTCGTCACTGACGGCACCGGGTACACGATGCAGGTGATCGCCTCGGCTGAGCCAACCGGGACACGCGGCTACTGGTTCTTCCAACTGGTCCCAAGCTGATCGCAGCCGGGCCCGTCGGGTTCGGCTCTCTGAGTGGGGCGGGTTACGCTTTGCCCTTGCAGTCACACGATCCTCAGGAGTTCACGGTGCCCACCGGCAAGGTCAAGTGGTACGACGCGGAGAAGGGCTTCGGCTTCGTAACCTCCGACGAGGGCGACGACGTCTTCGTGCACAGCAAGTCGCTGCCGGCCGGGACAACCGCCCTCAAGGGCGGCACGCGGGTCGAGTTCGGCGTCGTGGACGGCAAGAAGGGCAAGACTGCCATGGCGGTGAAGGTCCTGGAGCCGGCTCCGTCCGTCGTGAAGGCCAAGCGCAAGCCCGCCGAGGAGATGTCGATCATCGTGGAGACCCTGATCAAGCTCCTCGACGACGTCGGCAACGACCTGCGCAAGGGTCGCTACCCCCCCGATGCCAAGGCGCAGAAGGTCGCGGCCGTCCTGCGCGCCGTTGCGACGGACCTGGATGCCTGAGGTCGGCATCTCCCGCTCGGCGCTGGAGCCCGGCGCCCGCGCCGAGCGGCTGATCCGCGCTGGGGTGGGTGTGGCCGTGCTCGGCATCCTCATCACCCTGGTGGCCATGCTCCCGCTGGTCAGCGACGTCGAGCTGCCCAGCGTGTTCTGGGCGCTGTCGATGCTGACCGGCGTCGGCTTCGCCATGATCCTGCTCGGACTGGCCCGGAAGGGCCGCCGGCGGGCCCGCGCCCAGATGGCCGCCCGCATCCTGCCGGACTGACCTCGATGGCGGTGGTGCGCAGCCTGGCCGACGACCTGCGCGCGCGCACCGACGACCAGTTGGCCGCCCTCGTCCTGGCCCGGCCCGACCTGCTGCAACCCGTCCCCGGGGACCTCACGGCGCTGGGATCCAGAGCTGGCTCCATCCCCAGCGTCGGGCTGTGCCTGAGCGGGTACGACCAGGTGACGCTGCACGTGGCGCTGGCCGCTGCCCTTGGACCCGACCCCGTTCGCACGGGCGAGCTGGAGAAGGCGATGGCCGGTGGGCTGTCGTTCGCCGAGGCGCGCCGCGCTGTCCGGGCTTCAGTCGCCCGGCTGAGGTCCGACGGGCTCCTGTGGGGCACCGATCGCTCGCTCCATCTGGTCGGCGCCGCCCGGGAGATCCTGGTCCCCGCCGACCGCGGGCCCCGGGTGGCAGCCCTCGACCCGGTCGTGGCTGGGTACGTCCGTGATCCCGGGTCGTTGCGGGCGCTCCTCGACGACTGCCCAGCGGGCGTGACCCCCGCGCTGGACCGGCTGCTGACCGGCGCGGTGATCGGGACGGTCGCCGATCCGCGGCGCGTGCCCGACCCAGCTCGAAGCCCAATCGACTGGCTGCTGGCCCACCACCTGCTCATGCCGCTCGGCACCGACCGGGTCGCCATCCCGGCGGAGGTGGTCGCGATCCTGCGCGACGCCCCGCCCACCGACCCGGCTCACAACGTCGCGGACCTGGCGCGCCCCAGGCCGGAGCGCCCGCCGGTGCCGGACGCGGACCCCGGTGCAGTCGGCGCCATCCTGGACGTGCTCCATGGCGTCGGAGAGCTCGGCGAGCTCTGGGCGGCAGACCCGCCGACCCGCCTGCGGACGGGCGGGATCGCCCTGCGCGACCTCACCCGGACGGCCCGGGCGCTGGGCACGACCGAGCCCGCCGGGGCGCTGCTCATCGAAGTGGCATCGGCTGCCGGGATCATCGCGGCCGACTCCCACGAGGAGATCACGGTCCTGCCGACAGCCGCGTTCGACACCTGGCGGGCTGAGCCGCCCGACCGCGAGCACGCGGCTCTCCTGATCGCGTGGCTGAACATGCCGCGCGCGAGCGCCCGCGCGGGGCAGCGGCCCCTGTCGGCTGAACTGGCAGCCCCGCGACTCCCCGCGATGCGGCGCGAGGTACTTGCGGTGCTGGCCGGCGAACCCGGTGACTGGGACCTTGACGAGATCCTGGCCGGTCTGCGCTGGCGCTCGCCTCGCCGAGCCGAGCCGGACCGCCGCGAAGTGGTCCAGGCGATGCTGGGCGAGGCGCGCCAGCTGGGGGTGCTCGTCTCGGGGACGCTCACCCAGGTGGGGCTGGCGTTGCTCGCCGACGACCCGGACGAAGTGTCCGCCGCGCTCGCCCGCAGCCTGCCGGGCCAGGTGGATCGACTCGTGATGCAGGCCGACCTGACCGCCATCGTGCCGGGCCTCCCCACTCCGGCCCTCGGAGCGCTCCTACGGTCCGCCGCGGACCCGGAGTCCGTCGGCGCGGCCAGCGTCTACCGGTTCTCCGCAGCGAGCGTTCGGCGAGCCCTTGACGCGGGCCGCACAGCCGCGGAGATCCTCGGCGATCTGGGTCGCCGTGGGTCGGTGCCCCAACCGCTGGCCTACCTGATCGAGGACGTGGCCCGACGGCACGCCCTGCTGCGCGTCGGATCGGCGTCGAGCTTCCTGCGCTGTGACGACCCCGCGGTGCTGGCCGGGATCCTCGTCGACCCGTTGGCGGCCGGGCTGGAGCTGTTCCGCCTGACCGACACCGTCCTGGCTTCGACGCAACCTGCACAGCACGTGCTCGACCGGCTGCGCCAACTCGGCCACGCCCCCCAGCCGGAGCCCGGCCACGGGCCGGCAGCCGCGGGGCCTCGCCGAGCGCAAGGCCGTCGGGGACAGGCCGAGACGAGCACGCCGCTGGTCACACCGGCGCTGGCTGGCGCGGCCGTGCGAGCGATGCGCGCCGGCGACCCGGACACCGGCCGGCGCAGGTCGGACCACGTCAGGGGCCATGGATCGGCAGCCCAGCCGGTGCCGATCACGACCCCAGCCGCGGTTGTCGCCACCCTGTACGAGGCGATCGCAGCGGACGCGCCCGTCTTGATCGGGTACGCCGATCCCACGGGGATCGCCGGAGACCGTCGGATCGAGCCGCTGAGCCTGTCGGGCGGCTACCTGACGGCGATGGACCTGCGCACCGAACGGATCACCACGTTCGCGGTGGCACGCATAACTGGAGTCATCCGCGCCTGATCAGCCGCACGCCGGGCGGACGGCTGTCGGGGTCGCCCCTCAGTCCGCCATGCCACGGAGCAGGTCGTCAGCATCGACAATCCGGTAGGCGTACCCCTGCTCGGCGAGGAAGCGCTGACGGTGCGCGGCGAAGTCGGCGTCCACGGTGTCCCGGCTGACGACGGCGTAGAACCGGGCGCCGCGGCCGTCCGCCTTCGGCCGCAGGATCCGTCCCAGCCGCTGTGCCTCCTCCTGCCGTGAGCCGAACGACCCGGACACCTGGATGGCAACCGACGCTTCCGGCAGGTCCACCGAGAAGTTCGCAACCTTCGAGACGACCAGCGTCGGGACCTTGCGCGACCGGAACGCCTCGAAGAGCGCCTGGCGATCCCGCACCGACGTCTCCCCGGTGACCACCGGGACGCCGAGCATCTCGGCGAGCTCATGCAACTGGTCGAGGTACTGCCCGATCACCAGGATCTGGTCATCGGGATGCCTGGCGACCAGCGTCGAGACGATCCCGCGCTTCTGGGGCGTGGCCGCGGCCAGCCGGTATCGCTCGTCCGGCTCGGCCATGGCGTAGGCCATGCGCTCGCCCTCAGGCAGGGTGACCCGGACCTCGACGCAGTCGGCCGGGGCGATCCACCCCTGCGCCTCGATCTCCCGCCAGGGCGCGTCGTAGCGCTTGGGCCCGATCAGGGAGAACACGTCGCCCTCCCGGCCGTCCTCGCGCAGCAGGGTGGCCGTCAGGCCGAGGCGGCGGCGGGCCTGGATGTCAGCGGTGAACCGGAAGATCGGCGCCGGCAGCAGGTGTACCTCGTCGTAGATGATCAGGCCCCAGTCGCGGGCGTCGAACAGGTCGAGATGCGCGTAGGTGCCCTTCCGCTTCGTGGTCATCACCTGGTAGGTGGCAATGGTGACCGGCCGCACCTGCTTGCGTGCGCCGGAGTACTCCCCAATCTCCTCGTCCGTCAGCGAGGTGCGCCGCAGGAGCTCGTCGCGCCACTGCCGGGCGGACACGGTGCTGGTCACCAGGATCAGCGTCGTGGCCTTCGCCAGGGCCATCGCCGCCGCCCCGACGAGCGTCTTGCCGGCGCCGCAGGGCAGGACCACGACGCCGGACCC
The DNA here is from genome assembly GCA_049688595.1 of Candidatus Nanopelagicales bacterium. GTDB lineage: Bacteria > Actinomycetota > Actinomycetes > S36-B12 > CAIYMF01 > Prado023. The sequence goes on along the minus strand of JBAVLA010000036.1, from coordinate 1,974 downwards.
GCCGTGCCAGAACCCCTCGGCAGCGTGCCGCTGGTAGTCCCGCAGCGCCCAGCCCTCCTCGCGCAGGTCGATCGGATGGGCCTCGCCGTCGACGTATCCGGCCAGGTCCTCGGCGGGCCAGCCCAGCCGCAGCAGGACCTGCTTGAGCGCCCCGCGCTCACTGGGGTGGACGACCACGGTGTCCTCGTCGATGCGCGCGCCGACCATCGGGGCGACCTTGCGGCTGCGCAGGACCTCGGTGAGCACAGCCCGGTCAGCGGCCTCCAGCACGAGCCCGTAGGAGGGGTGCTTGAGCAGGCGAAGCCGGCCGAAGCGGTCCATCGTCTCGGCAACGTCGACGAGCAGGGCGTGCGGAACCGGGAACCTCGAGTGCCGCACGAGTGCATCCACCACGCTCTCGGCGTCGCGCCCGGCGGCACGGGCGTTCCACAGCCCGAGCGGGGTGATCCGGTAGGTGTGGATGTGCTCCGGGGCCCGCTCGAGCTCGGCGAAGGCTGCGATCTCTCGGCGGGCCTGCTCAGCGCCCGGGTGGCTGACCTCGAGAAGCAGGGTCTTGTCGCTCTGGACGATGAGGGGGCCGTCGGTCATCCAAGCATTGTCCCCCGACTTCCACCGGCGCGGCGCTCAGCCTTCCTCGGCCAGCTTGGCACGCAGGTACCCCGGGAGGTCGTCGTCGTCGGCGCCGGACTCCGCGTCCGCATCGACGTAGTGCATGGCCAGCTCCTCGGCGGCCAGGTCCTCCACGTCATGGGAGTCGAAGGCGATTGACTCCGGGGTGTCGTCGGGGCGCACGCCCTCGTCGTCTCCGACGAGGTGGCCGACGAGTCCGTCGTCGGGGTGACCGAAAGTCTCGGTCGGGCCATCAGTCCCAAGCTCCTCGGAGACATGGTGGTGGTAGGCGTCGATCAACTCGGCGGCCGGGTCGTCCTTCCATGGCTGTCCTGAGCGCTCGTAGTCAGTCATCGCCCCGCTCCTTCCGTGGTCGCCGGTCCACCCTCATCCCTACCCTAGAGCAGCCTGAAGTGGATTGGGCGGTCCTATCGGCCGGGCCATTCGGCCCGACTTCCGGCGGGCGGACACATCGCTCGGGAGCAGGTCCGGGGCCGGCGATGACCCGGCGCGTACCCCGGCAAGACCGGGGGGCACTTGCACTCAGGCGGGGGGAGTGCCAATAATCTGATTGGCACTCGGAGGGGTCGAGTGACAAGTCCACGGAAGTGGGTCTGGACGCGATCCCCCGGGGCACCGACAGGTCGGTGCGGCTGAGGCGACGCTGGGACGGTGACGTGAACCATCCCGGCCGAGCCGTCCGTCGCGGGCAGGTGCACCGGCATCCAAGCACTACGTGCGAAGGAAACCACACACACATGGCGAAGATCATCGCTTTCGACGAGGAAGCCCGCCGGGCCCTCGAGCGTGGCATGAACACCCTGGCCGACGCGGTCAAGGTGACCCTCGGGCCGCGCGGGCGCAACGTCGTCCTCGAGAAGAAGTGGGGCGCCCCCACGATCACCAACGACGGCGTCTCCATCGCCAAGGAGATCGAGCTGGAGGACCCCTTCGAGAAGATCGGGGCCGAGCTCGTCAAGGAGGTCGCCAAGAAGACCGACGACGTGGCCGGCGACGGCACCACGACGGCGACCGTCCTGGCCCAGGCGCTGGTGCGCGAGGGCCTGCGCAACGTGGCCGCCGGCGCCAACCCGATGGCGCTGAAGCGCGGCATCGAGAAGGCCGTCGAGGCGATCTCGGCCCAACTGCTGGAGATGGCCAAGGACGTCGAGACCACTGAGGAGATCGCGTCCACCGCGTCCATCTCGGCCGCCGACGACCAGATCGGCAGCGTCATCGCCGAGGCGATGGACAAGGTCGGCAAGGAGGGCGTGATCACGGTCGAGGAGTCCAACACCTTCGGCCTGGAGCTCGAGCTCACCGAGGGCATGCGCTTCGACAAGGGGTACATCTCCGGCTACTTCG
>JBAVLA010000035.1:0-1712 GCA_049688595.1 Candidatus Nanopelagicales bacterium | reverse complement strand
GCACGAACCCCTTCGCCGTCGACATCACCCCCGACTGCGGATCGGTGGTGTTGACCTTCTTCGGCTTGTGCCCCGCCTTGTCCTGGGGTGCCTTCGGCTTGCGGCCGCGAAGCTTCGAACCACGCTTGGCCTCCTCGGCCGCACGCCGCGCCAGATGCTCGGCATGGGCGGCCTTCTCGGCCTCGAGCTCGGCGTCCAGCCGCTGCTTGGCCTGCTTGAACCGGCGCTGGCGATCAGCCCGGCCCCGCAGCACCGCCGGCGGCTCATCGCCACGATCAGGGCCGTGGTCGGCATCCTCGGCCGCATCGGCAGCCTTCGCGTCGGCGAACATCTCATCGACCGCCTTGTCGATGGAGTCCTTCGTGCGGTTGCGGGCCATCGACGCCGGCGCGGCCATCTTCGTGCCGTCCACCGCGACCAGCCCAACGCTGGCCATCCCCGCCCTCGCGCACAACCGCAGCGAGGCGGTGAACAGCGACTTCAACGCGGTCTCGTGACGGGCCCGGAACCGGGCGATCGTGGTGTGGTCAGGCGCCACATTGCCGCACACCACCCGGAAGGCAACATCGACATGGCAGGCACGCTCGATCCTGCGGGACGAGACCACCCCGGTGCAGTACGCGTACAGCAGCAGCGCGACCATCGTCTTCGGATGACGTGCCGCGCCACCCCAACCATCCGCGCGGTAGTCGGCGAAGAACGTGGTCAGGTCCATCTCCTCGACCGCGTCCAGCACGAAGTAGGCCAGATGGTCCTCGGGCAACCAGTCGCTGATCGACGGCGGCATCAAGAACAACTGGTCATGATCCTCGGCTACGAAGTTGTACCCCACGACCCAGATCCTGCCGCCGCACGCCGACGTACTCACCGACCGACACCCGTGAGCAACCCAGGGTTCGTGCAACAGGCTCAGTCGGTGATCGAGACGGTGCTCGCTGACCCGATGACGGTGCGCGCGGTCCCGCGGTAGGGGGCCGGTCGCGGATGGATGTGTGCGGCTCAGCGCGCTGCGGGCCGCGGGTGTCGGGTCATCCCGAGTGACCCGGGGGCGTCGTAGGTGAAGCCGAACCGCTGGTACAGCCGCCCGACCTCGGGGCTGCGGGCGTCCAGCCGCATCGCGACCTGGGCCTGATCGGCAAGGGCGCAGATCCGGGTGACGAGCTGGGTTCCGGCGCCGGTGCGCTGTGGCCAGGCGGCCAGGTAGCCCACGAGAACGGCCGGAACGCCGTCCACCTGCCGGTCGGGGCCTGTGGACGCCTCGCTCCGGGTCCGGACTCGAGCGCGCCGGAGGCTGGTGATCACGGTTGGGATGAACGGGGCGGCCCAGGACAAGAACAGCAGCGCCGTGGCCGCCATCAGGGTCGGGATGGGGTAGACCACGAACGTCAGGCCCCAGGCTGCCGTGACGATTGTGGCCATGCTGAGGGCGAATCCGATGAGGCCGGCGGCGTGGATCTGGGGACGTCGGGCGTCGGGGATGACCAGGGCACGGGCCCGCCCGGTGGCCACCGCGGCCAGCCCGCCGACCGTGTGGAGGGCGGCGAGGTACGGGGCGGCGAACACGACGGCGGACACCACGGCCGCAGGCTCGGCCCACCAGTGGGGGCCGGGCATGTTGGCGCGGGCCAGGACCCAGGCCAGGGCGGGCAGGTCCCGCCACCGCGGGGTGAGATCCGCAGGCACCCGCAGCGCTGGGGCAGCCCGGGTCAGCG
>JBAVLA010000034.1:0-3655 GCA_049688595.1 Candidatus Nanopelagicales bacterium | reverse complement strand
CTACGGTCCCGCGCTGTCATCCGCGGAGGCCCCGGGGCTGCCCCCGCAGGGGAGGCCCCGGAGCCGCCGGTTCGACTCACCTGTAGACGCCGCCGGACTCGGCCAGGGCCGCGACCGACGCCGGCGGAGTGAACCGCTCGCCGTATTGCCCAGCCAGTTCCCGGGCCCTTGCCACGAAGCCCGCCGGCCCGCCCGGGTACCCGTTCACGTACTGGAGAACACCGCCGGTCCACGCTGGGAAGCCGATGCCGAAGATCGAGCCGACGTTGGCATCCGGCACCGAGCGCAGGACGCCCTCGTCCAGGCACTTGATGCTCTCGAGAACCTCGATGAACAGCATCCGCTCCTGCAGGTCCGGGAACGGGATGGCGAGGTTGTCGCCGCCGAAGGATTCCCTCAGGCCGCTCCAGAGTCCCGTGCGCTGACCGCCCTCGTAGTCGTAGAAGCCGGCGCCCGCGGCGCGCCCGCCGCGCCCGTGCTCGACGACCATCTTCTCCATGACTGCGTAGCCGGGGTGCTCCGCGAACGAGGTCCCCTCGGTCGCGGCCGCCGCCCGCGCGGCCGCCGCGATCTTCCGACCGAGCGTGAGGCTCACCTCGTCGGTCAGCGCCAGGGGGCCGACCGGATAGCCAGCCTGCAGCGCTGCCTGTTCGACGCTCTGCGCCGGCACTCCCTCGCCGACCATGGCGGCTGCCTCGGCCACCACCGTCGAGATGACCCGGCTGGTGAAGAACCCCCGGCTGTCGTTGACGACGATCGGCAGCTTGCGGATCTGCAGGGCGACGTCGATCGCCTTGGCCAGGGCCTCGTTCGACGTCCTGTCTCCGACCACGATCTCCAGGAGCTGCATCTTGTCGACGGGCGAGAAGAAGTGCAGGCCGATGAAGTCCTGCGGACGGTCCACGCCCGTGGCCAGGTCCGTGATCGGAAGCGACGAGGTGTTGGAGCCCAGCAGGGCATCCTCGGCCAGCAGTGGCACGACCTCGCCGTACACCTTCTTCTTCAGCGCCGGGTCCTCGAACACCGCCTCGATCATCAGGTCGGCACCCTTGATCTCCTCAATCCCATCCGTCGGGGTGATCCGGGCGAGGATCGCGTCGCGCTGCTCGGCCGTCGTCCGCCCCTGGCGCACCGCCTTGTCGAGGATGCCCTTCGAGTAGGCCTTCCCCTTCTCGGCGGCAGCCAGGGAGGTGTCGCGCAGGACGACCTCCATGCCGGAGCGAGCGCACACGTACGCGATGCCGGCGCCCATCATGCCGGCGCCCAGCACCGCCACCTTCCGGGCCGTGTGCTTCGGGACGTCCGCCGGTCGGTCGCCGCCACGGCTGATGTGCTGGTGGTCGAAGAAGACCTGGATGAGGTTCTTGCTGGTCTGGCCGGTGGCCAGGGACACGAAGTACTGGGTCTCGATCGCACTCGCCGTCCCGATGTCGACCTGCGCGCCCTCCACCGCGGCGGCGAGGATGTGGTGCGGGGCCGGCATCGGCGCACCCTTGAGCTGCTTGCGGAGGTTGGCCGGGAAGGCCGGCAGGTTGCGGGCGAGCGCGGGCGTCATCGGCGTGCCGCCCGGGATCCGGTAGCCCTCCTTGTCCCACGGCTGCTTGGCTCCGGGATTGGCAAGCGCCCAGGCCTTGGCCCTGGTGATGAGCTCCTCTGGACTGCCCACGAGCTCGTCGACCACGCCGGCCTCGAGGGCCTCGACCGGCTTGCGGCGCTGCCCCAGGACCAGGTGTTCCATGACGGCGTTCTGGATCCCGAACATCCGGACGGTGCGCACGACTCCGCCGCCGCCCGGAAGCAGGCCCAGGGTCACCTCCGGCAGCCCGATCTCGCTGCCCTTCACGTCAAGCGCGATCCGATGGTGGCAGGCCAGCGCGATCTCCAGCCCCCCGCCAAGTGCTGACCCGTTGATCGCCGCGACGACCGGGCGACCCAGCGTCTCGAGGCGGCGGAACGCGCCCTTCATCCGGTTGAGCTCGGCGGTCCACATCCCGGCGTCCTCAGGCTTGGCCTGCGTCAGCTCATGCAGGTCGCCACCAGCGAAGAACGTCTTCTTCGCCGAGGTGATCACCACGCCCTGGATCCCGTCCCGCTCCGCCTCCAGCCGGTCGACGGTGGCCAGCAGTGCATCGCGGAAGGTCTTGTTCATCGTGTTCACCGGCTGCGCGGCGTCGTCCATCGTCAGGGTGACGATGCCGTCCTGGTCGATCTCCCAGCCGAACATGTTGTCAGTCACTGCGGTGTCCTATTCCTCGTCCGGTCCTGGCCTACAGCCGCTCGATGATGGTTGCCACGCCCATGCCGCCGCCGATGCACAGGGTCACCAGGCCGTACCTGCCGCCGGTGCGCTCGAGCTCGTCGAGGCAGGTGCCGAAGATCATCGCGCCGGTGGCGCCGAGCGGGTGGCCCATCGCGATCGCGCCACCGTTCACGTTGACCTTGTCGGGATCCACGTCCAGGTCGCGCAGCCACTTGAGCACGACGGCGGCGAAGGCCTCGTTGATCTCGAACACGTCGATGTCGCCGATGTTCAGCCCCGCGGTCCTCAGGACCTTCTGCGTCGCCGGCGTGGGGCCGGTCAGCATGATCGTGGGCTCGGAGCCCGTGACCGCCGAGGCGACGACGCGACCCCGGGGGGTCATCCCGGCTTCCCTGCCGACCTGCTCGGAGCCGATCAGCACCAGGGCCGCCCCGTCGACGATGCCCGAGGAGTTCCCGGGCGTGTGCACGTGGTTGATCCCCTCGACCCAGTGGTACTTCTGCAGCGCCACGGCGTCGAAGCCGCCCATCTCACCCATGGCGGCGAAGGACGGCCGGAGCTTGCCCAGCGACTCCACGGTGGAGTCCGGGCGCATGTGCTCGTCGTGGTCCAGGAGCACGATCCCGTTGCGGTCCCGCACAGGGACCACGGACTTGGCGAAGTACCCCCCGCTCCACGCGGCGGCCGCCCTCTGCTGCGAGCGCGCGGCATAAGTGTCGACGTCGTCTCGGGTGAAGCCCTCGATGGTCGCGATCAGGTCGGCGCTGATGCCCTGTGGGACGAAGTAGGTGTCGTAGGCGGTCTCCGGATCCATCCCCCACGCGCCGCCGTCCATGCCCATCGGCACCCGGCTCATCATCTCTACGCCGCCGGCGATCGCCAGCTGCTCCCATCCCGAGCGCACCTTCGCGGCGGTGAGGTTGACCGCCTCGAGGGCGGAGGCGCAGAACCGGTTGATCGTGACGCCGGCCCCGGCTGCGTCGGGCAGCCCGGACGCGATGGCCGCGGTGCGGGCGATGTTCGCGCCCTGGTCGCCGACCGGCGTGACGCAGCCGATCACGATGTCCTCGACCAGTTGCGGGTCCAGTCCGCCGTGCCGGGCCAGCACCTCGTGGATGAGGTCTGTGAGCATCGTGACCGGCTTGACGCCGTGCAGGGATCCGTTCTTCCCCTTGCCGCGCGGGGTGCGGATCGCTTCGTATATGTACGCCTCGGAATTCACGCCTGCCTCGTCTCCTCGCGTCGGGGTCCTTGGTTCGGATCGATGCCGCCTCGGGTGTGCCGGTTCCACGATCGACCGCCATGGCCCGCTGGCGCCTGTTGAGCAAGTGTCAACAGACTACTACTGGCCAGTAACTTGTCAAGGGGTGTGGCGCGCCCCCCAGGCCCTCCGGC
>JBAVLA010000033.1:0-4250 GCA_049688595.1 Candidatus Nanopelagicales bacterium | reverse complement strand
GACGTCGTCGCCGACCCGACGGACCTGGCGCTGGACTACGCGGCGTTCGCGATGCAGCGCAGGGAGCAGGTGATGCTGAGCTGGCCCTGGACCGCCGAGGTCGAGCCGGCGTTCTTCGCCATCGTCTGCGGCTTCGGGCTGAGCGACGTACTGGAGCTGCTCGCCCTGGCTCCGTTGGGGCCGGGGGACCTGCGTGTGGGGTGGTTCCGCCGGGCCCGCCGGGGCTGGATCGCCGACCCCACCGTCCCGCGTCGGCTGGCCCGCGGCCGCAGCGAGGTGCTGCGGCCCATCAGCTCTGACGTCGCACGAACGGTGGAGCGCGACCTGAGGTTCTGAAGCCGTGAGCCAGGTGTGTGCAGTCGATTCTGATGATCCGCTGGTCGCCAATAGACTGCCGCCTTCGATGCGGCCGTGTGGCTGGCCGTCTCGGCGAATGGTCGCGCAGGTATCACGCGCACGTCCCATCAACACCGCGCCGCACTGCCGCGCCCATCGAGAGGATGGCACATATGCGTCCACGAGGAAGGCCCGCCGACGCGCAGCACCGCCGGATGCGCGGACTGCTGTCGACGCTGGCCGCAGTCGGGGAGTACGGCGTGACTCGCAAGACACTGATGGAGGCCATGGGCCTGCGCGCCGACGACGACAATGCGCAGCGGGTCTTCTTCCGCGACGTGGCGAACCTACGGGCCTCGGGGTGGCAGATCCGCTCGATCAAGCGCGGCCTGGAGGATCGCTACACGCTCAAGGTGATCGACCACCGGATGCAGGCCGAGTTCACGCCCGACGAGCGCCGCGAGCTGCTGAGGGCTGCACGGTCCGCCGGGATCGGCCAGGTCTATGACGACCTGGATCCGGACCAGGTCGACGGGACGCCCGTGCCGGACGACCCTGACCTGCGCCTGGCCCACGCGGCCATCGCGACGCGCTGCCTGGTCACATTCGTCTACTCCGGAAGCCAGCGTCGCGTGCACCCCTACGACCTTGCGCGCCGGCCGGCCGGGTGGCTGCTGCGCGGCCGGGAGGAGGACTCCGGCACGGTCAAGAACTACTACCTCGACCGGGCAGTCGACCTGGACATCGACCGACCGGGGACCGCGGAGCCGGTCCCCGAGTCGCTGCCCGCGCTCACCCTCGACCCGATGCGGCGCCGCGAGCACCCACCCGTTCACGTCGTCGTGGAGTGTCGGCCGGAGTCCGCAGGCGACATCATCACCCTGCTGGGCGCGAACGGTTCTGAGCAGGTGCCCGGGGGTTTCGGGATGGTCCGCTTCGAGGTCGTCGTGACCTACATGGACGCGTTCCTCAACCGCCTGTTCGAGCTGGGTGAGCGGGCGTCCCTGGTCGGCCCGCCCGAGGCCCGGGCGGCGGCACGGACCCGGCTCCAGCAGATCCTCGGTGCATCGGCATGAGCGCGTACCGCCAGGTGATCAGCGAGATCATCGCACTCGTCGAGGAGCAGGCGCGGCCCCTGACCGTGCAGGAGGTGTCCCTGGCGCTCGGGATCCCGATGGACGAGATCCGCCGGCAGGTGGACGCCTACTCCGAGGAGATCTCGGTGCGGGCCCATGAGCGGTTCCTCACAGACGTGTACGTGTACATCCTCACCGTCGGCGAGTCGGTGCCCCCCACGTTGAGCCCCGAGGACGAGGTCCACGTCGAGGGCCGGGCCAATCTGGAGCTGCTGGGCACCGAGCGGTTCGACGCCTCGGTGCTGGCCCCGCTGTACGAGGCGGCTGCGGATCTGGCGATGAAGGAGCCGGACAACGAGGCGTTGGCCTCAGCCATCCACAAGCTGCTCGACCGGTTCCTGCCCGGGGTGCGTCCGTCCAGCCGGTTCCAGGCCGACACGATCGCGGAGGTCGCCCGGGCGATCGGGGACTGCCGACGGGTACGCATCCGGTACTCGCGCGCCTGGAATCCGGGCGTGTTCGAGCGCGTCATCGAGCCCTACGAACTCGTCCGTACGGGCCGAGGGGCGGAGGTCCATGCCGGGCCGGTGCAGGAGGACGGCCAGATACGCACCTACCTGGTCAACCGGATCCGGCACCTCGAGACGCTGGCGGAGCGTTTCCAGCGCCCGGCCGACGTCGACGCCCGGGTGGCGGCCAGCACTGCGGCGGTGACAGTCACCGGTGTCGCCCCGGCTGAGCGCCTGTGGGCAGTCCGGGCTTGGGCGGAGGAGGTGCGTGAGTTGGGGCCGGCAGCGCCGGACGGCGGGTCGATCCGCTTCGAGGCTCGGCTGCTGCCGCCCGTCGAGTGGCGCGCGGCCCTCATGCTGGTGATCGCGGGACCTGAGGTACGACTCGACGAACCGCGGTTCAATGAGGAGGCCCGAGTCCTGGCCCGCCGGCTGTGGGCCCAGCATGGGCTCGCCGAGGACGGCGCGTCCGCCTAGCGCGCATCAGACGATCTGATGGTCGGAATCGACCGCCGACGCCCGAACTCCGGAGGCCGCGGCCGAGCAGTGGCTCCCACGCCGTCCAGCGCCTCCAGCAGCGGCTGCCAGCTCAGGTCCCCCTGGACTCCGGCGCCGTCCACGGCGGCACGCAGGCTCCTGGCGAGGACGGCGACCTCGCCCAGCCGCGGGTCCACAACCAGATCGTCGAAAGCGGGGTCGGCCAGGTAGGACAGCTCCAGGGCGGCGTTCATCGCCAGTGCGTCCAGGAACATGTCCGTGACCCGTGCCGCGGCCAGCACGCCCAACGGCTCGGCACCCTCGGCCGGTGGCTGGTTGGCGGCCAGCACATCCAGCGAGCCGCTCAGGAGGCTCGCGCGAGCCTTGTGGGCCATGGTCATCAGGACAGTGCCCAGCACCTTCCGCTCGGTGCCCCGCGGACGGACTGACGCGAGCAGGGCAGCCGACTCGGCGATGGCGTTCACCAGCGTCGCGTCGCTCATGCTGGTCCCGACGGCAAGCACATGGTTGGCCAGCATCTGCTCCTCGAGCAGGGCGGTCAGCGGGCGTCGCAGGGCGTGCATCTCCACGAAGTGCTCCCGCGACAGGACGACGGAACCCAGTTCCACGTCGCCGTGCAGCTTGAGGACCCGAGGCACACCGGGCCGATCCGGCCAGGTCCACGGCAGCATCGGGGGTGTGGACCCGCCGACCACGTGGGCCAGCGCCAGCTCATACCCCCGGTCGTAGTTGGTGGTCACTCCGACGGCGGGCCGGAGCGAGGCGAGCAGGCCATGAGCCAGCGAGTGTCGCGCGATGGTCACGTGCTCCCCGAGGCGCTGGGCGAACACCTCGGGCTCGAGCCTGGAGACGATCAGGGATGCTGCATCAACCGGATCGAGATCCTGAAGGGCACCCAGGTCGTGACCCTCCGCCAGGATCGCCAGCAGTTCGGTCCAGCTGGGCAGGCCCAGGGGCATGCTCACGCCAGCCCCGAAGAGGACGCCCAGCGAGCCCCGGGCCGCCCGTTTCGCCAGTTCGGGGATGGCGGCTGCCAGTGCCCCGGACAGCTCCGGTTGGGCCAACCCGGCACTCCTGCGGGTGCTCTGCACGGCCGCGTACTGGGCGCGCGTCCAGCAGACCAGCACGACGTCGAAGGGGAGTTCCGGGAGCCGGCGGTCGAGGGTCCGCAGGACCTCTCGGACAACCCTGCCCTGCGCGTGGCGGAAGCCGCCCCGGCCCGATCCGACCAGCGGCATCGCCAGCAGCGGGCGGTCACGTCGCAGCGTGTCCTGATGGTCCCGGGGATCGGTCCAGGTGAACCGCTCGAACTGCGCGGCCGCCTCAGCGAGGGCCGCCTCGAGCCCGCCGGTGAGATGGGCGATGTCCTCGGACCCGGATGCGATGTCGGTGGCGAGCAGGAGCCGCTCCCCGGCGCCGTCGAACCCCGGCCGCACGCGCGCGGCAGGTGCCCGGAGCGCAGTCTCCCAACGCGGTTCCTGCGTCGGATCCAGGAGCACCGGGAGCCAGCGCGATCCGGGGCGCAGGCTCCCGGAGGTCGGGATCACATACCCATGGGCGTGGATCCGGGCCAGGTCCCCGTGGATGACGAACAGGTTGCTCACGACGTCGCCTCGCAGTCGGTGCCGATCAGGTAGGAGGACCCCCAAGCGGAGCCTGAGTCGGACGATAGCGCCCACCGGTTCGGCCGCGCCGGTTTCCGATTCCAGATGTCCTGACATGGGTGCCGGTGCCGTGCGTGTCGGGGGGTGTTTGGTCGTTCCTGGGCTGAGATAATCTCTGGGTGACCAGAGGTGGCGTTTCGGCGGGTCGGGTGAGCCAGCCGGTGCTG
>JBAVLA010000032.1:0-2848 GCA_049688595.1 Candidatus Nanopelagicales bacterium | reverse complement strand
GAGCCGCCACGACGGCGAACCCGATCGCCCGGTCTCGGACGACCGCGGGCCGCGAGTGCCCGGTGGCCAGCACCTCCTCAAGCGCGCCGCGCTCCTCGGCGCCGCGGATGTCCCGGGCCCCCTGCACGAGGCCGTAGATGGCGAGGAACAGGTTGAACAGGATCACGTTGTGGTAGGTCACGTAGCCGCCGAGCGTGTCCAGCCGCTCGGCGGGCCACCGCAGAAGCCGCATCGCGTCGGCACCGGCGGCGACGCTGGAAGCCAGGGCCTGTGGGCCGCCGGGGAAGTCGGCCATCTCCGTGGCCACCGCGGCACCCATGCCGAGCATGGTCAGGCCGCCGGCCACGATCCACGTCACGGCTCCGACCCGGTGCGCCCGCATGGTGTCGCGGATCAGGGGTGCCCGGCTGCGCACCCGCGGCAGGGTCACCTCCAGCTGGGGCCCCAGGCCGGCGCTAGGCGCGGGGCTGAGAAGCGAATTCACTGAGGAACACCTCCTCGAGAGAGAGCTCCCGGCTGTCCAGCTCGAAGACGTCCCACGCGGACAGCAGCTCCACGAGCGGGCCCACGTCGCCGTGCACGGTGCAGCTGGCCAGGCGACCCTCGACCACGACGTCGGACACTCCCGGCAGGCCGGCGAGCTCGACGGGATCCCCGGGCTGCCGCACCAGCGCCTCCACCCGGTGCGCGCGCACGGTCCGCAGCTGCTCCATGGATCCGACCCGGAGCAGGTGTCCCGCACGGATCAGCCCGATCCGGTCGCAGATCAGCTCGACCTCGGCCAGGACATGCGAGGACAGCAGCACCGTGGCCCCACGGGCACGAGCCTGGGCGACCAGCGCGCGGAACTCCCGCTGCATCAGCGGGTCCAGGCCCAGCGTCGGCTCGTCGAGGATGAGCACCTCCGGGTCGTGCATGAACGCCTGGACCAGGAGCACCTTCTGCTTGTTGCCGTGCGAAAGGGACTGGTAGCGCTGACCCAGGTCGAGGTCCAGCCGCTCGGCCAGTGCAGCGATCCTGTGGGGGTCGACGCCGCCGCGCAGCCCGGCGAGCAGGCCGATCACGTATCCGGCGCTGACCCCGGGGTACTGCGGCAGCTCCCCGGGCAGGTAGCCGATCCGGCGCTTGAGCTCTCGGCCGTCCCGGCGGGAGTCCAGGCCAAGCAGTGTGGCCGTTCCGCGGTCCGGGCGGATCAGGTCCATCAACAGCCGGATCGTGGTCGTCTTACCCGCCCCGTTGGGCCCGACGAAGCCGAAGACCTCCTCCCGAGCGATCGCCAGGTCCAGGTCGAACACGCCATGGCCCTGGCCGTAGTCCTTCGTCAACCCCCGGCACAGCACCGCCGCAGGTCCGGGGTCCTCCATCGGAGCACTCATGGGGACCACCACGGCACACCTCCCGCAGCACAGGACGAGGAACGTCCACCACTCTCCACACTGCCCCCGAGGCATGTCGACTCAGCAGAGGCCAAAGTCCCTCAGTCGCATCACACTCGGGCAGCCGGCCGTCGGACTTGGTGACCAGGCAGGCTGGCCACTCGCGCGGGGCACGACCAGCCCGAGCGACTGCTGCGCACGGTGCGCGCGCGTGGGAGTGTCTGGCCCCTCAACTGCGGTGCGTGGTGCAGGCTCGACCTCCGTGGCGAGACGTCGGACTCTCACGGACAGGCTGCTGGAGCAGAGCACACATGAGTACAGCCTGCGCACGCGATTCGTAGCGCTGCTGCTCCTGGCGCCTATCTTCTTGTTCGTCCTGCCATGTCTGTTCGTGCGACTGGGGGCAGAGCTCGACCAGCGGATGCAGTGTTCCCCTGTGCTTTCCCCGCCGAGCAACCTGTTCGTCGGATTCCTGCTCATCCTGCCCAGCTTGCTGCTCGGGCTGTGGGCCAACCACAGCCAGTTCACCGCCGGGCGCGGAACGCCCGTGCCCCTCATGGCCACGCAGGCACTGATCGTGCAGCCTCCCTACACCTACAGCCGCAACCCCATGGCCCTTGGCGCAGTCGGCATGTACCTCGGCGTCGCGCTGCTGTTCCGGTCTATCGGCGCCGTGATCCTCGTGCTGATCTTCGCAGCCGCGCTGCTGACCTACATCAGGCTGTGCGAGGAGCGGGAGATGGCGGCCCGGTTCGGGCCGGAGTACCAGGCCTACAAGCGACGAACGCCGTTCTTGATACCCCGCGTGAGGATGCGGCGCTAGCGAGGGCGGACCGAAACTGGTTCGACCACCTGCCCGGCACAGTTGCACCGTGCGCGCCACCGCGCTTCCTCGCCGACCCAGTCGAATCCGGCTCCCTGTCCGCCACCGAGGCGTCAGTCCAGGCGGTCGGGGAAGCCGCCGGTCTGCGGCTCATAGGACCCTTGGGGTCCGTCGGCAGTGCTGGCCCCGCCGACCGGCACCGCTGAGCGCGCAGGCTCTCCGTCGGGAGCGCCGGCGCCGCCGCTCGGGCGGATGGGCGCGGTCCAACCGGTCCACATGCGCCCGTCCCAGTACCGCCACGAGTTCGGGTCGTCCGGGTCGGCCAGCCACCCCGGCGAGGCGATCGCGGCCGGTCGGCCCACCGGCGGGAACAGCGCGTCGGGCGGCAGCGGCCGGTCGAGGCTGCGCCAGGCTGCCACCGTCCCCGTGGCGGCGACGGCCATCAGCATCGCCCAGAGCGCGACCATGCCCTCGCCGGTGGCCCACGCCTCTAAGAGCGGGCGCTTACCCGTGCTCTGCGACTCCAGATGTCCTGACATGGGTGCCGGTGCCGTGCGTGTCGGGGGGTGTTTGGTCGTTCCTGGGCTGAGATAATCTCTGGGTGACCAGAGGTGGCGTTTCGGCGGGTCGGGTGAGCCAGCCGGTGCTG
>JBAVLA010000031.1:0-2836 GCA_049688595.1 Candidatus Nanopelagicales bacterium | reverse complement strand
TCACGGCGGTGAGCAGGGCGGCGGTCATGCCGGCGCGCCGGTCCACCGGTGCCCCGCGCACCAGCTCCTCGCGGCCGGTCTCCTCCGCGGCGCGGGTGTGGCGGCCGATCACGAACATGCTCACCAGCCCGGCGGTGATCGCGCCGAACGCGGTCGTCTGCCATGCGACCTGCCCGCCGGTGGTGTTCAGTGCCCGGGCCGGGCCTGCCATCGCGATGAAGGCGGTGTTGGCGGCCATCGCCGCCGCGGCCTCGTCGAAGGCCTCCTGCGTCGTGTAGAGGCCATCGATCGACACCGCCTGTGATGCGTACAGCACGGCCGCGCCGATGGCGTACCAGAGGGCCACCCAGCGGTCCCGCCGCAGGTAGTGTCGCAGGAGGATCCACTGCCCGGTCACGGCTTGAGGTCCTCCAGCTCGCTGAGCTGGTCGCCGTAGTGGCGCAGGAACAGCTCCTCCAGCGTCGGCGGCTGGCTGGTGAGGGCGCGGATGCCGAACTTGCCCAGGTGCGCGAGCACGTCGCCGAGGTGGTCGGAGTCGACCTCGAACTCGACGCGGTGGTCGGCGACCAGCAGGTCGTGCATGCCGGGCCAACCGGCCAGCCCCTCGGGCGGGCGGGCCAGCTCGGCATGCACCGAGGTGCGGGTGAGGTGGCGCAGCTGCGCGAGCGTGCCGGACTCGACCACCCGACCCTGGCGCAGGATGCTGACCCGATCGCAGAGGCGCTCGACCTCGGCGAGGATGTGGCTGGAGAGCAGCACCGTGCCTCCCTCGTCGCGGAACCGATCCACCCACGCGGTGAACACCGACTCCATCACCGGGTCGAGCCCGGCGGTCGGCTCGTCGAGGACCAACAGCTCGACGTCCGACGCGAGTGCGGCGACCAGGGCCACCTTCTGGCGGTTGCCCTTGGAGTAGGCCCGGCCCTTCTTCGTCGGGTCGAGCTCGAACTCGTCGAGCAGCTGGGCGCGGCGGCGCTCATCGATGCCACCCCGCAGCCGGGCCAGCAGGTCGATCATCTGGCCGCCGGTGAGGTTGGGCCAGAGGTTCACGTCGCCGGGGACGTAGGCCAGCCGCTGGTGCAGCGCGGCCGCGTCATGCCAGGGATTGCCACCGAACAGGCGCACCGATCCTGCGTCGGCGCGCAGCATCCCGAGCAGCACCCGGATGGTGGTCGACTTGCCGGCGCCGTTGGGGCCCAGGTAGCCGTGAATCTCGCCCTTGGCGACCTGTAGGTCGAGCTCGTCGAGGGCCCGCGTGCTACCGAAGGTCTTGGTCAGCCCGGCGATGTCGATGACCGCATCCACGTCTCGTCAGCCTACGCCGGAAACTCCCGGAGGCACGCGGTGCGGGCCCTGACCCGCGACAGCAGCTGGTCCTCGACCGCGCGGTCCTCGATCGCAGGGGTGAGGTACTCCACCGGCATCGCCGAGAGCGGAGGGTGGGCGAAGCCGTAGCGGGGGCGCGCATCGCGCGCGCCTGGTATCGCCGCTGGCCGGGTGGCTGCCCGCCGCCCGACTGTCAGGACGTCGGTGTGACGGGATGGAACGAGCTGCTGCGCGACCAGTCCAAGTCGCATTGGGATCATCAACTGAGCCCGCGCCTTGAGGGGCTGACCGACGGTGCTGGACATGGCAAGGGCGCCCAGCTCGCGGCAGTGTGCCGCGGGTCGTCCTCGTTCTGACGGGGACGGTCTGCACTCCCCCACGGTCCGACCGGACGTGGGCGGGCCTTCATCAAGGTCACCCCCGGGCAGGCAGGTTGCCACGTAGAACTCTCACGTTCTATGCTGTCCCCGTGGTGCAGGGCTGGGAGGTCATCCTCGAACCCGAGGTGAGCACCTGGATCCTCGACCTACCCGACGACACCTATGACCGCGTCGAAGCCGCGATCGACATGCTCGCACAGAGCGGACCCGGGCTGGGCCGGCCGTTGGTCGACTCGATCACCGGCAGTCGACACCAGAACATGAAGGAGTTGCGGGTCGGCACCTGCCGGATCCTGTTCGCTTTCGACCCGACCAGGAACGCGATCCTGCTGGTCGCCGGCGATAAACGCGGCCAATGGCGCACCTGGTACCCACCAGCCATCGCCCTGGCCGACCAACGATTCGATGAATGGCTCAAGCACTTGAAAGGCGGCACACCATGACCGGACACACGACCTGGTCCAACGTGCGCGAACAGCGCGACACCACCCCGCAACGCCGTGCAGCAGCCCGCGAAGCCCTCGAGAACCAGATCGCCGGCTACCGCCTCGTCGAACTGCGCAAGGCCCGCGGCCTGACCCAACAACAGGTCGCCACGACCATGGGGATCTCCCAACGCCGAGTCTCGGCGATCGAACGCGGCGACATCGACCGCTCCGAGCTGACCACCCTGCGCACCTACATCGAAGCCCTCGGAGGCCAGATCCACATCGTGGCAGAGTTCGACGAAGTCACCACCCAGATCGCCTGATACCGCCCGCGCCAACGCCTGACGAGCCACCTGTCACTGAATGCTGCATCCACCGCTGCAAGTAACCGTTCCATTCCCGCCGTAGTGGCCGTGCGTCCACAGGCGGCTAGAAAGGGGCACTGCCGCGACCGGGACGATGCGCCGCGGAGGCTGCACCACGCAGAGGCCGTCCCGAAGCGCAGCGGGAGCGTGCGTCGGTCGGCTGAGCTAGAGATCGGTGCCGGCGAATGGCATGCCGGAATCGAGGGTTTCTGTCAGCCAGTCCCGGGAACCCGTGACTCGCGGACGGTGGGTTCAGTCATCGGTCCCCGACGAGGCGAGAAGGATCACGGCCGCGCCCAGGGCCGCGAGCACCGTGACAGCCGTGGCGACCACATTG
>JBAVLA010000030.1:0-3348 GCA_049688595.1 Candidatus Nanopelagicales bacterium | reverse complement strand
GATCATATCTCAATAGAGTTACGGCGGTCATGGCGAGAGGGAAACGCCCGGTCTCATTCCGAACCCGGAAGCTAAGCTTCTCAGCGCCGATGGTACTGCAAGGGCGACCTTGTGGGAGAGTAGGACGCCGCCGGACAATTTTTCAAGAAGGGTCACTCATCAGAGTGGCCCTTCTTGGTTTTCCGGCTTTGGATGTTGGCAGGGGCCAGTGGGTGCTGAGCTCGCTCGACCGCGCGCACTGGGCTGCGCGGGACCGCTTGTCGAACCCCTTTTCGATCGGGCCACGTCTCGAGGAAGGAAGGAGATCGGCGTAGTGACTATTCACGCGAGATGTCGGCACACGATGGTCCCGGAGGAACTGGCTGATCTTGACGCCCAGCGGAACTCGTGGCTGCGTGTACGGAGCCGAACTGGTCCGGTCAGTTGGTTAGCACGTGGGCAAGTCGACGCCGCTGCAAAGGTGGGACCACCTGATGTGTCCCCGTCGCGCGGCCGGTTTGTGCTGCCGGCGCCGACGGGGCTGATGATGAGCCCAACGCCCGCGACGCGCCTGGTAGTGCCACTGACGGGCAATCCAGGTGGTTCCATCAAGCTGGCAGAAGGGCGTGGAGCTTGGTCCCGTGCCCATTGGAGGCGACAAGCTGGCGTGCGGGAGATCGCAGCCAATCGGTGGTGGACCGCAACGGCCTGCCGGCTGGGAGTCGCTCAAGAAGCGGCGCGGTGGCGTACGGTCCGACAGGGTTGCCAGGGCATCTGTCCAAGGATGCGGTGCCATCAAGCTTGGCGCGAGCGTGGTGCGCACCTTGGACTGCGCTACGAAGGATGGTCGGGTGCTGGCCCGCTGGGACAGGACACCCGGGATACAGAGCCGGGAAGCGGTGCCAGCCGGGCATGTCCGCGTGGGCCATCGCCGGCTCGGCCGCTGACGGCGCGCACTTCAGGGTGAACGGCACGGTGAAGCCCATCACGTGCACGGTCGGGTGGTCAGCCCCAAGGCTCGGTGAAGGCCTTTGGCGCCGCCACCGTGACCGAGGCGGGGCCGCAGCACAGAACAAGCAGGTGAGGGAACCTCAGGAACGCAGAAGACCCCCGCGTCGTCCCGGTCAAGTGGCCGGACCGCCGCGGGGGTCTGCGCTGTGAGGTCGTCTCTGGCAGAGGTCCCGCAGGGACTGCTACAGGACGCCCTGGTCGATCATCGCGTCAGCGACCTTGCGGAACCCGGCGATGTTCGCGCCGAGCACGAGGTTGCCGGGCGCGCCGAACTCGTTGGATGCCTCGAGGGCCGTGCTGTGGACGTCGGCCATGATCCTCTTGAGGCGCGTGTCGACCTCTTCGAACGTCCACTGGTTCATCGCCGCGTTCTGGCTCATCTCGAGCTGGCTGGTGGCCACGCCACCGGCGTTGGCTGCCTTGGCCGGGCCGTAGGCGATTCCGGCGGCCAGGAACTTCTCCATGGCCTCGGCGGAGGAAGGCATGTTTGCGCCCTCCGAGACGCAGATGCAGCCGTTGGAGAGCAGCTCGGCTGCGTCGGAGCCGTTCACCTCGTTCTGGGTCGCGCTCGGGAAGGCCGCGTCGCACGGGATCGACCACACGGCGTTGCGGCCGTCCGGGTACTGCTCGACCGGCGTGTACACGGCGCCCTTGTGCTCCTCTACGTACCTGGTGAGTCGGCTCCGCTCGACCTCCTTGATCTGCTTCAGCAGGTCGAGGTCGATGCCGCGCTCGTCGTAGATCATGCCGTCCGAGTCGCTGCAGGTGACGGGCTTCGCGCCGACCTGGTACAGCTTCTCGATCGTGTAGATCGCGACGTTGCCCGACCCGGACACCGTGCAGACCTTGTCCTCCAGGGAGTCGCCGCTGACCTCGAGCATGTTCTGCGCGAAGTACACGTTGCCGTAGCCGGTTGCCTCGGTCCGGGCCAGCGAGCCGCCCCAGTTCAGCCCCTTGCCGGTGAGCACGCCCTCATAGCGTCCGGTGAGGCGCTTGTACTGGCCGAACAGGTAGCCGATCTCGCGGCCGCCGACGCCGATGTCGCCGGCCGGCACGTCAGTCGTGGGTCCGATGTGGCGGTAGAGCTCGGACATGAACGCCTGGCAGAAGCGCATGACCTCGTTGTCGGACTTGCCCTTGGGATCGAAGTTCGCCCCTCCCTTGGCTCCGCCGATAGGAAGGCCGGTCAGCGAGTTCTTGAAGATCTGCTCGAAGCCGAGGAACTTGATCACGCCGGCAGTGACGCTGGGATGGAACCGCAGGCCGCCCTTGTAGGGGCCGAGCGCCGAGTTGAACTCGACCCGGTAGCCCTTGTTGACCTGCACGTCACCGTTGTCGTCAACCCAGGCGACGCGGAAGAAGATCTGGCGCTCCGGCTCGACGATCCGCTGGATGATGTTCGCCCTGCGGTACTTCGGATCCCGATCCAGCAGGGGCTTGAGCGAGATGAGCACTTCCTCAGCCGCTTGGTAGAAGTCGGCCTGCGCAGGGCTGGTCGCCATCAGGTACTTGATCGTGTCTGAAACGTATGAGGGCATCGGTTCCCACTCCTCCTCCGCCGGCAAGGATTTGCCGGATCCGCGGAGGACCCTAACGGCAGGTCAGTTGGCGTGGCAGTTAAGGGTACCCAGACCTTGAGTGGCGGCAGGGCTGCTGCCCACGGGGAGCCGGTCTGCCTACGGAGCTGGCACCTGCCGGTACGTGAACGAGCCGGGCGCGAACGTGCCACGCCGGTAGGCTGGTCCGCGGATGAGAGGGACGCGAATGGTAGAGAAGGGCTCCGCTGGCGCTGGTCGCGGGGGAAGTGCTGGGGGTGCCGGCCGGGGAGGCCGGCGCGCGGGCGGAAACGGTAGAAGTGGGGGTTCGGCTGGCTCCGGCCGTGGCGGGCGTTCCGGGGGATCCGGCGGTAGCGGGGGTCCTGGGGGCGGCGGTCTTGCCGCAAGCTCGGGGGGTCCCGGTCGAAATGGGCGCTCGGCTGGCCCCGGTCGTGGCGGAGACGCTGGGGGTGCCGGTCGTGGCGGAGGCCCTCGAGGTTCCGAGCGGGGCGGGCGCTCGGGAGGCAGGGACTCTGGTCGCCCAGCCACTGGGGCCCGGGAGGCACGGGCGGGCGGGACGGGTGGGCGTGGGCCTGAGCGAGGCGGGTCCGCCGCTGGGCGATCAGGTTCGGGGGCGGGGCGGTCAGGCTCAGGCGCAGCTCGCGCGGAGCGCTCCGGTGGTTCGAGCGGCCGGCCGGCGAGCCCGGGTGGGAAGGGCCCGACGAAACCTGGCGGGTCGCGACCGGGTGCGGCAGGCTCGACCGGTTCACGTGCTGGGACCAAGCGTGCGCCCGGTGGGCCTGGTGCGCGCGGCGGGTCCCCG
>JBAVLA010000029.1:0-5420 GCA_049688595.1 Candidatus Nanopelagicales bacterium | reverse complement strand
GCGCGGGGGTGGTGCCGATCAGGGAGTTGCCGACCCGGATCCGGGCGTCGAGGAACCCCAGGGGTTTGCCAGGTTCGAGGGCCTCCAGCCATAGGGAGACCTTCGCGAGTTCGGCGGCCAGGTCGTTGAGGTCGACGCCGTAGATGCAGCGGCCGACGACGTCGCGCAGGGCGTGCTGGACTGCTTCGGGGGTGGGCTCGTCCTCGACGGCCCGCAGTTGGGCCAGGCGGCGGGCGATCCGCCTGGCAGCGGCCACGAGGAAGCCGCCCGAGCCGGAGGCGGGGTCGCACACGGTGACGGCGAGGAGGCGCTCCTCGGCCTCGGCTGGGGTGGCAGCACCGCGGACGGTGGCGTCGAGGACCGGGTCCAGCGCGGTGTCGAGCAGCGCGGAGACGAGGGCGGGCGGGGTGTAGTAGGAGCCGGTGGTCTTGCGCTCGTTGCCCGCGAGGCGCTGCAGCGTGAACGTCTGGGCGTCGAGGTCGATCCGGGGGACCAGCTCGAGCAGCGACTCGTACACGCTGCCGAGCTCCTCGGCGCCGAGATGGGCGTAGTCGACGGGCTGGCGGCGCTCGCCGGTGAACGACACCCACGCCAGCGCCCGGACCGCGGCCAGCAGGTCCACGTTGGCCAGCTCGGCGCCGTACAGCAGGTCGCGGTGCGGCTGGCCGGGGGCCATGGCGGCGTGATGGTCCGGGTCGTACAGGCCGCCCAGGGCGGGTGCGCCGAGCTGGGGCAGGCCGTCGCCGCCGAGCGCGTCGAGGACCAGTCGTTGGGCCTGCCACAGGTCGGGGTGCGGGCCACCGCGGCGGATGCTGGACAGGCGCCGCAGCCGGGCGGTGGAGAAGTAGTCGGCGTACCGGGTGCGGGCCTCTGGCGCGGCCGCGGGGTTGAGCAGGGCGTCGCGGTCCTCGGCGACGAACGTGAACAGCAGCCGGTAGACCAGGCGCAGCAGGGCGCGGTGGTAGTCGCGGTCGGAGAGCTGCCCGTTGCGGATGGCATCGACCAGCCACCGGTTGTCCGGGTGACGCAGGAACCCCGTTCCCAGCGAGGCGAGGGCCGCCTGGACTCCGTCGCGCAGCTTGTCCAGGGCGCGGGTGCCGGCGGCGACGGATTCGGCCCGCCAGTCCTCCATCCAGCAGTCTGCCGGGGAGCCGGCGACGCCGGCCCGCTTCTCCAGCCGCGAGCAGTGGGCGAGCTGGAACAGCAGCAGGAACTCGGCGTACAGCTCGCCGTCGAAGATGGCCTCGAGGTCGAACTCGACGTACGCGGAGCCGGCCAGGGAGGTGGAGTCGCGCAGCAGCCGCAGCTTGGCCCCGTTGCACAGCACCGACCACAGGTGGCCGTCGGAGCGGTTGAGGAACTCCTGGACCATCGCCTGCGGGGCGCGGGCGGCGCCGAGCATGCCGGGGTTGCGGCGGTCCAGCTGGGCGTCCGGGCCGAGGAGGTGGACCGGGATGTGCTCGCGGGCGTGGCTGATCGGGTAGTGCGTGTCCTCCACGTCGTAGCCGTGCGACAGCGCGGGCACGTTGCCGTACCCGAGCTCGCGCAGCAGGGGCAGCAGCCAGCGGTCGCGGGCAAGGCCGGTGCCCGGGGCTGGACCTCGGGCGGTGGCCGCCTCGCGCCACGCGGCGTATGCCCCCGCGCAGGTAGGACCACGATCGGGCTGCGGCGTCACGGACCGTCTCGTGCGCGGCCAGGTGGTAACTGGCCGGGTCAAGCGATTCCTTGGCGACCTCGGCGGCCTGGATCCGTCCGAGCAGGGCCGGGGGCACGATCCCGCCGGCCAGCTTCACGGCCTGCAGCCCGCTCATCGGAGGCCCCCCGTCGCGTGGTGCATCAGCCGGCCTTTCGCTCCAGCCGCTCGGCGATCCAGACCTTGATCAGGGCTTGCCGGGAGATGCCCAGCCGGTCGGCCTCACGGTCCAGGGAGGTGACCATCCACGTCGGGAAGTCCACGTTGACCCGCTTGGGTTCCTGGTTGATCCGACGCGCGGAGTCCCAGTCCACGAACTCGCTCATGTCCTCGCCGTCGTCGAAGCGCTGGTCGAACTCACTGGCCTTCATAGCGCCTGACCTCCTGTGCTCGTGATCTGCGGATCGAGATGATCCGGACAGCCTCGCCGCGGTAGGTGCGCGACGAAGTCGATCCCGTGCTTGACGAGGTTTGCCTCGCTCTTGGCGGGGTCGAACTCAAACTGCGGCATCGGGCGCCTGCTCTCGGCGTAGTCGGTATGGAGTCGAAATGGTATGGGAACAACTCCTATTCGGGGCGGAAGATGTAGACGCCGAGGACGTCGACTGGCAGCTGCGGGCTCACGTCCAGGCCTCGGATGCCGAGGGTGCCGGCACGCTCGCCCCGGGCGGCCTGCCGGACGGACAGGTGGGCCTGACGCAGCTCCTCGGCGACGGCCTGTGCCTGGGCATCCAGGTGCGGCTGCAGGGTGGGCAGCGCGCCGAGTACGGCGGCGGCCAGGTTGCGGGCGGCATCCGGTGGGGTGTTGGCGGCGGGGCGGGCGGCCAGGAGGGCGTCGACCTGCTCGGAGCCGAGCCACGTGGGCTGCCTGGGGTTTCCGGTGAACGCCATCACCCGCGCTTCCTCGGCCAGATGCGTGCGCACCCCGGCGCGGCCGGGCAGGTGCAGGTGCGTGCGGAACCGCACCAGCAGCGCAACCGTCATGGCGGTCACCTCACGGGTGGTGATCACCCCGCACCTGCGGGCCGGGCGGGCGTTCGCGGGCAGGGCCGGGTCGAGGGCGGCGTCCAGGGTGTACCGGGCGATCGCGGCCACGCGCGGGTCGGTCCTGGCCAGCACTGCGGTGCCGTGCGGCGCGGGCAGGTCGGTGACGAACGGCACCGGCCTCGCGGGCCGGCCCAACGCGTCAGCCAGGCCCACGGGCGCCAGCGCGAGGTCGGCCGTGAACCCCCGCGGGGTGGGCGTGAGCTGTGCGCCGGTCTCCTCCATGACGGTGCGCACGAATCCGGCGACACTGTCGGGCGACCCCAGGCTGGCGCGGGCGGCGTCGACCGCGGCCTGGACCTCGTCGGGTCGGATCCGGGCGTGCGCGTACCGCGTGCGGGAGGCCTTCTCGGCCTCAGCGGTTGAGCGCCACTGCTCGTCGAGGGCCTGGGCGGCACTGTCCTGGCCCACGTCGAACTCGAGCTGCTCGGCCCTCTGGCCCCGCATGAGGACGCCCTCCAGCAGGGCGGCGAGCACCCGGTCGGACTGCGGTGGCACCGGCACCGAGACCCCGAGGTCCTTGCGGATCCTCTCGTGCTTGCGCAGCAGCACGTCCAGCACGATCCCGTCGATGCCGTTGTCCTCCCCGTACAACAGGAGCGCCCTGACCTCGGGGGCGGTCTGGCCGAACCGGTCGACGCGGCCCTCCCGCTGTTCATGGCGCGTCGGGTTCCACGCCAGGTCGTAGTGGACGACGGCCTGGAAGGCGTCCTGCAGGTTGACGCCCTCCGACAGGCAGTCCGTGGCCACGAGCACCTTCCGACCCGAGTCGGCGGCCTCGGACAGGGCGGCGACGCGGACTGCCCGTTCCTCGCTGGGCAGCTCGCCGGTGACGACCTCGACGGCGACGTCCCTGAGGGCTGCCTTGAGGTGTTCGGCGACGTAGTGGGCGGTCGGGATGAACCGGGCGAACACGATCGGGTGGTACCCGTCCTTCAGCAGCGCCTTCACCTGGGCGGTCAGCAGGGTGAGCTTGGCGTCCTGGGCGGGCTGGGCGGCCAGTTCGGCGGCGGTCCTGCGCAGGCGGCGGAGGAGCCGAGCCTCGGATGATCCGGAGGAGTCGTCCTCGACGAGCGCCCCGGGGGTGGCGTCGGCGGAGTCCAGCGCGTCGTCCTCGACCTGGTCGAGGAGCTCGGCCGCCCCGATCGCGTCTGCGGTGTCGCTCGAATGCGCCTCGACGTTGGCGGCCCTGGTCGACAGGGTGGCTGCCGCGGCGGCGGGCGAGGAGGCCATCGAGCGCAGCAGGGAGAGCGCGCTCCACCAGCGGATCCGCTGCTGGAGCCTGGTGCCCGTCCGATCCTGGACCTGGCCGCGGACGTAGGCCAGGACGTCGTCGAACAGCGCCTTGTGCGCGGGGGAGAGCGCGTAGGCGACCTCGGCGGTCCTGCGGTCGGCGGGGAACTGCGTGTCGGCCCCGAGGTAGTGTCGGATGTCGGCCCGGCGGCGCTGGACCATGTGCGCGGCCAGCAGGGCGCGCCCCGCCTCGCTGCCCAGGTCGGCCTCGCGGAGGTCGGGGTTGGTCAGGGCGACCAGGTTGCGGAACGCGGTGTCGTTGCCGGAGTGCGGGGTCGCGGTGACCAGCAGCAGGTGCCGGTCGGAGTCCGCAGCCAGGTCGCGGACGAGGCGGTAGCGCTGGGTGCGGCCTGCGCTGCCGCGGCCGGAGTCGTCCGAGGCCACGGTGTGGGCCTCGTCGATGATGACCAGGTCGGGGGCGGCGCGCAGGAAGTCGTTGCGCCGGTGCTCGGCCTTGATGAAGTCGGTCGACACGACCGTGATCGGGTGCGCCTCGAACACCGACTGGCCGTAGCCGAGGTTCCGCTCCAGGCGGGTGATCGTGCCCGGCAGGACAAGCTCAGCCTCCAGGCCGAACTTGCCGGCCAGCTCACCGCGCCACTGCTCGGCCAGGCTCGGCGGGCACAGGACTGCCAGCCGGGCGGCGTTGCCAGTGGCCAGCAGTTCGGCGGCGATCAGCCCGGCCTCAACCGTCTTGCCGATGCCGACGTCGTCGGCGATCAGCAGCCGCACGGTGTCCTGCCGCAGCGCCAGCAGGAGGGGAACCAACTGGTAGGGGCGCGGGGACACCGCGATCCCGGCCAAGCAGCGGAACGGGCCACCGGAGGAGCGGAACCCGATCCGCAGCGCGTCGCGCAGCAGCCGGGCGGATCGGTCGTCGCCGAGGTCGTCCGGGCTCGGTGGGGGGAAGGACGCCGGTGCCACCTGCTCGACGTCGGGCAGGACTCCGGCGATGTCGTCCACCCCGCCGCCGAGCGGTTGCAGCACGAGCAGTTCGGGGCTGGATGCCGGCAGGACGACCCACTCGCGGCCGCGAGCCCGCACGAGGGAGCCGACGACGAACTCGGGGCCGGTCGTGGTGGCGGTCATGGGCGGGCCTGCGTGAAGACGCTGGGGTTGGCGTCGATCACCTGACCGAGGTCCGCGCCGTAGGGGACCTCCACGACATTCCACCCGTCCATCACGAGCCCGAGCGTGTCAACTGGGCTACGGTCCGCGCGCGCGCGAGCACGACCGCCGCTCGCCGGTCGTCGAAGACCAGGTCGAGGCGCACGCCGTCGACCACGGCGTCCGTCCGGGAGGGGCGGGCCAGCCTGCGTTCAGCGATCAGGGCCACCAGTGCCTCGACCGGCGACCCCGGAGCGGGGGCGCCTGGGGCCTGGGCGCGTGC
>JBAVLA010000028.1:0-8316 GCA_049688595.1 Candidatus Nanopelagicales bacterium | reverse complement strand
CACCCCCACCACTCTCCGGACCGACCTACCCGCCACCCAGCGGCGCACCCGGCGCCTACCTGCCGCCGGCGTACCTGGGCGGGCCCATGGCGATGGGCGGCCTCAAGCCGCACAGGGCGACACTGATACTGGTCCTTGGGATCGTCGGAATCCTGTGCTGCGCTCCCCTCGGCATCTTCGCCCTCGTGCTTGGCACCCAGGACCTCGCGGAGATGGACGCCGGTCGGATGGATCCCAGCGGACGCCCCCTGACGAACGTCGGCCGCATCATCGGCATCGTGGCCATCGTCTCCATGGTCGTCCAGGTGATCTGGTTCTTCGCCAACGTGAGCTGAGACGAGCGGGGCGCCCCGGGCGCGCCTCCTGACAATCCAGCAGATCCTGACGAGGTCGCGTCAGGCAACCAGTTCGCGCAGGACTGCGTCGGCCAGCAGTCGGCCCGGACGTGTGAGCACGAAACGCCCGCCCGATACCGTCCCCAGCCCTCGCGAGACCATGTTCGGGAGGCGCTGGGCCTGCTCCGGCTCCAACTCAGCCACCGCGATCCCCGAGACCATCCGGATGCCCAGCATCAGGGCCTCAAACCGTCGCGTCCTCGGATCGAGCATCTCCCGGCCGATCGCCGGGGACAACCCGTCGGCCAGGCGCTGCACGTAGGCCCCCGGGTGCTTCACGTTCCACCAGCGGGTCCCGCCGACGTGGCTGTGCGCGCCCGGGCCCACCCCCCACCAGTCAGAGCCCCGCCAGTAGGCCAGGTTGTGTTGGCACTCATGACCGGGCGCCGCCCAGTTCGACAGCTCGTACCAGCTCAGCCCGGCCGCATTGAGGCGTTCATCTGCCAACTCGTACATGTCTGCCATCAGGTCGTCGTCGGGAGCCGCCACGATTCCGCGGCGCACTGCTGCGGCCAAGCGGGTGCCGGTCTCCACGATGAGGGCGTACGCCGAAATGTGCCCGACGCCAGAAGCCAGTGCCGCGTCGAGGGTGATCCCCCAGTCAGCCAGCGACTCGCCGGGCGTACCGTAGATGAGGTCGAGGCTGACCATGTCGAACCCCGCCGCTCGCGCCAGCTCAACGGCGCGGAGCGCACCGCCGGGCTTGTGCGTCCGGTCGAGGACCTTCAGGACGTGCGGAGCCGCGCTCTGCATCCCGAAGGACACCCGGGTGAAGCCGGCCGAGCGGAGTTCGCCCAGGGATCGGGCATCGACCGAGTCGGGGTTGGCCTCGATGCTCACCTCTGCGCCCGGGACCAGCCCGAATGCATCATCGACACCAGCGAGGATGCCGCCCAGCGCCTGCGGCCGAAGCAGCGTCGGGGTCCCGCCGCCCAGGAAGACCGTCGACACCGGGACTTCACGATCCCCGAGCACCCGGCGGGCGATCGAGATCTCCGCCCGGAGCCGGGCGTCGAAGGTGGCTGAATCGACGCCGGCCGTGCCTGCCAGCTCAGTCGTCGTGTACGTGTTGAAATCGCAGTACCCGCAGCGCGACGAGCAGAACGGGACATGGACGTAGATGCCGAAGGCCCGCTCCCCCCACGCTGCGAGGGATCCGGCCGGGAGCTCGCCATCAATCGGCGGGAGCTCTCCCTCGGGCTGGACAGGCATGAGCGCATTGTCCCAGCGAGGGGGTCGGGCTAGCGTGGCCCCCACTATGCGGGGCTTCAACCGGGCGACGAGCGCGCTGGCGCTGGGAGCCGCCGTACTGCTCGGCCTCGGCGGCTGCAGCGGCGAACCCGCCGCGCTGCCCACCATCGGGTCCCCGTCGCCCAGCCCCACCCCGTCCCCAACGGCGGCTGACAGGTCGTCACGCCTGGCGACGCAGTGGCAGCTGACCGGCGTCCCACTGCCGAACGACTGGCCCGACGTGCCGCTGCCCTCGGACACCGAGGTCGTGACCGCGTACGCGATCGGGTCGGACCTGCGCCGCACGTGGACGGCCACCTTCGCTGGGGACACCCAGACCGCCCTGCAGCTCGCCGAGCCGCTGGTGGCCGGACTCAGGGCGAAGGGCTTCACGCCGGTCGCGGAGTACGTCGGTCCCGCCGAGACCAACACTGGGCTCTACAGCTTCGCGACACCGACCATGGCCGTGTACGTCGTCCTCGGCGAGGACGCCGGTCGACCCAACCTCGTCGTCACAGTCCGCGGGGCAGCCCAACCGGGCCCCGACCAGTCCAGCGCCCCGGCACCCTCCGCAACCAAGCCACCCTCGAGCAGCAGCACACCTGCGCCACCCGCTGCAGCGAATGCGTCACCTGCGGCGACAACGCCCTGACCGGGCCCAGACCCGGTTGGCCGCGGGCGCAGTCAGCCCGAGTACATCGCATTGAGCTTGTCCGCGAAGTGCTGCTCGACAACCTTGCGCTTGACCTTCAAGCTGGCCGTCAGCTCACCCTGCTCCTCGCTGAGGTCCCGGTCCAGGATCGTGAACTTCTTGACCGTCTCCCAACGGTTGAGCTTGGCATTGAGCTTGTCGATGGCAGCCTGGATCTCGGCCCGAACCTCAGGGCTCTGCGAGAGTGTCGCGAAGTCGCCCTCAAGGCCCTTCTCCTTGGCGAACTTCTCCAGGGCCTCTGGGTCGAGCGACACCAGGCCGGTGGCGAAGTTCCGGTTGTTGGCGTGCACGACCAGGTTGGACGCCAGGGTTGAGAGAACCTTGAACTGCGCAGCAATGGCTCCCGGGGCGATGTACTTGCCACCGGAGGTCTTGACCATGTCCTTCTTGCGGTCCGTGATCTTGACGTGGCCCTTCTCGTCGATCTCGCCGATGTCGCCGGTGGCCAGCCAGCCTCCCGGCAGGAGCGCCTCAGCCGTGGCCTCGGGCAGGTTGCGGTAACCCCGCATGACGTGCGGCCCGCGGAGGAGCACCTCGCCGTCGTCGGCGATCATTACCTCGGTACCGGGGAACGGCTGGCCGACGGCCCCGAAGACGATGTCGTGGGGCCGAACGATGCAGGCGGCTGCGGTGTTCTCCGTCAGGCCGTATCCCTCGAGGATCGGCATGCCGGCCGCGTCGAACCAGCGAGCCACGTCCCCGTTGAGAGCCGCGGAGCCGGACACGAACAGCCTGATGCGCCCTCCAGTGGCCGCCCGGATCTTGGAGAACACGAGCTTGTCGGCAATCGCCATCTCCACGCTGGCGAGCGGACCGGCAGACCTGCCCTCTCGGCGTGCCTGGTTGATCTCCATGGCCCGGCCGAATGCCCAGTCGAAGATCGCCGCCTTGGGTCCGCCGCTGGCCCTCCCCTTGGCGTTGGCCCCGGCGTAGATCTTCTCGTAGACCCGGGGCACGCCGCACATGATGTCCGGCTTGACGACCGGCAGGTTCGTGACGATCTTGTCCACGCGGCCGTCGACGGCGGTCTCGAATCCGATCTGGTACTGCGCCGCCAGCAGCACCTTGCCGAACACGTGGGACAGGGGCAGCCACAGGTAGTGCAGGTCGTCAGGACGGATGATGTCCAACGGCTCGATGCTGGCGCCCATGAACACCCAGTTGCGGTGCGGCAGCTCCACACCCTTCGGTCGGGCGGTCGTACCAGAGGTGTAGATCAGCGTGGCCAGGGATTCGGGGGTCAGCTGGGCCACCCGTTCCTCGATTACCTTGGGTTCCTTGGCCAGCAGCTCGACGCCCAAGTGCCGCAGCTGCGCCCAGCTGATCGAGAAGTCGCCGTCGCCCTCGCCGTCGATCAGGATGGCCTTCACCAGGTCGGGCAGCTGGTCACTCTGGTGCATGGCCTTGTCCGCCTGCTTGGCGTTCTCGGCGAACAGGAAGCGTGCGCCAGAGTCGGACAGGATGAAGCCGAAGTCGCTGTCCGCAGTCGACGGGTAGATCGTCGTGTTGGCTCCGCCGGCGAGCATGACGGCCCCGTCGGCGAGGATCCACTCGAGCCGCGTGCTGCTGGCTATCGCCACCCGGTCCTCGGGCTGCAGGCCGAGCGAGACCAGCCCAGCAGCCAGCTTGATCATCTCGTCGCCGGTCTCGCGCCAAGTCATGGTCGACCAGCTGCCGTCGGCTCGGGGCGACCGGAACGCCGGCCGGTCAGGCGTCGCCGCGATCCGGTCGAGGATCGAGCGGCCCAGGTTCGGGGCGTGGGCCGGGATGGGCGTGCTCAAGGAGCCGCTGATCTTGGGGGGCATTCGAATCCTCCGAGGTCGGATTCACGGGCAGGTGGGAGAGCGCCTTGAAGTGTGACGTAGGCAACTCTGCCGACTGGGGGCGATCATGGCAAGCGCAACATGTCAGGACTCGCGAGCCGTCAGCCGTCAGCTGTCAGACCGGCCCATCTGGGACCCGACCGGCCCGTCCGGGACCGACCCAGTACGCAGGGCGACTACTTCCGCGCGCCCTGGTCGCCCTCGGTGTTGAGCGCGGCGATGAAGGCCTCCTGCGGGATCTCCACTCGGCCGACGACCTTCATCCGCTTCTTGCCCTCCTTCTGCTTCTCCAACAGCTTGCGCTTGCGCGTGATGTCACCGCCATAGCACTTGGCCAGCACGTCCTTTCGCAGCGCGCGCACAGACTCCCGAGCGATGATCCGAGACCCGATCGCGGCTTGGATGGGCACCTCGAACTGCTGCCGCGGGATCAGCTCCTTGAGCTTGGCAGCCATCGCCACCCCGTAGGCGTAGGCCTTGTCCTTGTGGACGATCGAGGAGAAGGCGTCGACTGGCTCACCATGCAGGAGGATGTCGACCTTGACGAGTTCGGCGACCTGATCGCCCGTGGGTTCGTAGTCCAGCGAGGCGTACCCGCGGGTGCGTGACTTCAGCGCGTCGAAGAAGTCGAACACGATCTCTGCCAGCGGCAGGGTGTAGCGCAGCTCCACGCGCGTGTCGGACAGGTAGTCCATGCCCAGCAGGCTGCCGCGGCGGGCCTGGCAGAGCTCCATGATCGCGCCGACGTAGTCGGTCGGTGACAGGATCGTGCCGCGCACCACCGGCTCGCGGACCTCGGCCACCTTGCCCGTGGGGTATTCGGAAGGGTTGGTCACCTCGGTGCGCGTTCCATCGTCCAACGTGACGTTGTAGACGACGTTCGGCGCGGTGGAGATCAGGTCCAGGCTGAACTCGCGCTCCAGTCGCTCGCGCACAATCTCCAGATGGAGCAGCCCGAGGAACCCGCAGCGGAAGCCGAATCCGAGCGCGGCCGAGGTCTCCGGCTCATAGACCAGGGCGGCGTCGTTGAGCTTGAGCTTGTCCAGCGCGTCGCGCAGCTCAGGGTAGTCAGAGCCGTCGATCGGGTAGAGCCCGGAGAACACCATCGGCTTGGGGTCCCGGTACCCGCCCAGCGCCTTCTTCGCACCCTTCACCGCGGAGGTCACGGTGTCGCCGACGCGGCTGTGCCGGACGTCCTTCACCCCGGTGATCAGGTATCCAACCTCACCGGCACCGATCGCCTCGGCGGGCACCGGCTCGGGCGAGATCACGCCCACCTCGAGCATCTCGTGCTGGGCGCCCGTGGACATCATCACGATCCGCTCCCGGGTGGAGAGCCGGCCATCGACGACGCGGACATAGGTGACGACGCCGCGGTAGGTGTCGTACACCGAGTCGAAGATGAGCGCCCGGGCCGGAGCCTTCGGGTCGCCCGCGGGCTCTGGCACCTGGCGGACGATCTCGTCGAGGAGGTCGCGGACTCCTTCGCCGGTCTTGGCCGAGACCCTGAGCACGTCCTCTGGATCGCACCCGATGATGTGCGCCAGCTCGGAGGCGTAGCGCTCGGGCTGGGCCGCGGGCAGGTCGATCTTGTTCAGGACCGGGATGATCGCCAGGTCGTGCTCGAGTGCCAGGTACAGGTTGGCCAGGGTCTGCGCCTCGATCCCCTGGGCCGCATCGACCAGGAGCACGGCGCCCTCGCAAGCGGCGAGGCTGCGGGACACCTCGTACGAGAAGTCGACGTGTCCCGGGGTGTCGATGAGGTTGAGCACGTAGTCGATCCCGTCGCTGCCCCGGAACGGCAGGCGGACCGCCTGGCTCTTTATGGTGATGCCGCGCTCTCGCTCGATGTCCATGCGGTCGAGGTACTGCGCCCGCATCGACCGTGCATCGACCACGCCGGTGATCTGCAGCATGCGGTCGGCCAGCGTTGACTTGCCGTGGTCGATGTGCGCGATGATGCTGAAGTTGCGGATGATCGACTGGTCCGTCGACCCAGGAGCGGGTGGCACGAGGCCAATGGTCCCATACAGCCCTGCTCCCGCTGGCGGCCTTGAGGCTGCCTCATGGGCAGGTCCGGCGCTGCAGCGCTGTTCCCCGCTGTTGGCGGTGGCCAACTGGTTGTCCTGGGGCTCCCCGCCGTGCACAGGTGTCCGGCCCGGTGCGCAGCTAGCGTCTGTCTCGTGGACTTGGGCACCGCGGGGCTCCTGATCGGCGGATTCGTGGTTCTCGTCGGCGGGGGGGAACTGCTGGTACGAGGGGCCAGCCGTCTGGCCGCTGCGTTCGGCATGTCGCCGTTGGTGGTCGGGTTGACGGTCGTCTCATTCGCCACGTCGGCCCCGGAGCTCGCCGTGACCCTGCAGTCGGTTGCGGACGGCAATCCCGACCTCGCGGTCGGCAATGTCGTCGGATCGAGCGTGGCCAACGTGCTTCTGATCCTGGGGGTCGCAGCGGTGATCGGCACGCTAACCGTGAAGAGCCAGTTGGTGCGCATCGATGTTCCCGTGATGGTTGCCATGAGCGTGCTCCTGCTCGGGTTGTCCCTCGACGGTGAGATCGGCGCCACCGACGCAGGCCTGCTGATCACGTGCCTCGTCACCTACGTGACCATGGTCGTCGTCATGGGACGGCGCGAGGCGACCAGGGATGGGGAGGCTGGGTCGGCGGCCGACCAGACGTCGAGGGCTGGCCAAGCAGGTTCGGGCCAAGCAGGTTCCGGCCAGCACGGGACTGCTCCACACGCGTCTGGCCAGCGCGAGTCTGGTCAGCACGCCCTCAACGCCGGATTGCTCGTTGCTGGGGTGGCTGCGCTGGTCATCGGTGCGGGGTGGCTGGTGGAGGGCGCCACGCGCGTCGCAACGCAGTTCGGCGTCCCGGACGTGGTCATCGGCCTGACCATCGTGGCCATCGGCACCTCGCTGCCAGAGTTGGCGACGACCGTGATCGCTTCGATCCGGGGCGAGCGCGACCTGGCCGTGGGCAACGCTGTGGGCAGCAACATCTTCAACGTCGGGGCAGTCCTCGGGATCAGCGCAATCCTCGCGCCCGGCGGGGGCATCCCGGTGGCCGATTCGGTGATCCGCTTCGACATGCCGGTGATGATCGCCTCCGGAATGGCCCTCCTGCCCGTGGTCTACACGGGGTTCCGGATCCATCGCTGGGAGGGCGTCCTCTTCCTTGGGCTCTACGCCTCGTACACGATGTACTTGCTGATGGACGCTACCAGCCACCAAAGCCTGCCAGCCTTCTCGGCGATCATGCTCTGGTTCGTCCTACCGGTGGTCGGCATCACGTTGGGCGTGCTGGCCGGGTACGACGCCGGTCGGAAGGCACGCCCCGAGGCTCCTGCGGGCAGCGCACCGGGGAGTGGCTGACCACGCCCCGGTCCAGGCTCACCGGGCCATCAGAGATCCGGACATGAGGCGCCGACCTGCCCGCCCGGCGTCCGCGACGAGCCGAGGCCAGACCGCGGGGCTGGCAGCGCAGACAACGGTTGCGGTTGAGCTCGTGGGGTAGCCGATCGTCGGTATACCATCGGTGATATGTCGTGGGGCGGGGTCGAGTTTGAGCCCGAGGTTCGCGACTGGTTGGAGTCGTTGCCGGCTGCGCAGTTCGCGACTGTGGCGTTCTACGTCGACCTGCTGGCTGAGCGGGGGCCGCTGTTGGGTGAGCCGTACACGAAGCAGCTGTCGGGGAAGCTGCGAGAGCTGCGGTTCCACCTTGATGGCCGGGCTTGGCGGATCAGCTACTGGATCGCCAGCGGGCGGCGGATCATCCTGCTGACGGTGTTCCCCAAGGCGCGTCAGCGGGAGACAGCCCAGGTGGCCCGGGCGCAGCGGGCGTTGCAGGTGTGCGTGGCCAGGGGCCACCCGGTCGATGAGGAGGGATGAGATGAGCGACTGGACAGCGGTGCGGGACCGGCGGATGGCAGAGCCGGGGGCGCAGGAGGCCTACCTGACCGCCAAGCTTGCGTTCGACCTCGGGGCGAGCGTGCGTGAGCTGCGCCAGGCCAAGGGCATGACGCAGAAGGAGTTGGCGCAGGCGGCGGGAATGACCCAGCCGGCGGTGGCCAGGTTCGAGGCGGGCGGCACGGTTCCGACCATTGCATTGCTTGAGCGGCTGGCCGGCGCCCTGGATGCCGAACTCACCGTCAGCG
>JBAVLA010000027.1:0-1907 GCA_049688595.1 Candidatus Nanopelagicales bacterium | reverse complement strand
GCCCGGGGTTGCGGGTGGGGTGGGCGGTTGGCTGATGCCGACGCCTCCGGAGATGGACGGGGAGCCATAAGGGTTGGCGTCCGCTCCACCACCAACCTGTGGCGCAGCGTCCGGGTCGTTGCCCGCGCCGTTCGTACCGCCGGTGGACGGGTCGCCCGAGGACCCGGCGGGGTCCCCGGATTGCCCGCTGCTGTCGTAGGTGGCGCGGCGTCCGGCGCGGGTGAAGTCGGGCGGGTAGGTGTTGTGGCCCACGCCCATCTGGTTGGTGACGTCGGCTCCGACGGACGCGCCGGTGGCGCCGAGGCCGGCGATCAGCCCCAGGCCTCGGCTTGCGACTTGCCCGACCGGACCGAGCTCGCCGAGTCCACCCGCGACGGCGTTGTTGAACCGACCGGTGGTGGCGTCGCTCGCGCCGTCCTCGCCGGCGCTGCGGCCCTGCTCGTTGGTGGCCGCCGCCGGGCCCCCGCCGCCAGCTGAGCCTCCGGTGAGGAGCCCTTGGAGGCCGCCGACGGCGGCCATGCTGGCCCGCAGCGAGGCTCCGCTGGTAGTCGCGGGGTCGACGAAGGAGAGCAGTTTGAACAGGGCGAGCGGGGAGACGGTGGCGACGCAGATGAGCAGGACGCCGGGGACTGCGGTGCCGATGGCGCCTTGGACGCCGGTGAGGCCGTTGTCGACGCCGGTGGTGAACTGGACGCCGACGCCGAGGACCAGGACCATCAGCACCGGCGAGAGCGCGGCGGCGTGGAACCAGCGCAGGCTCTTCCAGAACCAGGACCTGCCTGCCTCGGAGACGAGGCCGGCGGCGGCGATCGGGGTGGTGGCCATCAGCACCATGAGGGCGGCGGATCGCACCAGCATCACCAGGAAGTGACCGATGGCGGCGATCCACAGCAGCAGCCCCATCAGGCCGAGGACGGTGGCGACCGTGCCGTCGGTGATGTCGGCGGGGGTGAACGGTTCCCAGGGTTGCCAGGCGGTCCAGCTGGTGACGTTGAGCAGGCCCTTCATCAGGGCGCGGGTCAGCCCGCCTGCGGCGGTGACGATGGTGATGCCGTAGGCGATCCAGCCGCCCCACACGACGAGGAACTGGCCCAGGCCGATCGCGATCTGGGCGAGGCCGCGGCCGTCGCGTTTGGTGACCGCCACCCCCAGTTGGACGAGCATCATGATCAGCAGCAGGGCGCCAGCGATCCAGAACATGACCCGGTACAGCCAAGCGCCGGGCCCGTCCTCGGACAGGTCCGGGGTGAGCAGGAAGTCCAGGAAGGTCAGCGCCAGCCGAAGCAGCCACAGCCCCGCGTTCCACAACCCGAGCATGGCGGCGGTCCAGGCGTCCGCCACGATCTTGCCTGCGGCCGAGGCCAGCGCCCCGAACGGGTTCAACAGGTCACCCATGCGTCCGCCCCCTACCCGGTCTGCCAGGTGCGCCAGCCGGCCTGCACGGCGAGGTCGGAACCGGGCCAGGTGGAGGGGGCCTTGGCGGGTGGGGTGCCGGGCCCGATCTGCCAGCGACCGTCGTGCCAGGACATGCGTTCGCAGTGGCCGTAGCCGATCCGGGCGGTGGTGGCGACGGCGGCGCGGACGTCCAGCAGGACACAGGCCAGCACCCAGTCGGGGCCGTCGGTGCCCTTGACCTGGCCCGCGGCTGGGGTGGCGGTGACGAGGACGCTGTCGTCCTTGGCATTGCCCTGGTCGCCGAGGGTGTTCAGGAACACCTGCACGTTGCGGGTCATCGTCCACTCCGCCGCCGAGGTCCCCCCGGGCAGGCGCCAGGCGTCGTGGACCTGGTGGGCGACGGTGATGCTCATCGCATGGACCACGGTGACCTCGATCGCAGCGAGCTGAGCGACCGCGCCTTCGGGAGTGCGCGGGAAGCCTGTGGGCACGCCAGCGGGGCCGACCGCGTC
>JBAVLA010000026.1:0-2157 GCA_049688595.1 Candidatus Nanopelagicales bacterium | reverse complement strand
CCACGGTCAGAACCTCGGTGCAGCCCCGGACCGCGTAGGCGACCTCCTCGGTCATGCCACTGGCCCGGACGATGCCGATCTTGACCACGCAGTCGTCGAGCAGGTCCGCGGACGGCATGAGTGTCGTGGGCACGGCGAAGGAGCAGCCGCCGCCGCCGCCGACCTCGTCGGACCATGTCAGGTTCAACAGGTCGCCGTGGGCGAAGGTGTGCAGCAGGGTGGCCCCGGTCACGTCGTAGACCCGGACCTGGGCGGACAGGCTCACGACGCGTAGCCCGTCGGAGTCCACTCACCTTCAATGTTCATCATCGAGACGACGACCCGGATGGCGGACCGGCCCGCGGTCTTGGGCTGCCAGCCTGACGCGACGATACATAACGCGGCCTCGTCGACCTGCGTCGTGCCGCGGGTGATCCGCCTGGTCACAGTGATGGGCAGGTCCCGTGTGTCGAGCAGGGCTTCCAGTGAGGCCAGGGCGGTCAGCTGCTCGCCGCGGGTGTCGCCGAGCAGGGCCAGCGGCACATCAAAGCTGTACGCCTCCCGTTCGCCTACGACGAAGATGGCCCCCGCGCGCCCGGGGATCGCGATCGGGTCACCGGATGTCGGGGCCGCGGCGAGGACACCGGACATGTCCTCGATAGTGGCAATAGTTGCGAGATCCGTGCCCTCGATGAGGATGGTGTCCGCAGCCATCGTCAGCCCCCCATCGCATACTGTGCGCGCCGCAGGCTCATCGCGATCGAATCGGAGGCGCGTTCGGGCTTCGGGTAGTTGTTGGTGATGTTCACGACCATGCCACCGCCCGCGGCGCCACCCGGTGTGGCGATCTCCAGCCGTCCGCCCCGCAATTGGCGGGCCAGCTTCGCAGCGTGCGCGGCCTGGAAGTCCGCAGCGCCTGGGGTGGCCGCGTCAGTGATGTCGACGGTGGCGGCCCGCACGCCGGCAACCTGCCGCTTCAAACCGTCGATGAGGCCCTGCCCGATGTTCTGGCCGTAGCCTGCGAACAGGGTCGAAGGGCTGGAGATGCCGAGGGCCTGCTTGAACGGCCCCCGAATCCAGCCCGGGAGCTTGTCGAGGAAGAACGAGCCGATCTTGGGCAACAGGCTGCCGGCGCCGTTCAGGAAGCCCTGCACGAGGTCCCGGCCCTTCTTGTACAGGGTCCGGCCCATGTTGCCGACGCCGCGGGTGATCTTCCCCGGCAAAGCCTTGAACCACGCAACCACATCGCCGATGTGACGGCCGATGGCCTTGCCCATCTCGGCGACAGCACGGCCCGCGTCCAGCACGGCATTGCCGAAGCGGCCCAGCCATCCGAGGACCGAGCCGATGGCGCGGATCGTGCCGCCGATGACGGAGATCAGGGCGCCCAGCACCGGTCCGGCGAGCTTGAGCAGCACGGGCACCAGCACGCCGAGGATCTTGCTGGCCCAGCCCACGGATAGGGAGATGCCGCGCACCAGGTAGGTGATGAACGGTTTCGCCGAGTCCACGGCATCGAGGATCGCCCCACCCAACGACGTGAGCGCGGGCACCACTCGGGTGCTGAGGAACTCGGCGATCGACCGGATGACGGGCATCAGGTTGTTGGCGAATGTCTGCACCATGCTCGTGACCCTGGGGATGATCTCGGTCTGCAGGTAGCCGCCGAAGCTGGTCAGCGCGGGCAGGAGCCGGGTCTGGATGAAGCCGGCGACCTGGTTGAAGGCGGGCACCAGGTAGGTAATGAGGATGCCGTAGATGCGCACCACAATCGGCACCAACGTGCCGGTGACGAAGCCGGCGACCTGCCCGAGCACCGAGAGCAGCATCTTGGCGAACGACTGCGCCTGCGGGCTGGTGAAGACTCGGACAATTGTCGTGCCGACCTGCGACAACGTCGGGATCAGGGTGCCGGTCACGTAGCCGGCGATCATCTCGAACGTCGACGTGCCCTTGCCGTCACCGCGCAGGGACGCGAACAGGTCGCGGGCCATGCCCGCCAATGCGACGACACCCTCCCTGGCGTCCTGCAGGAATCCGATCAGCGGGGAGTCGGTGCCGATGTTGAGGGCCTCGGCCAGCGCGCTCGGGTCACCGGACTTCAGCACGTCGAAGAAGCCTCGGGCCACTCTGCCCACCGTGGCGAAGATGGGGCTTACGTATGCGCCGAACCGCTGG
>JBAVLA010000025.1:0-5690 GCA_049688595.1 Candidatus Nanopelagicales bacterium | reverse complement strand
CCTTGAGGCCCTGGGTCTGGAAGGCGACACCAATCTCCTAACGCTTGTCGACAGTATCGTTTCGCGTTAGGGTTTCCAGGAAACCGCCTGGAGAAACTGGTCGGCAACCGCGCCGGCCAACACTCGATCCGCATCAACGACCAGTACCGGATCTGCTTCGTCTGGACCGGCAACGGCGCCGACGACGTGGAGATCACCGACTACCACTGACAGGAGGGCCATGACCACGACACCACGGGCACACGACCCGATCACACCCGGAGAGATCCTGCGCACCGAGTTCCTGGAGCCACTGGGCATCACGCAGTACCGCCTGGCCCAAGCAACTGGACTCCCCCAGACCCGCATCAGTGAGATCGTCCGAGGCAAGCGTTCAATCACCACCGAGACTGCACTGCGCCTGTCCAGGGCGTTGGGCGTCGATGACCGCTTCTGGATCAACATCCAGTCCGACTACGACATCGAAGTCGAGCGCGACCTCCATGGAGCCGAACTCGACAAGGTCACCACCCTGGTCGCCAGCTGACGCGCGGCGGAGAGGTCGAGGACGGCTCAGCAGGTGAGCCTCCGCCTGAAGGGACGCCGATCACCGGCTTGGTCGTTCCAGCGGGCCAGCGGTCATCCGAGGAGCCGCCCCAGACAGATCAATGCGCTGACCCCCGGAGCCGCCCGCGACTCCGCCAACATCGTCAACGGGATCCGCCGCCAGCCAACGCGTAGTCCAACGGTAGTCCAAGACGCAGTCACAAACGCCCGTCGCCCACCAACGCCTCAAGGGCGCGCGACACCACCCCGGCAAGAGATTAGGCGAGGCAATCCACAGCTACCTCCGCGTTCACAGGATCATCCCCACGGGATCGACCGCAGGCTCAGAGGATCAGGCCAGTTGGCCTGGCAGACGCCGAGGAGTGCACATGGAAGACGACGTCCTGATGGGCGAGATCAAGTTGTTCGCCGGGGGGCTTCCCCCCAGTCGACTGGGAGTCCTGCCAGGGACAGGTCCTGCAGATCGAAACGAACTGGCCCTGTTCAGCCTCCTGGGCACGCAGTCCGGGGGCGACGGCGTCACCACGTTCGGCCTGCCCAGCCTCGCCGCGCTCACCCCGGCCGGGGCGGGCGCGGCCCCGATCAACTACATCATCTGCGTGAACGGCATCTACACCCGGCGCCAAGACCAGTAGACACGTCGGCCGCAGGTGCAGGTTCCTGCGGTCTGGTCCGGTGGGGCGGTCACGCCTTCCACCAGCACCTGGCCCGGTCCAACCGGCGGATCTTGTGCACGAGGTCCCAAGGGACGACCGTAACGCAGCACCGCCTGGCCCAAGCCACCGGGCTCCCCCAGACCCGCATCAGTGAGATCGTCCGCGGCAAGCGTTCCATCACGACCGAGACGGCACTGCGCCTGCCCAGGGCGTTGGGCGTCGATGACCGCTTCTGGATCAACATCCAGACCGACTACGACCTCGAAGTCGAGCGCGACCTCCACGGAGCCGAAACCGACAAGGTCACCACCCTGGTCGCAAGCTGACGCAGGGGAGGTCGACCACGGCCAGCAAGGTGAGCCTCTGCGACGGCGACCACCGACCGCCTGTGGGTCCTTGCGCTGGTTCAGCAGGCTCCCGAGAAGTGGCCCCGGTCCGACCGCCGACCCTGAGCAGCTGGCGACCCCGCAACGCGGTCAACGACGTCCGCCCGGCAGCCAACGCCAGCTCCGGTCCGCAGGACTGCTGGTTGCGGCCCACAGACAACGACCGAGCCTCCCGCGCCCGCGATTCCCGCAGCGCAGGTCCCGGGTCAGCCACGTGGGCGGCGCAGGCGCCCGAAGCCCTCGAGTGCCGGTGGCCCGCGTCTGAGCTCGTGCGGTGCTGTCAACCACGGGGCTCCCCCCGCCCGCCGCTGGACTCGCGGGCGAGTTCGGTCACGGTCACGACCTCCAGGCCCGCGGCCGCGACGACACCGCCGGCCGCGCCTACTACCTGGGCAAGATCGCCTCCGGCGAGACCCCCATGGAAGCCATGCGCTGCCTCAAGCTGCGGATCTCCGACGCGGTCTACCGCCAACTCATCGCCGACGCCCACACGGCCGAACACGGAAGAACAGACCAGACGGCCAGCCAGGCGGGCTCGGGTCCGGGAGGGCACTGCGGGGCGTCTCAAGAATCCAGCGCGGCCGGCTCACACCCGCACACCGGCACTTCGGATCAGCCACATCCCGGACCCGCACTCATGACGCAACCCGCGGCCACACCAGCACGGAAGACCACAGCGACAAGACCCCCGCAACCCGCCTCTTGACAACAGAGGGGAGCCGGAAACGACGCACCCGCCGCGTGACGCGGGAGTTCGGCCGGCAGGACACTAGCCGACACTAGCCGACTCTCCCGGGAGACTCAGGATGTTCGCTGTGAATCGTACGGTCGCGGTCCTCGTCCTTGCGGTGTTGTCGACGGACGAGGAGCTGCAACCGGGCGAGGGACCAATGCCCCTTACCGCGGCCGGTGCGACTGAAGCAGACTGGAGTTCGGGGAGTTGCGCCCCTCCTCACGAAGGGCCGGTTCCCGCTGAGGAGGTGTCGACATGGAGACGTGGTTGGCGGCAACGCTTGGAGCCGCGTTCGGTGCAATCGGGTTCCGAGCGCTCCGGACGGATCGAACGCCGCACACGGCGCTTGGTGCAGGCGTGAGCAAGGCAGGGATCTACGCGTCCGGACTCGTGGGCGGAGGCGTCGGCTCGGTCGGTCGGGCGGCGAGCGCGGCTACCGAGAAGGTGATCCTGGTCTCCGGGACATCAGTGGCGACAGGGGTAGGGGTGGCGATCGACGCCCTCGCCGCTCCGTTCCGCTCCAGGAGTGAAGCGCAGCCCGCCGCTGATCCCGGCGCCCGGGCCGCCTGAGGAGTAGGCACCGTGACCGTGCCCCTGGCGGGCCTCTGGCACCCCTTGGTCGCGGTGCCCATGCGCGCGGCCACCGGCACGGTGCGGATGGCGACCGTGCCCGTGGCCACGGTCGCGGCGTCGGTCGGAGCCTTGGTCGGCCCGCTGGGCGGCGCAACCTCTGGGGTCACCGGGTTCCTGCGCCGGACCCGGCGGGTCGCTATCGTGCCGCACCGGCTGCACGTCGAGCTTCGAGTGCTCGACCACGACGAACTGGTCCGGTTCGCCGAGGCGGTTAGGCCGGCGCTGTGCGCCCTGGACGGCGTGGAGTGGTCCGAGGTCCACGCCGTGAGCAACCGACTGGTGGTCGCGTGCGGCCCGCCGACCACCCGGGAGGAGGTGGTGGACCTGGTCGACCGGGTCGAGCGGGACCTGGGGCTCTGCGGGCACCCGTTCGCGGAGGACTCCGCCCACGCCGCGGACCACGAGCCGCTCCTGGCCGACCTAGCCGGCATCGCGGCTGACGTCCTGGGAATCGGGGTTGGCACCGCCGCCCGGGTCATGCGCATCCCTGCCCCGCCGGTGGAGGTCGACCTGACGGTGGCGCTGTCCGTGGTCGACCAGGTCGTACCCGTCCACCGCGCGGTCCAGTCCCGCTTGGGCAAGCCAGTCATGGACCTGGCCATCGGTTTCGGGAACTCGCTGCTGGCGGCGCTGGCCGCAGGACCGGCCGTCCCGGCCACGGACCTGGGCCACCGGGTGCTGCTGCTGCGGGAGATGGAAGCTCGCCGCCGCGCGTGGTACGCCGCCGAGGAAGAGTTGTTCTCGGTCCCACCCGGTACGGGTACCAGAAGACTCGTCCCGCCGGACCGGCCGGTCCCGCTTCCGGACGGGCCCATAGAAACCTACGCCAGGAGAGCCGTCGGGCTGTCCGCGCTCGGCGTGGTGGCGGACGTGATCGCCAGCCGGCGTGTCCAGGACGCAGTCGGCCTGCTGTACGCCGGGCTGCCGCGGGCGGCCCTGCTCGGCCGGGAGGGCTTCGCCGCCCAGACCAGCCGATCGCTAGCCGATCGGGGGTTCGTGCCGATCGACACATCAGCGCTGCGGCTGCTGGACCGCATCGACTGCCTGGTCGTGGACTCCGAGCTGGTCGGCGACCGGGAGGACCAGATCCCTCACCCGCTGCTGAAGGCCGCGGCCGCCGCCGCCGGTGTGGACCTGACGGTCACCTCCCGCTCACCGAGCGAGCACAACCCGATTGAGGACCCCCTCTTGGATGTGGTCCAAGGGCTGCAGCGCCAGGGCCGGGTGCTCGCTGCGATTTCCTGCTTGCCTGACCTGGGGCTGGCGGCGGCCGACCTGGGGGTCGGGGTGAAGCGCCCCGGCATCCCGGTGCCATGGGGGGCCCACCTGATCACGGCCGGGGACCCGACCGACCTGGTACTGGTGGTGCGAGCGGTGGGTGAGGCCCGACGGGTGTCCAGGGAGAGCACGCGGATGGCCGCAGCCGGATCCGGACTCGGTGCGCTGGTGGCGCTGGCCAACCTGCCCGGTGCCCGAACGTCCGCGGTGCCCACCGCCAGCACGCTGGCAGCAGCGGTGACCCTTGCCAACGGATACCGCCGCGCGGCGACGCTGGCCCGGGAGCAGCTGCCCAGGCGAGCCGACCCGACGCCCTGGCACGCACTGGACCCGGCGGAGGCCCTCGACCGGCTGGAGTCCACCCCGAACGGGTTGACGTCCTCAGTAGCGGCGCAGCGTCGCCGGTCGGAGCAGGCTGCCAGCTCGTACCCCGTCGCGCTGCTCAAGGCGATCGGCACCGAGCTGGCGAACCCACTGACCCCGGTCCTGGCCGCTGGTGCGGGGCTGTCGGCGATGGCCGGCTCGGTCATCGACGCCGCCCTGGTCTCCAGCGTCATGCTGGGCAACGGGATCCTCGGGGGCAGCCAGCGGGTCCAGGCCGACCGAGCCGCGGCGGCCCTGCTGAGCCAACGCCCCGAACAGGTCCGCGTCCTGCGGGACGGGCTGGAGGCCCTCGTGCTGCCCAGGGAACTGGTGCGGGGCGACGTGGTGCGCCTGCTGGCCGGCCAGTCGATCCCAGCCGACTGCCGCATCCTGTCTGCGACGGGCCTGGAGGTGGACGAGTCGGCACTGACCGGGGAGTCCCTGCCGACGGCCAAGTCCGCCGATCCTGTGCAGGCCGACATCGTGGCAGAGCGGTCGTCGATGCTGTACGAGGGGACCTGGATCGCAGCCGGTGAGGCTGCGGCCGTGGTCGTCGCCAGCGGTGAGGAGACCGAGGCCCGGCGGGCGATCCTGCTCGCGGGACCCACCCCAACCGCCGGGGTCGAAGCCCAGCTGTCGGCGTGGACCAGCCGGACGCTGCCGCTGGCCCTGGCTGGCGGGGCAGCCCTTATCGCCAACGGCCTGCTCCACGCGCGCCCGCTGCGCGACACACTGGGGACCGGTGTCAGCCTCGCGGTGGCGGCGGTGCCCGAGGGGCTGCCGCTTCTGGCCACCGCTGCCCAGCTGTCGGCTGCCCGCCGACTGGCACGACACAACGTCCTCGTGCGGAACGCCCGAGCCGTCGAGGCTCTCGGGCGGGTGAACACGCTGTGCGCGGACAAGACCGGGACGCTCACAGAGGGGCACATCGTCCTGCGCAGGGTAAGCGACGGCCTCCGAGATGCCGATGCCGGTCACCTCGACGACGCGCTGCGCGGTGTTCTCGAAGTGGCGGTGCGCGCCACGCCGGTGGCCGACGACCCGGCCGACCTGCCCCACCCGACCGATCGCGCGCTGGCCCGCGCTGCCCGGGCC
>JBAVLA010000024.1:0-6072 GCA_049688595.1 Candidatus Nanopelagicales bacterium | reverse complement strand
ACGACGATGTAGTCGATCGGGCCTGAAGTGAGCAGTTCGTCTTCCATCCATCCTCCCTTGCGTGATCCGGTGGGATCTCGGCTTGTCCGCCGGATCCGGTTGGTGCCTCCGACCCTACACGTGCGGTCCGACTCGGGCCGGCGGACCGGATGACCTGCG
This sequence comes from Candidatus Nanopelagicales bacterium, assembly GCA_049688595.1. Classification (GTDB taxonomy): domain Bacteria; phylum Actinomycetota; class Actinomycetes; order S36-B12; family CAIYMF01; genus Prado023. Next base: position 5,913 of record JBAVLA010000024.1, on the reverse strand, counting down.
CACGACGGGGAGAGCGGTGTCCGGGCCGATCCGTCCGATTGGTACGATTCGCCTGCACGTCGTCGTCATACGCGAGAGGCTGGGACATGGACTTCTTCGAGAACTTCTGGGACATCCTGCTGTGGAGCCTGTGGTTCTTCTTCATCATCACGTTCTTCATGATCATGTTCCGCATCTTCGGGGACATCTTCAGCGACAAGTCCATCGGCGGCGCGGCGAAGACCGGCTGGGTCCTGCTGATCATCTTCCTGCCACTGCTCGGCTGCCTGATCTACCTGATCGCCCGCGGCCGGTCGATGGCTGAGCGGCAGATGGCCCAGATGCGGCAGATGCAGGCCGCGCAGGAGGAGTACATCCGGCAGGCGGCCGGCACCGCCGCGAATCCGGCAGAGCAGATCGCAAGCGCCAAGGCGCTGCTCGACTCCGGCGCCATCAGCCAGGCCGAGTTCGACGCCCTGAAGGCCAAGGCGCTGGCCTGACGCGACTGGAACGGGAACTGGTGAGGGGCGGGACCCGCGGGCCCCGCCCCTCACTCGTTGCCCGCACTCGCTCAATCCGCGGGTCGGACCCGCGGATCCGGCCGGTCGCCTACTTGCAGCCCACCTCGGTGCGGATCTTGGCCAGTTCGGCCTCGTACGCAACGACGGCGGCCTTGTAGGCGTCCGCAGCCTCGGCGACCGTCGCGGTGCCGGGGATGGCGTTGACTGCCTTGACGAACGTCGCGTACGCGGACTGGATCTCCGACCGCACCGCATCCGGCACGTCCTCGGCCTGATCCAGTGCCGTCCGGTACGCGGACTCAACGGCCGTGACCTGCTTCTCGACGTCGTTCACCGTCGCCTCACCGCCGGCCACCATGGTCGTCAACTCGGTGAGCTCGGTCTGGAGCGTCGTAGCGCTCGTGCAGTACTGCTCGTTCTGCGTCGTGGTGTCGGTCGACGAGCAGGCCGAAAGGCCCACGACCAGGACAAGGCCAGCAGTGGCGGCAGGGACTGACAATCGCATTCGCGTATCCTCGATTCCTTTGGGTTCGATCACTGATCAGGTCATCCGCCCACAGACGCGGTTTGGGCGCACGGGAGATGCAGCTGCGCTGCAGCATCGCGGCTCCCCGACGGCTTGGGGGGCACATCGCCTCCGGTGGGCACCTCCTCCTCGGCCAGGGCGAACGGGTGCGTCAGGGGGTCCGCAGGTTCATCGAAGGCATCGTGCAGTAGGCAGGCAGCCCCGACGGGGTGGCTACTCGCAGGCGACCCCGTCGCCGTCCCGGTCGAGATGCGGACCGTAGCCGGGGTCGCCGCGGCGAACCGGGGCCGCCCCGGCCAGCCTGGCGGCAGTGCAGCTGGCGTAGTAGGTGCCGTCGGCGGCCGACCGCGCTGCGGCGCCGTCCGTCGAGGGGCAGTTGTCGTAGCTGTACTTGTCGGAGTACTGCTCGTCCCACCGGACATAGGAGTCCTCCTTGGGGTGCCAGCCGTAGCCGTCGCGGGAGTCGTAGCGCGCGTCGGCAAGGCCGGCGCGGATCAGCGCGCCGCCCGCGTCCACCCCGTCAAGCGACACGTATCGGAGGTAACGGCCGTAGCGGTCCTGGTCGTCCCGCCCCGCAGCCCTGGTCAGGGTCACGCGCGATCCGACTGGCGTCAGCCGCTGGAGCTTCGACGTGGCCGGGCCGAACCCGCATATGCCACGTTCCGGGGTGTCGATCCCGATGATGCGCACCCGACCGCGCGAAGTGACGATGGTGTCGCCGTCGACCACATGGCTCACTGTCGCGGTGGTGGTCAGCCCGAAAGCCGCTTTCGGCTCGGCTGTGGGGGTCGTCGCTGGGCCACTCGGCGGATCGGTGGTCCGGGAGCCCTCCGGGGCGATCCCCGATCCGGAGGTCGATTGAGCACCCGCCGACTCCACCGCGGTGGCGCTCGTCGAGGCGCCCGGATCCGGGCCTGTCACCACGCCGCATCCGGTAGTCAGCAGGGCTGCTGCCAACAGCCCGGACTGCGCCAGCGCGTTCGTCCTGCGCATCTGAGCCTCCTCCGCCCGAGCTCTCGGCACTGCACGGCTGCAGTTCCTCGGGGACGGTCTGTCCACCCCGAGTGTCCGTTGCACCCCTGACGCAGGACAGGTGCGCGCTCGCCGCGCACTGGCACCCTGCTCTGCAATCATGCGCAGCCACGCCGCCGGGCAAACCTGCTGCCTCCGGCCCACCCGTGGTCCGGAGGCAGGCTCGAACCTTGACATTGACGTTGCGTAAACTCCTACCATGGTCACCAGATCGGATCGGCCGATCCGGGTGAACCTGGGGGCAGGGCATGGAGCACGGGATCGCAGAGGTCGCGCGGATCGCCGGGACGACGAGCCGGACACTGCGCCACTACGGCGCTGTCGGGCTGCTCGAGCCGTCCCGGATCGGCCCGAACGGGTACCGCTACTACGACACAGCCGCGCTCGTGCGACTGCAGCGGATCCTGCTGCTGCGGGAGCTGGGCCTGGGCATAGGTGCGATCAGGGAGGCCCTGGCCGCCGAGGTCGCCCAGACCTCGGCCCTGCGCACGCACCTGGCGTGGCTGCACGCCGAGAAGGACCGCCTCGACCGGCAGATCGCCAGCGTCGAGCGGACGATCAGGAGCATCGAGGACGAGGAGGAGATCATGGCCAGCGAGATGCTTGACGGCTTCGACCACACCCAGTACAAGGACGAGGTGGAGGAGCGCTGGGGCGTCCAGGCCTATGCCGACAGCGACCGCTGGTGGCGGGGGTTGGGCGCGGACGGCCAGCAGGCCTTCCGGGCCGAGGCCAAGGCGATCGGCGAGGAGTGGGCTGCGCTGCGCGCGGCCGGTGCCCCGACCGACGGGCCGGAGGCGCAGGTGATCGCGCGTCGGCAGTACGACTGGATCAGGGCCGGTTGGGGGAACAGGGCCCCGTCGGCCGACCAGCTCACCGGGCTGGCCGAGATGTACGTGGCCGACGAGCGGTTCGCGGCGAACTACGGCGGCGTGGCGGGCGCCACGTACGTCCGCGACGCGCTGATCCACTTCGCGATCGCTGAGTTGGCCTGAGCGGGTCGCCTCAGGCCGCCCCGACACCCCAGTCGAGGATCACCTTCCCCGACTGGCCGCTGGCGGTCACCGCGAATGCCTTCGCGTACTCCTCGATCGGGAACCGGTGCGTGATCACCGGCGAGATGTCCATGCCCGCCTGCAGCAGGGACGCCATCTTGTACCAGGTCTCGAACATCTCCCGGCCGTAGACCCCCTTGATCCGCAGGCCCTTGAAGATGACCTGCCCCCAGTCGATGGCCACCTCGTCGTTGAAGATCCCGAGCATCGCGATCCGGCCGCCGTGAGCCATCTTGGACAGCATCGAGCGGAAGGCCGCGGGCGACCCGCTCATCTCCAGGCCGACGTCGAACCCCTCGGTCATCCCGAGCTCGGTCATGACGGCGCCCAGGCCTCGGTTCGAGACATCGACCACCCGCGTCGCGCCCATCAACCGGGCCAGTTCGAGCCGGTAGGGGTTGACGTCGGTGACCACGACGTTGCGCGCTCCTACGTGCCCGGCGATGGCCACCGCCATGACGCCGATCGGCCCCGCCCCCGTGATGAGCACGTCCTCGCCCACCAGGTCGAAGCTCAGCGCCGTGTGGGTGGCGTTGCCGAAGGGGTCGAAGATCGTGGCGACCTCGTCGGAGATGCCCGCGGGCACCCGGAACAGGTTGCTGGCCGGCAGGCTCAGGTACTCGGCGAACGATCCGGGCCGGTTCACGCCCACGCCGATGGCAGCTGAGCAGAGGTGCCGCTGACCGGCCCGGCAGCGCCGGCAGTGCCCGCAGACGATGTGCCCCTCGCCCGTCACGCGCTCACCGATCGCGTACTCGGTCACGGCGGAGCCGAGGGCGGCGATCCGCCCGACGTACTCGTGGCCCACATGCATCCCCAGCTTGATCGTCCGCCGGCTCCAGGCGTCCCAGTTCCAGATGTGCACGTCCGTGCCGCAGATGGAGGACTTCGAGATCCTGATCAGGACGTCGTTCGGTCCGATCTCCGGGATCGGCACCTCCTGCATCGAAAGGCCCACGCCGGCGCGCGCCTTCACCAGCGCACGCATCTTCCCAGCCATGCGATCACCCCTAGTCATGCGATCACCCCCAGGGTCCGTCCGGCACGGGCGAACGCCTCGATCGCCGTGTCGAGGTCTTCGGTCGTGTGTGCGGCTGACATCTGGGTTCGGATCCGGGCCTGCCCCCGCGGAACCACCGGGAACGAGAACGCAGTCACGTAGATGCCCTCGTCGAGCAGGGCCGCCGCGAGGTCGACGGCCAGCCGGGCGTCGTGCAGCATCACCGGGATGATCGGGTGCTCGCCGGGCAGGAGCTCGAAGCCCAGGTCGGTCATCCTCGCGCGGAAGTGGGCCGCGTTCGCCCGCAGCCGGGCGCGCAGGTCCTCGCCGGCGGCAAGCATCTCGAGCACGCGGAGGCTGGCAGCCACGACCGCGGGGGACACCGAGTTGGAGAACAGGTAGGGACGCGACCGCTGCCGCAGCAGGTCGACGACCTCGTGGTGCGACGACACGTAGCCGCCGCTGGCCCCGCCGAGGGCCTTGCCCAGCGTGCCGGTGATCAGGTCCACGCGGCCCATCACGCCGTGGTGCTCAGGGGTCCCGCGTCCGTGCTCGCCGACGAACCCCACCGCATGGCTGTCGTCGACCATCACCAGCGCGCCGTACTCGTCGGCAAGGTCGCAGATCGCCGGCAGGTTCGCGATGTAGCCGTCCATGCTGAACACGCCGTCGGTGACGATCATGACGAATCGAGCGCCGCCCGCTCGGGCCTCGGCGAGCTTGCGCCTGAGGTCGGCCATGTCGGAATTCGCGTAACGGAACCGGCGGGCCTTGCACAACCGGACGCCGTCGATGATCGAAGCGTGGTTCAGCGCGTCGGAGATGATGGCGTCCTGGTCGGTGAGCAGGGGTTCGAACACCCCGCCGTTGGCGTCGAAGCAGGAGGAGTACAGTTGCGTGGCCTCGGTGCCGAGGAACGTGCTGATCCGCTCCTCGAGCTCGGTGTGGATGTCCTGCGTGCCGCAGATGAAGCGGACGCTGGACATGCCGAACCCGTGGGTCCGCAGGCCCTCGGCGGCGGCAGCCACGACATCGGGGTGGTTGGCCAGGCCCAGGTAGTTGTTCGCGCACAGGTTGATGACCCGTCGCCCGTCCGCTTCGACCCAGGCGCCCTGCGGGGTCGAGATCACCCGCTCCCGCTTGTACAGGCCCTGGTCGGTGATCTCGCGGAGCTGCATCGACAGGTGCTCGAGGAAGGCGGGATCCACGAGTGACCATCCTGCTCCGCAGCATGGCCGGGGTCGCGCCGGACCGAGCGACTGGCGACACGCGCGGCCCGACGTTGGGGGGTTGCTGCCGGGCTCGCCTAGACTCAGGGCAGTAGCACTGTGGATGTATCGGGAGGATTCGGGCCATGGACTCTGGCGTTGACTCGTCAACGGCCGCAGCGACTGCCCTTCCTGGGGGGACGACGCTCAGTGAGCGCGAGCTGCAGATCCTCGAGTTCGAGCGGCAGTGGTGGAAGTTCGCCGGTGCCAAGGAGCAGGCGATCCGGGAGCTCTTCGACTGCTCGACGACCCGGTACTACCAGTTGCTCAACACGCTGATCGACAACCCGGCGGCCCTGGCCGCCGACCCGATGCTGGTCAAGCGCCTGCGTCGCATGCGCTCGGCCCGCCAGCGCGCCCGCTCGGCCCGGCGCCTGGGCATCGAGATCTGATCGGTCAGGAGGGCGGCCCCCTGATGGGACCGCCCTCCTGCTCATGCGGTATGGACTTGCGAGCTGCGGTGCTCGGGCTCGGCAGGTGCCGTGCCTTCGGCGCGACCCCTACCTCACCCTGTGCTCCTCGCTCAGAAGTC
>JBAVLA010000023.1:0-2513 GCA_049688595.1 Candidatus Nanopelagicales bacterium | reverse complement strand
AGGAGCAGCCCGGCCACGACGGGGAGCACGCCGGTCTCCCCGCCCCTGACCCGCTGCAGCAGGGCTCGCAGGTACTCGCGGGCCGTCATCGTCCCGGCGGCTGCGGCCTGTGCGGTCGGTGACGCGGTGGGGTCGTGGTCCACGCGGTGCGTGGCTGGCGGGTCGCCTGCCCTGGGCATCGCTACTCCTCCTCTGCCCGGGGGCGGATGGTCCGCGTGGCCGTTCCGGTCGTCATGAGCTCGACCACGATCTGCCGGTTCAGCTCGGCGACTGGCGTGACCGCCACCATGCGGCCCAGGTGGAGCACCGCGATCCGGTCGGCGACCTGGAAGACGTCGTTCATGTTGTGGGAGATGATCACGACGGCGAGCCCGCGACTGGCGAGCTGGCGGACGAGGTCGAGCACCATGGCGGTCTGCGCCACGCCGAGCGCGGCCGTGGGCTCATCCATGATCACGAACTTGGAGTTCCACAGGACGGCCTTGGCGATGGCGACGGACTGCCGCTGGCCGCCGGACAGCGAGGCCACGGGTTGGCGGATGGACCGGACGGTCGTCACCGCCAGACCCTTGAGGGTCTCGGCCGCCTCACGCTCCATCGCATCCTCGTCCAGGGCTATGCCGCGCATCCGCTCCCGGCCGAGGAACATGTTCTGGACGATGTCGAGGTTGTCGCACAGCGCGAGGTCCTGGTAGACGGTCTCGATCCCCAGTCCCGCAGCGTCCCGCGGGTTGTGGATGTGCACCTTCTCCCCGGCCCACCACATCTCGCCCTCGTCGGCGGGGTGGATGCCCGAGATGCACTTGATCAGGACCGACTTGCCGGCGCCGTTGTCGCCGGCCAGTGCGGTGACCTGCCCGGCGGGGATGTCGAGGTCCACCTCGGTCAGGGCTTGGACGGCCCCGAACCTCTTCGTGATGCCGCGCAGCCGCATCAACGGCGGCGCGGGCACTTCGGGTGAGCCCGAGCCCAGTCGGGCAGAGGAGTCCGGATCTCCCGCGACCATGCCGCCCCATCTCCCGTGCGTTGATCGGGTCCCCCGTGCGTGGATCGGGACGGGGTCCGGTGCCATCGTGCCACCAGACCCCGTCCCGGGCGCTCTAGCTGATCCCAGCTGCCTTGCAGGCGTCCGCGACGTCGCCGGCGCAGAGGTCGGCGACCTTCACTGCGCCGTCCTTGACGACCGTGTCAGCCATGTTCTTCGACGTCACCCAGATCGGGGTGGTGTAGACCGACGGGATGTCGACCTTGAGCTCGTCGTCGGTCGTCTTGGCCTGCACGAGCGTGGCCGGCGGTTCCAGCCCGGCGCGCAGGAACAGGGCGAGCGCTGCTGCCGCCTGGGCCTCGAGGTAGATCGGCTTGTACACCGTGCCGCACTGGAAGCCGGTCAGGATGTTCTGCAGTCCGGGCAGCGAGGCGTCCTGACCTGTGGTCGGGAAGGTGTTGGCGTCGATCTTGTTCTTCTTGAGCACCGCGATGACGGCGTTGGCGTTGTCGTCGTTCGGGACCACGGCAGCGTTGATCTTGTCGTTGTCGGTGTATTGCTGCTCGAACGTGGTGGCGGCCACGTCGGGCAGCCATGTGCCCGCCGGCTCCCCGGCGTTGGTGTAGGTCTTGTCATCGAACTTCGGCTGCAGGACGGACATGTAGCCCTGCTTGAAGAGCTTGGCGTTGTTGTCCTTCGGGTCACCGGACATCACCAGGACGGTCGGATCCTTCACGGCCCAGGCGTCGATGCAGTCGACCAGGCCCTGGCCGATGAACTTGCCGACCTCGACGTTGTCGAAGCTCACGTAGTAGCGGTCCTTCGGGCCGCCCTTGACCAGGCGGTCGTAGTCGATGACCCTGAGCCCGGCGTCGACGGCCTTCTGCTCGATGGCCGCGCCGCTGCCCGGGTCAAGCGGATCGACGAGCAGTACGGAGGCGCCCGAGCTGATGGCCGCGTCGGCCTGGGTCTGCATGGTCGACACGCTTCCCTCGGCGTTGTCGATCTTGAACTGGTCGGCGCTCAGGCCCGCAGCCTCGAAGGCCCTCTTCAAGTACGGCGCGTCGTACTGCACGTAACGTGTCGACGTCGTGGTGTCGGGGAGCAGCACCTGGATCATGCCCTTGCCCTGGGCGGCTATCTCCGTCAGCTGGGACATCAGCGCGAAGTCGGCGGTGAACGCGGCGGCGTCGATCTGGGGCACCGAGGCGGACCCCGACGGCGTCGGGCTCGACTCGGTGCTGGTGGTTGTACTGGTGCACGCTGTCAGAGCGAGTGCTCCGGACAGGAGGGTGGCCGTCACTAGGAGTGGCTTGTGAGATTTCTTCATGTTGGTTGCCTCCGTGGGAGGGAGTTTTTCGTGTTGCGTCCGCCATACTCCCACTGCGCGCAGGCTCTGGCTAGCGGCGCGATTGGCCAGCCCCTGGGCAACTCCTCGACCGACCGGAACGCGCGCTCCGTGCCGCTCGAAGGCCTTCGAGCGCCCAGGCGCGAGCGCCGGTGGTTACGCGGCCCGTCCGATGAACGC
>JBAVLA010000022.1:0-1650 GCA_049688595.1 Candidatus Nanopelagicales bacterium | reverse complement strand
GCCCGAAGCAGCGCGGGACTTTGCCTTGCGGACGGGCGATCGAGCGCGCGTGATCGACTGGTTCGAAGAGCGGTACGGACTGCAGGAAGGTGCGAAGCTCGACCTCTCCAATTTCCGTGCAGCCACTTACCTCGCCCAGTTGCTGCAGCAATCCGGCCAACCCGAGCGGTCCCGACGACTGCTCGATGCGCTGCCGCCGGCCATTGAACCGACCATCCCGCGGGACGGACCGGTCTATTCACTGCGCACGTTGGCATCGATACGATTACTGCGGGGCGACCAGCAAGGTGCGCTCGAACTGCTGGCACAGTCGTTCCGTGCCGCAGACCTGACGCAATGGTGGTACACCATCGATCGCGATCCGCTGTGGGAGCCGCTGCGGCGCACGCCCGAGTTCCAGGCGATCGAGCGTGACGTGCGCGCACGCGTCGCGCAGGAGCAGGCGATCGCCGCAGAGTGGCGGCGGACGGGCAAGCGCCCCCTGCAAGCCGGCGCGTCGCCTGCGGACATATCCACTGTGGATACGGCACCGCGGTGAAGCGTCGCGACGCGGCCGCCGTCGCATTCGCAATCACCGGCGCATGCGGTGGGGTGTCGGTCGCTGCGATCGCCCCGGCACCACTCGAAGAGGTCACCGTCACGGCGCGGAAGATAACCGAGCCGCTTTCCACCGTGCCGCTCTCGATCGATGTCATTGCGGCCGATGCGTTGCCCTCCGGGCTTCCGCTCGACCTGTATCGACTGTCGATGCTGTCGCCCGGACTGTATTTCGAATCGTTGTGGGGCGGACTTGGCGCCGCGCCGGTCCTGCGTGGCCAATCGCAACCCAGCACGGCGGGCGATAACGTCGGCGTATTCGTAGACGGCGTCTATCAGGCCGAGCGTACGGCCATCGATTCCTCGCCGATCGATGTTGAGCGCGTCGAAGTGGTGCGTGGCCCGCAGAGCACGCTGTTCGGGCAGTCGACGTTCGCTGGTGCGATTCATTATGTCCCGCGTGCCCCAACGCGCACGCTGGAGGCCGGCGCCGAGGCAGTGATCGGTACCGATGAGTACCTTGCAGTCAATGGCTATCTGTCGGGCCCGCTGCTGGAAGGCGTCGCCCTGGGCAGGTTGGCCGTCGGCTACCGCGATTCGAACGGCACCCTCGACAACGACGCGGACGGCACCAGCCTCGGCGATGTCGAACGAGCGGCGGTCGCCGGGACGTTGGCGTCGGACTGGGATGGGCCCTTGAGCGTCCAGCTCTCGGGCCGTTGGACTTCCGCGAGCCTGGGGCATCCAGCCGTGTCGAGCGTCACTGGTGACGACTACAACTGCGGCGCGGTCGATAGCGCGACACGCATGTGGAGTTACTACTGCGGGTCGCTGCCGCTCGCCGCGCGCTACGACATGTCGTCCGGCCTTCCGGACAGCGAAGTCGACGTGAGCCAGGCGGCTGTCGACGTCTCCTGGCAGGGCGAACACTTCTCTTTTACCAGCGACACCAGTTACTACCGCGGCAGCACCGAGACGATCCGCGATTTCGATGCGTCCGCCGTCGGCGAAACGTTCGGCGTGTGCGTCTCGCCGGCCTGCCCGTTCGGCCCAGGCCCGCCCTGGCCTGTCGATCGGCTGGTCGGCGTCGATTCGGTGTCGAGGTCAAGGGCC
>JBAVLA010000021.1:0-13066 GCA_049688595.1 Candidatus Nanopelagicales bacterium | reverse complement strand
CGGAGCCCATGCCAACGCAGGTCCGGCCGACCGATCTTGTCACGCGCCACCCGCCAGACGTCATGATGCTGCGCGCTGGACATATGCCGGTCAGGGTCGGCGTTGGAGGGGAACAGGAGCCGGTCGGGGTCGTCACCGAGTTCCGCCACCCACGCGCCGAGCTCGGCACGCACGTGCGGCGGGATGGTCACGTCGCGCATGCCGGCATGCGTCTTCGGTGGCCCGACCAGGTACTCGCCCTGGACGCACACCACACCACGCCGCACCCGGATCGCCGCGGGCAGCCCGTCCGGGCCGGTCACAACATCCTTCACCCGCAGCTCGGTCGCCTCCCCGTAGCGCAGCCCACACCACGCGGACACGAGCAGTAGGCACCGCTGCTTCGCGTCGGGCATCGCAGCGGCCAGTGCGGCCACCTGAGCCACCGTGGGCACGTCCTGACGGAGCCGCCCGGACGTGTTACCGGCGCCCTTCACACGGCATGGGTTGGCCGTGATCCGGTCCTCACGGTAGGCGTCGTTCAGGATCGCTCTCAACAGGGCGTAGGCGTGGGCACGCATGCCCGGGGCGTGCGGGTGAAGGGTCTCATGCCAGTCCCTCACCGAGGCGACCGTGATCGCGTCCAGCGGCGTGCTGCCGAACACCGGCAGGATGTCTCGATCAAGATGCCGCCGGTACTTCAACCGGGTTGCCGCCCGCAGCTCGCGGGCTGCGAGCCACTTGTCCGAGTACCGGGTGAGGGTGGGTTGCCTCCGCCCCGCGGGTGCATCCTGCTCGGTCGGGTCCTGGGACTCGTGCACTCCGGCAGCGAGCTCGGCGCGGGTCCGCAGTAGCCACACGCTGGCCTCGCGAGCGGAGTCCACCACGGTCGTGTGGGCGCGCCCCTCGTGGGTGAGCCTGGCCCGGAACCGGCCGGATGGGAGCAGGTCAACGCCCTTCGGCAGTGCGGTCGCAGTGGTCTTGCTGGTCATGGGGTCCCCCGGTGCGTCGTGACGGTATCCATGACAAGAGTAGTGCATGTCATGCCACCGGCTGGCACGGTCCTGCACTGTTATCCGTGCTCAGAGGGCACTTCCCGTGCTCAGGCGGAGTAATGGCTTATGGCCTCAGCTGCGGCGGCGTGGCGGGATCCTCGCAGCTCAGTTGTGGCTAATGCGGCCGTGCGCGGGCGGGATCACCTACAACTCGGCTGCGAGGTTTGCGTCGGGGGGCAGGCCCACCGTCGTTCCCGGTCCGGGACTCGTGTTCACTCGCTTCGGGGCTCGCCGCGCCCGTCCCCACGTCCCTCGCCGCGGCTGCCGGTCCCGTCGCTGCGACCGCTGGGCTGGTCACTGCGTGCCGCTCCCTCGCTGCGGCCCTCCTGCTTCGGCTCCGGTAGCGTCGGCGCCTCCGTGAGGAACCCGCCGCCGCGCGGCACCTGCAGTCCGGGACTGGGCAGGAAGTGCGTCGACAGCTCCCGGGCCTTCTCGGTCAGCCCCGCGGCCAGGTAAAGGGCGACTGCGTGGGCCAGGTCGCGCTCGGCTGCCGCGGTGCGCTGGCGGCTGGCCAGCGTGAGCCGGGACAGCCCGCGGATCTCGTGGAGCTCCGCCCGCTCGGCCACGAGCTCAGCGTCGGCAGCCAGGCGGAGGCCGTCCTCCGCGGCCCGCGCGGCGGCCACGCGGCGGCCAGTCGCCAGCAGGGCATTCGCCCGAAGGGCTGCCGCCGCGACGCTGGAAGGCGGTTCGAGCCACTCAGGGTCCTGTCTGTCAAGCACCCCAAGGGCCTCGGTGGGCCGGCCCAGGTCGATCAGGTTGCGGGCGAGGTGGTTGCTGATGTCGCCCAGCAGCCAGGTGATCCCGGCCGCACTGGCCCGCTCGACCAACCTGGCGTTCAGCGTTGCGGCCTCCTCCAGTCTCCCCGTGCGGGCCAGCAGCACTGCCCGGTTCGCGTCGCTGAGGACCACCTGGGAGTCGTGGCCCAGCGCGTCGAACACTGCCCGCACCCTGCGGTAGAGCTCTTCGGCCTCCTCGTACTGCCCGATCGAGGTCAGGGCATTGGCGGCCTCCAGGTCGCAGCGCGCCCGCCCCTCCAGCTCGTTGAGATCGTCGAACATCTCGGCGGCGACGCTGAGGTGGGACAGAGCGTCCTCATGCTGTCCCACCAGGCGAAGGGTCCAGCCGAGCCGGTAGTGGGCATAGGCGATCCGGGGGACGTCGCGCTGGGCCTCCCGCACGGAGAGCGCAGCCCGGAGTCGCTCGAGGGCGTCGTCGACTCGGCCGAGGTCGATCAGGGCGGCCGCGGCCCGGTCGTCGGCCCAGGGCACGGCCTCCGGCTCGTCGGACGAGCGGAACAGGGAGCGGGCGTGGTCGAAGTCCTCCAGTGCTTCTGCGTGTCGGCCCAGCCGCCCCAGCGCCTCGCCCAGCGACATCCACATCCGCCCGGCCTCGTTGGGGCGCTGCTCGCTCTCGAACAGCCGCGCGGCGCTCGACCAGTGCTCCAGTGCTGTCGTGTCGTCGCCGAGGTCGGTGAACGCTGCGGCAACCATGGCGTGGCATTCGGCGATCTCGGCGGGCTCGCCGTTGGCCCGCAGCAGGTCGGCCGCCTGCATGGCCACCTCGATGAGCTCCTTCGTCCGGCCGAGTCGGCGCAGCCCGGCGGCCTGCCCGAACAGGCTTCGCGCGGTGAGGAGCTCGTCGCCGGACTCCCGCGCCTGCAGGGCCGCGGACTCGGCCAGGGCGACGGACTGCTCGAACTCCTCGTCAGCGAAGGCGCGACCGCCCAGCTCGTGCAGGATCCGGGCCCGGTCGATGCCTGTGGCGTCGTCGAGCATCTCCCACAGCTCGTCCTCGGTGGGCTCGTCCGGGTTCAGGTCGTCGTCATCCATCTGGGCAAGCATGTCCCAACTCGAACCCCGCATGTCGCTGGGGGGCAGAATCGGCGCCGTGACTGAGCAGCTGTCCGGTGAGCCGCCCGTACCCGGCCGACCCGTCGACGACGAGCGCCTCGCTGAGATCCGGGCGCGCATCCGCGACGTCGCGGACTTCCCGAAGCCCGGGATCCTCTTCCGCGACATCACCACCGTCCTGCGCGACCCGGACGCGTGGCGCACGACGGTCGAGCAGATGTGCGCGGCCGTGGACGGCTGGGACTTCGACGTGGTCGTGGGCATCGAGTCGCGCGGGTTCATCCTGGGCGCGGCCATCGCCTATGAACTCGGCTGCGGCTTCGTCCCGGTGCGCAAGCCGGGCAAGCTCCCGGCCGCTGTGCACTCGGTCGACTACGACCTGGAGTACGGCCTGGATTCCCTGGAGATCCACCAGGACGCCCTGGAGCCGGGCCGTCGGGTGCTCATCGTCGATGATCTGCTGGCCACCGGCGGGACGGCGGCGGCTACGGCCCGACTGATCCACGAGTGCGGTGGGACCGTCGCGGGCGTGGTGTTCCTGGTCGAGCTCGAGGGTCTCGGGGGGCGGCCGTCGCTGGCCGAGGTGGCGCCCGAGGCGGACGTCGCAGCGCTGATCACGTACTGATCGCGCACTGACCACTTACTGTCGGCCGCTGATCGTCTCCCATCGCCTCGGCGTCCCATGGGGTGCTGCTCGGGGCCCTCGGCCGCATGGTTCAATGGCGACCCCATGAGCAACGATCGAGCCCCCGCAGTGACGTCGACGCCGGCCCGCCCGGCCTTCGCGTTTACCGTCGGCCACTACGCCACGATCGTCGCGATCTTCTGTGGGCTGCTGATCATCTCCAACATCGGCGCCACCAAGCTGATCGCGTTCGGCCCCCTGATTACCGACGGCGGGGCGTTCCTGTTCCCATTGGTCTACGTCGTGGGCGACGTCCTCTCGGAGGTGTACGGGTGGCGGGCCACCCGCCGCGCGATCTGGCTGGCCTTCGCGCTGTCCGCGCTGGCGGCGGGCACCTTCTGGCTCGTCCAGCAGGCGCCGCCGGCTGCCGACTGGCCCAATCAGGCGGCGTTCGAGGCCGTCCTCGGATTCGTCCCGCGAATCGTCCTGGCCAGCCTCGCCGCGTTCGTGACCGGACAGCTGCTCAACGCCTGGGTGCTCGTCCGGATCAAGGAGCGGACGTTGGAGTCGCGTCTCTGGCTCCGGCTGTTCGGCTCGACGGCCGTGGGGGAGTTCGCCGACACGCTCGTGTTCTGCACGATCGCCTTCTATGGGGTCATCACCGGGTGGACGTTCGTGAACTACGTGGTCACCGGCTATGTCTACAAGGTCTCGGTCGAGCTGGTCGTGATGCCCGTCACCTATCGCGTGATCGCCCTGGTGAAGCGGCACGAGCCGACCTACGGCGTTCCGCTCGAGCCGGCGCCGGAGGCGGCCCTGCGGGCGTAGTACCGGCCGAGGAACTCGGTCCGCATCGCCGCGAAGTCCCCGTCCTCGAGGGCAGCGCGCATGCGGTCGACCAGGTCCACGATGAAGTGCACGTTGTGGATCGTGAGCAGCGTGTGTGCCAGCAGCTCGCTGGACTTGGCCAGGTGGTGCAGGTACGCGCGGGTGTACTGGGTGCATGTGGCGCAGCGGCACTGGGCATCGAGGGGCTCGAAGGCCCACCTGTTCGCTGAGGTGAGGATGTTGTACCGGCCGTCGCGGGAGAGGATCGCGCCGTTGCGGGCCACTCGCGAGGGCATCACGCAGTCGAACGTGTCCGCGCCGGCGGCCACCCCGGCGAACAGGTCGTCCGGCTCGCCGATCCCCAGCAGGTGGCGGGGCCGGTCCTCCGGCAGCTCCTGGCACGCCCATCCGACGATCGTGCCCAGCTGCGACTTGTCCAGCGCCCCGCCGATGCCGAACCCGTCGAGGCGAAGCCCGGTGAGGTCCCGCGCTGCCGACCGCCGCAGGTCCTCGTACTGGGCGCCCTGGACCACGCCGAAGAGCGCTTGGTACGGCCGGTGGGAGCGGTTCGCGGTGAGCTCCTCATGGGCCGCGACGCAGCGGCGTGCCCACGCGGCAGTGCGCGCCACGGAGGCCTCCTGGTAGGCGCGCGTGTTCATCAGGGTCGTGCACTCGTCGAAGGCGAACATGATGTCGGCGCCTAGCTCGTGCTGCACGAGCATGCTCGACTCGGGGGTGAACCGGTGCCGGGAGCCGTCCAGATGCGAGATGAACGACACGCCGTCGTCGTCCACGCGGGCCAGGCGATCCTTGCCGGGCGCGATGACGTCGTCGTCGGTGAAGGCCTCTGGGTCCATGGCCAGCACTTTCTTGAAGCCCACGCCCAGGCTCATGACCTGGAATCCGCCGCTGTCGGTGAACGTCGGACCGGGCCAGTTCATGAACGCTCCCAGCCCGCCGGCCGCGTCGATGAGCTCGGACCCCGGCTGGAGGTAGAGGTGGTACGCGTTGGCCAGCACCGCCTGTGCCCCGTGGGCGGCCGCGGTCTCCGGCAGGACCGCCTTGATCGTGGCCTTCGTGCCTACCGGGATGAACGCCGGCGTGCGGATCTGGCCGTGCGGCGTGGAGATGACCCCCGTTCGGGCCAGCAGGCCGTCGCGGGATCGCACCTCGAAGCGGAACGGGGCTGCGGCCACCAGCCCATTGAACACTGCCCCGTCCCTGCGGAGGTTCAGCAGACGGTGCCGAGGAACGCCTCGAACTCGGCCCGCGTCGGGGCGATCGCGCTGCCGGCGGCCTCGCTGTAGCTGCGCCACGCGCCGTCCGCGTCCGCCTCGAACGCGTGGCAGATGGTCGCCCGGTCCTCGGCTGAAGTGGCCTCCCAGGCGATGGCCAGCACGCCGGCCCCGACTGACTGGTCCACCTTGGCGGTGCTCGGATCGCTCTCGGCCGCCCGGCCGGTCGTGGGAGGGACGATGGCGAGCCCCGCCGCGACAAGCGCGACCGTGCCCGCCGCTGCTACGATCACCCATCCGCGCCCCGGTCGTCCCGAGGATCGCTCAACGACCTCGGGAGCGAGCGCCTCGCCCGCTGCTGCCGTGGTCTTGCTTGTGGACGTGCCTTCCGTCGTTGCAGTCATGTCCGCCATGTTCCCCTTGCCGCAAACGGCAAACGGGTCACATCGGACCAATCTGGCCGGGACTTTGGTCCTGACCTGATCGCTTGTCCTTGCAGAGCACCGCGGTCCAGAGGTCCTCGACCGGCCAGCGCGCCGCCCAGTCACGGTCGACGATGTCGTAGTAGTCGAGCGTGGGATCCGACCGGTCAGGTGGCTGAGCGGGCTGCGCGTCGGGGGCACGCCGGACTCCCGCGGCCGGCCAGGCGTGCGGGAGCTCGAGCAGGCCCTCGATCCGGAATCCGTTCGCACTGAGCACTCGAACCCAGTCTCCGTGGCTGGGGTGGTGCTCCACGCCACCCCCCGGCCAGCGCACCTCGCGCAGCTCGTCGGGGCCACGCAGGAGGCGGTCACCGGCCGGGCCGCCGTCGGCTGGGACGCACATGGCCGACAGGGGGCTGTTGGTGAGGAAGACCAGCCGGCCGCCGGGTCGCAGCACCCGGGCGGCTTCGCGCACCCAGAGCTCCGGGTCGCACCACGACGGGGCGCCGTGCTCGCTGATGCACAGGTCGGCGAAGCCGTCCACGAGGGGCAGCTGCTCGGCGTTGGCCTGGACGAGCGCGAACCCGAGGCGGTGCACGGACTGGGCGAGGTGGGCCGTCCGCAGCTGCGCCGCGGTCAGGTCGACGGCGACCACCCGCGCGCCCCGACGGGTCAGCCAGGCCGACATGTGCGCCGTGCCGCAGCCCAGCTCCACGACGACCCGCCCCGCCACGTCGCCGATCACGCCCAGTTCGGACTCGGGTGTGGCCAACAGGCCCCAGGCGATGTCGTCCCGAGCCCAGAGGGCGCGGGCGCTGGAGTCCGTGTGCTGCTGGTTGATCAGCGTCCACAGCGCGCTGTTGACTGCGAGGTCGTCCGGGCCGGTCACGGGTCAATCCTCGCAGGCCGGTGTGGCCGGGCTCGCCTCCCGCGTGCTGGTCACGCGGGCCTCCTCGCTGGGACTGGCCCGGCGGCCCTGGGCCGCGTCCCTCCGCGCCGGGCAGGCGAGCCGGCTCCAGCCGGCCTACTCTTGCCACCATGCCCGAGGGTCCCTTCGACGGCACGGCCGAGTTCCCCGATGACACGGTCGTGATCCCCAAGGCCTCGGAGCTCCGAGGCGTCCCGCTCTCAGCAATCATCGCCCGCTTCGACCTGGAGGTGGTGACCGACGGGGGAGTGGACCTGACCAAGCCGACGATCCTCTCGGCCGGGTTGAACCGGCCCGGGCTGCAGTGGGCCGGGTACGCCGACCACTTCCCCAGCGCCCGGATCCAGGTGATCGGCAGCACGGAGATCAACTACTTGGCCAGCCTGCCTGAGGAAGAACGATGGGCGCTCCTGGGCAGCTCATTCCAGAAGGGGGTCCCGGCGGTGATCCTCACCCGCGGGATGCCGGTGAACGAGCGCGCGCTCCGACTTGCCCACGAGAACGGGGTGCCTGTGCTGCGGACGCAGTCGGCCTCGACGGACTTCTCGATCGGCCTGTACGGATACCTCGCGCTCGAGCTGGCGCCGCGGACGCTGCTGCACGCGGGGCTGGTCGACGTGGCGGGCGAGGGCGTCCTGATCCTCGGCCCGAGTGGCATCGGCAAGTCGGAGACGGCCCTCGAGCTCATCCGTCGGGGGCACCGGCTCATCGCCGACGACACGGTTGAGGTCCGACGGCCCTCGGAGCACGAGCTCATGGGCCGGGCGCCGGGGCTGATGCGGCACTTCATGGAGATCAAGGGAATCGGCATCGTCAACCTGCGGACGATGTACGGGGTGGGCGCGGTGAAGGCCTCGGGAAGCATCAGCATGGCGGTGTCCCTCGAGCGGCAGGGAACAGGCACGGCTGCGGGTCAGTCCAGCCCGGCAGGCGATGCGCAGGCCCACGCCGTCGAGCTGACCGCCGGGCTCCAGACGACGTCGATCCTGGGTGTGAAGGTCCCCCTCCTCGCCATCCCGGTGCATCCGAGCCGAAGCACCGCGATCCTGATCGAATCCGGGGCGATGGCGATGCGAGCCTCACGCCTGCGTGGCGATTTCCCCGGGCTGGAGTCCAGCGCGGTGGCGGACCTCTACGGGAGCATCGCATGAGCCTGCGGATGGACATCGAGGGCACCCACAACTTCCGCGACGTTGGTGGCTACCCAGCCGGACGCGGGGTCACGCGGCCGGGGCAGCTCTTCCGCTCCGATGCCCTGGGCGGGATCACCCCAGCGGGGTCGATCGCGCTGCGCAAGCTTGGGATCAGCGTGGTGATCGACCTGCGCTCGCGCCTGGAGGCGGCGCAGGACAAGTCGGTGCACCCACTGCCCGAGGCGCTGATCGTGAGGGTTCCGATCCACGGGGGCTCGCGGTCCTCCTTCGTCGAGGATGGGCACATCAGCTTGGAGAGCCTGTACCGCCAGGTGCTGCTTGATTCCGCCTGGTCGCTGACCGCCGCGGTGTCGATGATCGCTGAGAGCTGCGACCGCCCGGTCCTCGTCCACTGCACGGCCGGCAAGGACCGGACCGGCCTGGTCGTGGCGCTGACCCTGGAAGCAGTCGGAGTCGACCGTTCGGCGGTGATCGCCGACTACACGCAGAGCGCGTTGAACCTGGACGGGGAGTGGATCGACCGGACAGTCACGACGCTGCTGTCCCGCGGCGTGCCCATATCGCCGCGGCTGTTCGAGGTGCTCGGCGGTGCGCCGGACCATGCCATGAGCCGCATCCTCAATTGGCTGGACAAGCAGTACGGCTCGGCCGCTGAGTTCCTCTTCGCGCACGGGATGGGCGAGGATGCCGTCGATTCCCTGCGCAGCAAGCTCGTTGACTGAGGCATCCGAGGGAGCAGGTGGTAACAAGTGCCGCGCAGGAAGGTCATGAAGGCGACCGCGGCTGAGGTGCCGTCCTATTCGGTCCCGTTGTCGGACATCGTTGATTCGCTGAGCCTGATGCGGGTCGCAGGTGGGCAGCTTGACCTCACCAGCGTCCGCGTGTCGACGTCGGAGGTGAACCGGCCCGGGCTACAGCTGACCGGCTTCACCGAGCACTTCAACCCCGGACGGCTGCAGATCATCGGATGGACCGAGACCGCCTACTTGAGCGCACTCGACCCGGCGACCAGGGCTCAGCGGCTGGATGCCTACTTCGCCCTGGAGTTCCCGGCGCTGATCGTGGCGCGCGGGCTGCACGTGATGCCGGACATGGTCGAGGCGGCCGATCGTCACGACGTACCCGTCCTGGTCACCGACGTCCAGACCTCCCAGTTCGCCGGCGCCCTGAACTGGTACCTGATCCACGAGCTCGCCCCGCGCCAGACGGTCCATGCCGGCCTCGTCGACGTGTACGGGGAAGGTGTCCTCATCCTCGCCGAGCAGGCGGTGGGCGCCTCGGAGACAGCCCTGGAACTCGTGCGCCGCGGCCATCGACTCATCTCGGACAGCGAGGTCGAGGTCCTGCGCATCTCTGAGCAGTCCCTGCGCGGAAGGGCGCCCCAGGGCCGCGGATTCGTGATCGACATCCCCGGGGTGGGCCGGGTCGACGTGGAGGAGCTGTTCGGGATCGGGGCGATCAAGGGCGATCAGGCGATCTCCTTCGTCGTGGTGTTGGAGATGCGCGACTGGGAGAAGGAGTACGAGCGGGTCGGCATCGACGAGCACTTTCAGGAGGTGCTCGGCGTGCCGGTTCCGAAGGTGACGGTGCCGGTGCAGCCGGGCAGGAACCTGGCGGTGATCATCGAGGCCGCCGCGCTGAACCATCGGCTGCGCGAGCGCGGATACAACGCCGCGGCGGACATCAACCGGCGGATCACCGGGTAGTCACCGGCAGAGGTCCCGCCTCATCCAGACCAGTACACCTGTAGCGACCGACCGGGGACGAGCACCCGGTCCCCGGCGACGAGGCGCTGCCCCGGGAACGTGGTGCTGGAGGTGAGCCGTCCTGCGCCCGGATCGGCGGTGTCGATCTCGAGGGTGAAGCCGCTGGTGGAGGCCCCGGGTGCGGTCGCTGGGATCGTGAAGTCGACCGGGTCGGGATGGCCGTTGACCAGCACGAGCAGGTCCTGGTCGAGCAGCGGGCGTCCGACGGGATCGCGGTCAGGGGCGACGGAGCCGTCCACGAACACAGCCACCGCCCGGCGTTCCGGGTCGCGCCACATCGGGACCGTCATGGGCTGGCCCTCCGCGCAGAACCACACCGAGTACCCCGGATCGGCCAGGTACCGGCGGCGGCGCAGCACGGGGTGGGCCCTGCGCATGGCCACCACCCGCCGGGTGAACTCCAGCAGGCCCCGGTCCACGTTCACCCAGTCGAACCACGAGATCGCGTTGTCCTGGCAGTAGGCGTTGTTGTTGCCGGCCTGGGTGCGGCCCATCTCGTCGCCCCCGAGCAGCATCGGCACGCCGCGCGAGAGCAGCAGAGTCGTCAGGATCGTCCGCACGTCCCGGGCCCGCGCCGCGTTCACCGATGGGTCGTCGGTCGGTCCCTCCACGCCGTTGTTCCATGACCTGTTGTCGTTCGACCCATCCCGGTTTCCCTCGAGGTTGGCCTCGTTGTGCTTGTCCGCGTAGGAGACCAGGTCGTGCAGGGTGAACCCGTCATGGCAGGTCACGAAGTTGACCGAGGCATGTGGCCGGCGCCGGCTGGGCCCGTAGATGTCCGACGACCCGGCGACCCGGGTGGCGAGGTCGGAGAGCATCCCCGGCCGTGACCGCCAGAAGTCCCGTACCGTGTCGCGGTATCGGCCGTTCCACTCGCTCCACGTGTCAGGGAACGCCCCGACGCTGTAGCTGTCGGGCTGACCCACGTCCCACGGCTCGGCGATCAGCTTCACGCGGCTCAGGATGGGGTCCTGGTCGATCAGGGCGAAGAAGCTCGACAGGCGCTCGAAGCCGCCGTCCTCACGGGCCAACGACGTCGCAAGGTCGAAGCGGAACCCGTCGACGTGCATCTGGCAGACCCAGTACCGCAGCGAGTCCATGATCAGCCGGAGGCAGGTGTGGTCATCGACGTTGTAGGAGTTGCCAGTCCCGGTGGTGTCGAGGTAACGGGACGGGTCGGCCGGGTCAACCCGGTAGTAGGCGTGGTTGTCGATCCCGCGGAAGCAGAGGCTGGGCCCGTTGTGGTCGCCCTCCGCGGTGTGGTTGTAGACGACGTCGAGGATCACCTCGATCCCGGCGGCGTGCAGCGTGCGGACCATCTCCTGGAACTCGCGCACCTGCTGGCCCGGATGCCCGGAGCGCACCGCGGCAGAGTACCCGGCGTGCGGGGCGAAGAAGCCGATCGTGTTGTAGCCCCAGTAGTTGGACACGCCCTGGCGGGCTTGGGCGCTGGCAGTGATGAACTGGTGGACGGGCAGGAACTCGACGGCGGTGATCCCCAGCTCGGTCAGGTGGCGGATCGCGGCGGGGTGGGCGAGGCCGGCGTAGGTGCCGCGCAGCTCCGGGAGGACGTCGGGGTGGGTCGCGGTGAAGCCCTTGACGTGCATCTCGTAGATGATCGAGTCGGAGTAGTTCGTGCGGGGGGCGGTGTCACCCCCCCAGTCGCAACCTGGGTCCATGACCAGCGACTTGGGCATGCTCCGCGCGGAGTCCAGCTGGGAGGGTCGCGTGGGGGCCACCCAGTCATAGTCGAAGACCTCTGGTCCCCAGCTCAGCTCGCCGTCGATGGCCCGGGCGTAGGGGTCCAGCAGCAGCTTCGCGGGGTTGCAGCGAAGCCCGGCAGCTCGGTCGAAGGGGCCGTGCACGCGGAAGCCGTATCGCTGGCCGACGCCGACGCCTCGCACGTATCCGTGCCAGACCCCGCTGTCGAACTCCTGCAGGGGGAGCTGCTCCTCGTGGCCCGACTCGTCGAACAGGCACAGCACGACCTGCTGGGCCACGTCGGACGCGAGGGTGAAGTTCGTCCCGGCGCCGTCGGGGGTGGCGCCCAGGGGGAAGTGCTGACCCGGCCAGACCTCGTGCGGCACGGTAGGAGCCTGCCACGGTCAGTGCTGTTCGTGCGCGGGCGGGCGCGGATGTGGGGTGCGCGCGTGACTGCCGCACCCCCCAATGGGGGTGTGGGCCGGTGTCGGGGTCGCGCTGGTGTCGGGCTGGGCGCGCTCGCGTCGGGGCCGGGCTGGCGTCAGACTCGGGAGATCGGGATCTTCACCGGCTCGACCTTGGGCACTTCACCGATCGGGACGCGTACCTCGAGCACGCCGTCGATGTAGGCGGCCGTCACGTCGGCATCCTTGCAGCCGGCCGGAAGCGTGATCTCCCGGATGAAGGATCCGTAGCGGAACTCCGACCGATAGGAGTCCTTGTCCTTCTTCTCGGACTTCTCCTCGCGCTCAGCCTTGATCACCAGCGTCCCGTTGACCACCGAAATGTCGAGGTCCTTCTCGGGGTCGATGCCCGGCAGCTCAGCCCGGATCACGTGCGTGTTGTCGTCGACATACTCCTCGACGCGGAGCCACGACTTGTCCTCCAACTCCGTGCTGAAGAACCTCCGGAAGGCCTCAACAAGATCGGATCGCTCGCGCTTCACCAGTGACATCGTCTGCTCCTCTCCCGCGTGCAGTGGGTCAGAGGACCCGCTTGGCGCGTCGTTTCAGCGTAGTCCGCGAGCGGGGGCTGTCGCCGGCCGTGCGTGGCACTGGGGTGGGTGGGCTGGACCGCTTGGGATGCGTCTGCTGAGCTGAGGGCGAGCCCTTGCGGGGCAGGTTAGCTCTCGGCTGCCGTGTCCCACATGGGCGCGGGCCGAATGTTGTCGCTGGCCGCGTGGCGTCGGATCCCGGGGGCTCTCTGCTCCCGAGCTCGGTGTTCGCAACCCGGCCGGATCGCCGGGGTCGCCGAGCAGCCACGCCGCCGACGTTGGGAACCAGGTGCACACCCGACACCCAGACCCCTGCTTGCGGGGTTGGTTGCGGGGTGCTAGGATTCGAACACTTGTTCTAGTTGTTGTGTGCTTCTGGTTCTGGTGTTGTGGTGGTTGTCGCTGCGGTGTGTGGGGGCGGTCCTGTCTTCGGGCGGGTGGGTCCACGGCGGCGGGTTGGGCGTCCCGCGGCTGTGTGTGGTTCGGGGGTCGTTGGGTCCCGGTGGTGCGTCCTTCCTTGGCTTCGGGT
>JBAVLA010000020.1:0-1836 GCA_049688595.1 Candidatus Nanopelagicales bacterium | reverse complement strand
GGGTCGTCCGGGTTGGACAACCACCCCGGCTCGGCGATCACCGCCGGCCGGCCCGCAGGCGGGAATGCCGCGTCGGGCGAGAGCGGCCGGTCGAGGCGACGCCAAGCGGCCACGGCACCAAGTGCGGTGACCGCCATGAAGAACGCCCAGGCCGCGACGATTCCGCCGCCTGTGATCATCGGTTCGAAGAGCGGGGGGATGGGTCTGTCCAGTCCCTTCGCGTCCCAGAGCTCCGCCAGTCGCCGTGCCTCCGACACCCTGTCGTCCGCAAATGCGGCGCTCCCGGCGCACAGCGGCGTCAGCGCGATCAGGACCCCGGTCCAACACCAGGCGACAAAGCGACGAACCCTGCGATCCCGCTCGGGATCGTCCCGCCAGCGGGATCCGTCCCACATGCGCCGTGGACGCCGGCCCGTGTCCGGGTACCAGCCCGGAGTCCGCGGCCACCATGGCTGGGCGTGGTAGGCGACCGGGAACGACGGGGCGGCAGGGCTCCGCAGCCACGGAACACCGTAGACGGCAAGCAGCGGAACGAGCCACGCCAGCGACACAGCGAAGCCCCGGCAAAGCAGCGGCAGCACCGCGAGCAGCAGCGGCAGAGCCGCCAGTGCAGCTTCGGCCTGCCAGCGAGGCAGCGGCGCCCATCTCGGATAGCGCCTCGCCCGCAGCGCCGCCCAGACTGGGACCGGCAGGCAAGCAGCCCACCACGCGACCGCCATCCACGCAGGCACGTGCGGCGCAAGCCCAGGTAGGGCCTGCGCCGCCGGAAGAATCAGCGGGATGGCCAGCAAGGGTTCGGCGTTCCAGCCGAACGGCCTTCCCGAATACCGCCGGCTCAGCCACAGAGCCGCGGCCAGGTTCAAAGTTGCCATTCCCGCGGCCCCGGCAAGTCCCTGCGCCGTCCACGAATGGTCCCCGAAGAGCGCCCATACAGCGACGCCCACGTACATGATGAAACACAGCCCCATCATCGAGAGGACCCGTGATTCAGGAGTCCGGCCGGGCCGCATCCGCGGGGTCCACCGCGTTCCGTCCCAGAAACGATCCACTTCCGCGCCGAATGGGTCCACGTACCAACCCCGCGCCGGGCTACCCTTCGCCCTCAACGATCCCCCCGACTCAACCGATCATCGCTGCAGCATCCGGCAGCTGCGACGCAGGCCCAACGACTCGCCGGCCTGACCGAGCAGCCCAGACACCGCCCGGCTCCCACTCTGAACCACCCCGGAACGCCCGGACTCCGCGAACGGACCCCACCTGGCTGCCCAACGTCCCGGGACCTCTGGCCCCACACCGTCGGTGGTGGTGGTGGCGCCGGACCCCGGTTGGGCCACTGGGACGGCGCTCCCGCGCGGACTGCGGCAACCCATGCACGCTGCCCGGCCCTTCCACTGGTCACGGGTATAGCCTGTTGGCCGTGCGTACAGCTGGGCAGCCGGTCGGGCGCCCTGCCTCCGACCTGACGGCGCGGGCGCGGATCCGCGACGCGGCGATCGAGCGCTTCGCCCAGGAGGGGTTCGACGCCCCCTTCCGGACGATCGCGGCGCGCGCCGGCGTCTCGCCAGGGCTGATCACGCACCACTTCGGCGCGAAGGCCGCACTTCGTGCGGAGTGCGACACCGAGGTGCTGCGCCAGTACCGAGCGGTCAAGGCCGACGCGATCGCCCGGCCGAGCGCCCACCTGCTCGAGGGGCTTACGGCCCCAGGCGTGTCGGCGACGATCCTCGTGTACATCCTGCGCGCGATCCACGCCGGCGGACCATCGGCGCGCGACTTCCTGGACCACCTGATCGACGACGCACGGACGATCATGGCCGAGGGCGTCGCGTCAGGCCT
>JBAVLA010000019.1:0-21213 GCA_049688595.1 Candidatus Nanopelagicales bacterium | reverse complement strand
ACCTGGCAGCGGTGTCAAGTACGCAACTTGCTCGAGACATCCTCAAATGGCTCGAGGAGCGCACCTAGCCCACCTAGCCCGCGACGGTGGCACCCGATCGAACCCCGAACGCTGCTTGTAGCTGAAGTCCCGCGCTCCTCTCTGGCACGGGCAGATCCTTCAGGAACCGGGCGTCAATCCGCCGTGAGACGCGCTTTGCCGAGTCCGCACGGTCGGATCGTGGAGTACGAGGTCTGCTGGGGCGGGCTCGGACTGGCCTGCCAGCTCGGCTATCGACTGGAGATCCCCGACCGCCCACCGCGACGGCGCACCTCGCGCACAGGGTCAGCCTTCGGTGACTTCGGACCCTGTCGGTCGAGGAGAGGTGGGGGCAGCGTTGAGCAGGGGAGAGGTGATGGCGATGTCTGAGCCTTCGAGTGGGTTCCTGAGTGACGGCGTGCCGTACCTGGCGATCGGTGAGGGTCCGCCGTTGGTGAAGGTGGAGGGCCTGACACCGACGAACGAGGTGCCCACGGGGTGGATGCGGCGCACGGTTCTGTCATCGGTCCAGCCGTTGGTAAGGGATTTCCGGGTGTACTGGGTGAACCGGAAGAAGGGCCTGCAGCCCGGTGAGTCGATGTCCGACATTGCCGGGCACCTGGCGGCGGCGATCGAGGAGGAGTTCGGCGAGCCGGTGTTCCTAACCGGGCAGAGCACGGGCGGGTCGGTCGTCCTGCAGTTGGCGGTGGACCGTCCCGAGCTTGTGCGGTCCCTGGTCGTGGTCGCCGCGGCCTGCCGGGTGGACGAGCGGGGTCGCCAGATGGAGCAGGACCTGGCCCGGGCGGTGCGAACGGGGGACTACGGCGGTGGGATGGCGGACCTGGTCACAGCGATGATGCTGCCCGCGGCGCTGCGCCGCCCAGCGCGGCCGCTGGTCCGGGCGGTGTGGGGGTCGATGGCACCGAAGGATCCGACCGACCTGCTGGTCACCCTCGATGCTGAGAGCGCCTTCGACGTCACCGACCGGCTGCACCGGATCACCGCCCCCACTCTGGTCATCGGCGGCGGCAAGGACGCCGGCAATCCGCGCGAGCTGATCGAGGAGACCGCCGCCGGAGTCAAGGACGGCCGGGCGCACATCTACCCCGACTGGGGGCACAATCGCACGTGCATGTCGTCCAGGACCACCAACTTGATGCTCGGCTTCATGCTCGCCTCCCGGTGAAACGGAGCTCCCACTGAGCCCGTGCAGCGGGCCCCTCTTCAGAGGGCGCGTCCTAGCGCCGCCTGTCGCGCACATTCGGGCAGGCATCACCGCCCACTATGCCCCGCTGTTCGAGGCCCGACGTGGCGGTAGGAGATGGACCCGGTCCACACGAAGGTGATCGGCCATCCCAGGTGCCCCTACGATGGTCATCCACCCAGCCGGGCCAGGTCCTCGTGGTGCTCGGTGAGCAGCATAGGCAGGGAGCGGGTTGGCGGCACGAGTCGGCGGAACACCCCGTTCACGTCCACCACGGCCAGGCGCGACTCGCCGGCCCGGGTCCGTCGGTCAGATCTACCTGCTGGAGGTCTGCCCCCGGCTGGTCGATGCATCGCCAGTCACGACTCGTCGTCACTGCCGGGCTCGAGTTCTCGTGTGTGCCGGTCCTTGAGCGCCTCGCGTTCCAGCCGCTTCCGCTGCTTCTCTACCTCATCGCCGCGCATCACAAGAAGGCGCAGCAGGTGCAGGCCAGTGCCGAGGACCACGAAGACGGGCCAGGGGAAGCCACCCCCAGCCGACGTGACCCACCAGATCACCCAGCAGATGATTGAGGCCGACACGAACCCCCACGCCGCCTCCCGACGGTCCGATCGGTAGGCCTCGACCGCTCGGGCCTGGACCGCGGGGACGTTCACAGCGGTCGCGGGGAGGCGCCCGGCAGGCCCCGGGACCGGGACGAGGTCGACGATCAAGCCGGGGAGCTCCGAGAGCGTCCTCGCCCTGAGGGCCGCGTCGCTTCGCTGGTCGAACTCCTCGCGCGTGAGTCGGCCGTCGGCGTACGCGCTGCCCAGCGCACGGTGGACGATCTCACGATCACGATCGGAGGCCCGCAGCGCGCCGTACTCAGGACTGCGCGGGTCGAACGCGAACTCGTCCCACAGGGACAGCGACGCCACTGCTGCATCGTAGGGGCTCTGATGCCCCGCTTGATCGGGGAGACGGCGGGGTGATCCAGCGCAGACCATTGCGTGCCACGCGCTCCCTCGCTGACTGGGGCACGGCCGGGCGGCCCGGGACCATCGGGTCTATCCGGCCGCCGAGGCACGGCGTACCGTCGCAGACGTGGGGCTGAACCGCGGGTACGACCGTGGCGGGCCGCGGGTCGTGTGGCCCCGAGCGAAGGGGACCCATCATGAGGATCACCGGACGAACGGCCCGATTTGCTGCGTCCACAGGGCTGGTGGTGCTGGCCGGGTGCGCAGGGACAGAGGGCCCCTCAGGTCCGGGGTCGACCCCATCCCCGTCGCCGTCCGTGCCGAGCATGGAGCAGTTGTCCGCAGCACTGCTCACACCAGCCGACCTCACCGGGACGTGGACCGCGGGTTCCGCAGCCGCGGACGGTGACCGGGTCCGGCTGATCACCTACGACCTGCAGTGCCCGGCCGCCGCTGACGCGCTGCTCGAGGCCGAGCGGATCGAGGTCGATGCCAGCACCGCCCTGGGGAAGGAGCAGACCGGTGGCGAGGTGTTCGTCGTGGAATACCTGATCGCTGACGATCCGACCACGATCGAGCGGACCTTCACCATATTGCGTGACGGAGTGATGTCCTGCCTCGGCACGGGGGAAGGCCCACAGGATGGGGAACCGGTCCTCACCAGCGCCTTCGCGATCCCCGAGGTCGGCCAGGACCGGTTCGCGGTGAGCACACCTCCCGAATCCGGCGAGGGACCCCCGACCATGCACACCGCCTACGTCCGGGCGGGGCCCGTGCTGCTCGTCGTGCACACCGGGGCAGACGACAGCACCCAGTTGGCAGATGCTGCCATCACGAAGATCATCACCCAGGCCGTCGACAAGTTGCCCTGAACGAAGCATGAGCTCAGGTGACCACTACCCGTCTGCGATCCGTCCTGGCTGCGACGAGGACAACCTGCGGCTCTTCGCCGCCTGTGGACGCGCACTTGGGGCAGGCAGCACAGCGGTCCAGAAGGCGTGTGTTCTTGGCGGCTCGGGCAGCACTGACAACGACGCCGTTCGAGCCGATGCACATCCGTGGAGCCGTCGCTCGTGTAACCCGGTGCCCTCGTAGGATGTTGGCCGGGAGACCTCCTCGACACCGGGTGAGGGGTTGCCCGACTGATCCCGGTGAGGGGAGTGCCGATGCTCGCCGTCGTTGGCGATGTGCTGCCCTTGGCTGTTGGGGTTGGCATCAGTCCGCTGCCGATCCTGGTGGTGGTCCTGATGTTGCTGACACCACGGGCGAAGGCCACCGCCTCGGCCTACCTCGTCGGGTGGGTCCTGGGCCTTGTCCTGGTCAGCGCGCTCGCCGCCCTGCTGGCCCGGACCACTGGGATCTCAACCGGGGGCGAGGAGCAGGCAACGATCGCCTGGGGGCAGGTCGTCTTCGGCCTTCTGCTGCTGGTGATGGGCTGGCAGCAGTGGCGGACCCGCCCCGCACCCGGCGAGGAGAGCGCCCTGC
Organism: Candidatus Nanopelagicales bacterium; assembly: GCA_049688595.1. Lineage (GTDB taxonomy): Bacteria > Actinomycetota > Actinomycetes > S36-B12 > CAIYMF01 > Prado023. The sequence goes on along the minus strand of JBAVLA010000019.1, from coordinate 17,550 downwards.
CCGGGTGGCTCTCAGCCCTGGACCGGTTCACCCCGACCAAGGCGCTCGGCGTCGGGCTGCTGTTCTCCGCAGGGAACCCGAAGAACCTGATGCTGACCCTGACCGCCGCGGTGACGATCTCAGCCAGCGGCCTGCCCACAGGCGCCCAGATCGCCACCATGGCCCTGTTCATCTTGGTCGCCTCGGCCGGCGTCCTGGCACCCATGGCGGTCTTCCTCGCCACAGGCGACTCGGCGGCCCGAGTCCTGGGCGGCTGGCGCACATGGTTGGCGGTCAACAACGCGACCGTGATGAGTGTGCTTCTCCTGGTCCTCGGTGCACTGTTCATCGGCCAGGGTCTCGGAGCACTCTGAACTGACCTCGGCTGCTGGCACCCTTCACGACCTTGATCGCCGACCTGATCCTGCCCCTGTGGCTGGGCCCGGTGGCGGCCACTGCCCGGGCCGGCAGCGCTACCTGCCGAAGCCCGCCTGCTGATGCCCCCCAAGTTGGGGTTCATGCAGGTGGGCGCGTCATCCCGCCGGCCGAAACGCGCGCTGCTCCGGGCGCGATCGCGTCGAAGGGTGCCGGCGCCTGAACAGCGACTCGGCCGGCCTGCCGTGTCGCCCGGCGGGCGCGTCGCTACCGCCCACGGTGACGCACTTCCTGTTGCGGGCGTGGCGGGGAGGGTGGAGGAACGGGCACGAGTCAGGTGTGAGGGACACTGCAGGGCGCCGGCGAGAGAGGACGCCCCCCTGGGAGGAGATGTCAATGTACGACCCCTATGACCCACTCCGCGATGGCGCGCTAGGTCTTGGGCCGCGGCGGGTTCGCGGACGTCTGTGGGGACGCGCCAGCAGGTGGTCTGGCTGACAGACAGGCCGGTGGTCACCGGTAGGCGTCGCGCCGGTGGGAGATGTGCAGCACGGTCACGACATGGGCGGCGCTGTCGATCGTGTAGATGATTCGATACTGCCCGCGACGAGCACTCCACTTGCCATCCAGCGGAGGTTGAAGCGGCTTGCCCACCCGTTGCGGGTTCTCCAGCAACACGCCAGTCACGAACTCCAGCACCGCCGATGCGACCGCCTCCGGCAGATCCAGGGCCAGCGCCCGGGACGCGCTCCGAACCATGGCCAGCCGATAGGTCACTCGGACAGCGCCGTTCGGTCCATCAACTCCCGGAGCTGGGTGGCGTCGAGAGTGTCGCCCGCGGCAACCTCGCGTTCGGCCTCTCGCAGCTGACGCATCGTGTCCTCCTCGGAAAGGATCGCGAGCGTCTCCTCGAGCGACTCGAGGTCCTCGACAGCCACGACCACGACGGTGGGGACCCCGTTCTTGGTCACCGTGACTCGCTCGTGCGTCTCATGGACGCTGTCGACCACGGCGCTCAAGTGCGCCTTCACCGACGCCAGGGACTGAGTACTCATGACCAGTATTCTAGTCACGATGCGGCTTCGCGGCAACGGCGCCGCGTACCGTGCCGGTGCGCGGGCCGCCCCGGAGCCTTTGCCTGGATCCTGGAACGACCAGACCGCGAACGCTCCGCCTGACCACGCGTCACATCGCCGCGTGTGGACGCACCTCGACGAGGGCATGGGCGGTCTGGGCTGCACCGGCGTCTTTCTCAGCCCAGATGCACGTGTCGGCGTCTCCAGGCAGGCGGGCCGTCGTCTTCGGCGGTGTGCAGGGTGCTGAAGGCATCCTCGAGTTGCCCGATCATCCGAGGGAGATCATCGACAGCCGTCGCTACCAGGGTCTCGACATCGATATCCCAATAGCCGTGAACGATTCGGTTGCGCAGACGGGTGGCCGCGCGCCACGCGATCTCAGGGTGGGCGTCTTTCGTTTCGACAGGGATCTGGCTGGCAGCCTCCCCGAGCACAGTGAAGTGCCACAACAGCGCTGAACGCCGCACAGCGTCAGCGTCAACCTCCTCGGCGGTTCGATTACCGACCAGGTCCCGGATCGCCACGGCTGCATCGCGCATCTCGCGCAGCAGTAGGAGCTCACGCCGCATAGAGCGGCTGCGCCTCGGCGAGCACTTTCTCGCGGATGTACCTGTTGATCGACTTGCGCGCGATGAGGTCGACCGGTCGGCCGAAGAGGGCTGCGAGTTCGTCCTCCAGGTCGAAGAGACGGAAGCCCAGGCGGGCATTGGGCTTCAGGACGTAGAGCAGGTCGACATCGCTGTCCTGCCGGTCCTCGTTGCGAGCGACCGAGCCGAAGACCTCCAAAGACGCGACACCGTAGCGCTCGCACACTTCGCGCAAACGGTCTGGGTCGACGTTCACGATCAACACACGCCCAGAGTATCGGAGGAGGCCGGATACTCCGCGTCACAGGCACCTGAGTCGTGCGGCCCGCCATGGGGAGCGGTTGACGATGGCACCAGAACTCGTGTCCTATCGCCGCGAGCCGGGCCACGGGCGAGATGCGGCGAGGGCACCTGCCTCTGGTCTCGCGCGGGTGTTGGCCGCGGGGGGGTGAATGTGGGCCGTGCCAGGGTGGGCAATCCGTGGGGCTCACTCCACCAGGTGCGGGCGGGGGGTCCCGGTCTCACCTAGGGTCGGCGGGTGGCACGGAGAACTGGGTGGGGTTGGTGGGCCCCGATCTCGGTCAGGAGACCCACGACGGGGGCGATGGCCTGGCGGGCCTTGCCCCGGAAGTTGGGCATCAAGGGCCTCAGGCCTGGCGGGCCTTGCCCGTCGAGGTACTTGCCGGTCAGCGCGCCGCTGGCTAGGGGTTGGTGGGCGATCAGCGTGACGCCGAGCTCGCGGCAGGAGTCCAGAACGCCGTCGGTCTCAGGTTGGCGGTGCACCAGCGAGTACTGGACCTGGTTGGAGGCCAGCGGGATGCCCCGGTCGGCCAGCACCTGGTGGGCGGTGCGCATCTGCGCTGCTGAGTAGTTGCTCACCCCGACCGCCCGGACGTGGCCCGCCTCCACGGCGTCGGCCATGAGACCCATCAGGGTGGGGATGTCGACCCTGCGGCTGTGGAAGTGGTGCTGGTACAGGTCGACGGTGGTGCGCCGCAGCCGGGTCAGGCTGGCCTGCAGGGCGCCGGGCAGGTCCTCGGCGGTGGCCCGCAGGCCGGGTGGGAACTTGGTGGCGACCAGCGCCGGGGTGCCCTGCGCCAGTTCACCGAGACGCCGTTCGGAGGCGCCGTTTGCTGGACATCGCCGCGGTGTCGAACAGCGTCACCCCGGCTGCGAGGCTGGCGTGGAACGCTTCTGCCTCCTGATCGGCGCCGTCCGCCCCGCCATATGCCAGCGTCGCCGGGGTGTACCGGCTCAGCCCAGACGGGTCACCCCAGGTCATCGTGCCCACGCCCAGCGGCGGCACCCGCGAGTCACTTCGCCCGAGGGGCTGCATCTGATTCATTCCACGTCCTCACGTTGGTCGGGGGCACCAGCCGGCCCCGCGGGCCGACCGACAGTCAGCGCACGACCTTGATGTTGAAGATGCCGGTGCCCAGGGAGCCCCACAGCCGCAGCCACAGGGGCAGGTACATCTCGGTGCCGCGGGCCGTGGTGATGTCGCCGAGGTCGATGACGTCGGTGTGCCCGAGGCTGATCAGGAAGCGCGTGACCTCCTGCTTGGCCTCGGCGTCGTCGCCGCTGACGAAGACGGTGTGGTCACCGTCGGCGAGCTGCCCGGGGTCGGCCTGCAGGTCGGCGGTCATCGTGTTCAGGGTCTTGACCACTCGGGTGTCCGGGAACGCGCGTTGGATCTGCTCGCCGAGGGAGTCGGTGTCCTTGACCAGCAGCGTCGGTGGCGTGCCGTGGGAGAAGTCCAGCGGGTTGGACACATCCACCAGCACCTTCCCGGCAAGGTTGTTCGCCCCGGCCAGCGTCAGGGCCGCCAGGGACGCCGCCCCGTTGGTGGCGTTCACGACCAGCTCGGCCTGCGCGGCCGCCTCCGAGAAGCTGCCCACCCCGACCGCGGGGTGCGCGTCACGCCACACCGACAACGGCGGGCTGCCCCACCCGTCGGGCTCGGTACGGGCCAGGGTGTCGGCGACGTCGCGGGTGCCGAGTACCACCTCGTGGCCCACGGCGATGAACCGTGCGGCCAGGGTTCGCCCGACCGGGCCGGTTCCAAGCACAGCGATCTTCATCAGGTCGATCCTCTCGAGTAGGAAGACAGGTTGGTCTAGCCACAGGACCGTAACAGACAGATCTGTCTGTCCGCAAGGTGCTGTGAGACAGACGAGTCTGTGTACCATGATCGTTGAGGAGGAGCCGATGACCACCGCCACAACGGACAACCCCAGCGCGACGAGTGCGGCGCGTGAGCGGATCCTGGACACCGCATTCCGGCTGTTCTACGCACGGGGGCTGCGCGCGGTAGGCGTGGACACGATCATCGCCGAGTCGGGCGTGGCCAAGGCCACGTTCTACCGGCACTTCCCCGCCAAGGACGACCTCATCTTGGCCTACCTCGACAAGGTCGACCGCGTGTGGACCGCCCAGCTCGAGCAAGCAGCACACGAGGCCGGACCCGACCCCGGCCACCAGCTCGTCGGCCTGTTCGATGCGCTGACCACCGCGTGCCGCAGGCCCGGGTACCGGGGCTGCGCGTTCATCAACGCCGCGGCCGAGACCGCACCCGGATCACCCGTGCACGACCGGACCGTGGCGCACAAGCAGAACGTGCTGGCCTGGATCCGCGACCTCGCGCAGCGCGCGGGTGCCCGGGACCCCGACCAGCTGGCCCGGGCGCTGACCATCCTGCTCGACGGTGGGCTGGCAAGCGGTGCCCTGGACGCCGACCCGAACAGCCCGCAGACCGCCAAGGCAACCGCGGGCGTGCTGGTCCACGCCGCCCTGCAACCCTGACGCCCCCTGCCCGGCCTTCAGCCTCCCCCGCACCCGCACATCCATGGCAGGGCCGGGAGTCCTGACCCCGCGTGGGGTGGTGACCATCACGGGCGGGGCGGGGGTGACCCTCTGGGGCCGGCTGCACAGCCGACCGCATCGGCACGTGCGATGGAGCCCGCTCCGGGCCCGCGTTGGCCGCTGGGACCAACGGCTCTGTCGGGACAGGCGCGCGGGTGGCATGGTTGAGGTGACGGAGCCCGTCGCAGGTGTGCGACGAAGTCCTTCCAAGCCCGGGAGGGAGGCCGACGATGGGCCTGTCACGGATTGCCTCGGTCCTGGTCACCGCAGCCACGGTCGCGGTCGCGGTTGTCGGCTGCGCCGCCGAGGACGCCGGGTCGGACCAGTCGCCCACCCCGTCCGAGACGATCTCGGTGGACGAGCTGGCCATCGCCAGCCTGCTTCCGGCGCAGTCCGTTCCACCGGCTCCTCCCGGGGACGTACTGGTGGACTCGATGGACCCGTTCAGTGCCACCGGGGTCATCGGCGAGCCGTCCCGGCAGGTGATGACCTGCACCCCCCTGGAACTCCCGCCGATGGATGACCCGGGCCCGGCTGAGCCCGGCGCAACCGCGGCGGCCTGGTCAGGGTTCGTCACCGGGGCTGCCCAGGTCGACCAGTACGCAATCGTGTACACCGACGAGACGACCGCCCAAGAGGCGGTGACCCGGTCCCGCGCCCGGGCTGAGGACTGCGAGGCGGCGTTCGCGGTGCACTCCCCGGGGGCCGAGGCCGAGGCAGTCGTGGCAGGCTCGCCAAGCGCAGTCGACGGGTTCCGGGTGCACGCCACCTACCACTACACCGACACGGGATACACCTCCGACGAGGTCAGCGCCGTCCTGCGCTCCGGGCGAACCGTGCTCTACCTGCGGGCCAATGAACTGGGTGCCCCGGACAGCAAGGACCTTCCGAGCGACGGCATCCTCGACCAGGCGTGGACCGACGAACTGATCGAGGCCGCGGCCGCGCAGTTGACCGGGTGAGCCCCTACTCGTGCCCGGTCGACGGCGTCGAGTCGGAAGGGGACGGTGGCACAGGCTCTCAACCGGCCCCACTTCGACCCCGGTACTTGGGGGCTTCGCGCGCGTTCTCTGGGGCCGGGCGGTCTCGTTGCCGGCTTCCGGGTAGGCACGGCTGCCCGCTACAGCGCGTCTGCCCCGCAGCCCTCCCGATCGAGAGAGCGCTCTCTCGATCGCGCCGTGAACGTGAGGAAGCGCTGTCCACGGGTTCCCCTGCCCGGGCCAATGCCGCGTCCTGGCGTCTCACGACCGTTCCGCGGGGCGGTTGATCCAGCGCACTTGGCCGCCGGTCCGGATCGTGACGTTCGCGGGTTCATAGGTCGCGCCGAGGATGGCCACCTCGGTGTCCTTCGCCGGCGTGCGGTCAGTCGGCGGTCGGTCCGGTGAGGTCGTACTGGATGGATCGGATGGTGAAGTCGGGCAGGCCGAACATGCGGGCATCCATGAGGAACAGGCGGGTGGGCTGGCCGAAGAACGTGTACTGCACGGACCGGGCACGCATAGGTGCCTGGCCTGGCCTGCGGTACATGTTGGCGTCCATGACCACGCGCATGTTCTGCGGGCGGGGCCGCCCGAGCGCCCCGGAGCGGGTGATGTAGCGGCGGACGGGGTCGGGCAGCCCGGCGAGGTCGCCGACCGTGAGGGGAGCGGCGGGCCTCAGGGGTTGGGCGTCGAACGCGGCCGCAACCACCTGATCGTGCCGGGCCCGCAGGTTGCGGCCAGTGCGGGCGGTCCCGCGTGTGTCGAACTGGGTGGTCACGATGCCACCTCCAGTGGGTGAGACCGGGGGCGGATGACCCACGCCACACCGGCGAGGAGCGCAACGTTGACCACGATCCCGGCGAACGTGGATGACGCCATGGGCGGCCAGCGCTGCCGCGAGCGCGCAGCGGGGCATGAGGGTTGTTCCTCTCCGGGGTCAGGGGTGGTCAGGGCGGCCAGCCAGCGGCGCAGGAGGGCAAGCAGGTCGCGGGTCTCGTCGTGGGTCAGGCCAGTGAAGACGTCGGCGAACATGCCCCGGGTCCGAGCCACCATCTCGGGGGTGTCGAACTCGCGGATCCTCTCGGTCAGTTCGATCCGGGTGGTCCTCCCATCGGCGGGGTCGGGCACGAGCCGGACTGGGGAGTCAAGCCAGCCTGGGGATTGCGTGCGTGCGCTCAGGCGGCGATCACGTCGGCCAGTGGGCGGCGTGGGCTGGGTCGGGCCTCGACGGTGGGTACTCCGATGCGGAAGGCGAACAGGGTGACCCGACCGGGTGGGGTCAGGTCGGACAGCGGCGCCTGGAATGGGCAGGCGTTGCCGAGGCTTCGGTCGCGGGCGATCCGTTCGGTGACCTGGTTCAGCGGGTGCAGGGCCAGGCCCTGGGTGGTGGCCCACAGGTGCAGGCGTTGGAAGGCGCGGCCGACCTGGATCTGCGCCGCAGCGCTGCCGGCGTCGGTGACGCTGAGCAGCCCGTAGGCGGCGGCCGACGCGACGTGGGTGTTGCGGGTGTTGGCCAGCCAGGAGGCGTCGTTCTGCTGCTGTGTGGTGGGCGGCAGGACCTTGGCCAGGAACGTCGTCACCGCAGGCAGCCCTTGAGCGTCGAGGGTCATGCCGTCGCGGTGGGCCTCGATCTCCGCGCGGGTGGCGCGCCACCACTGGTTGATCTCGCCTGACTGCCCACGGTCGGCGATGACGGCTTCGGTGGCCCGCACCGTGAGGTCGCCGAACCGGTCGCGGTCCGCGCTCTGCAGCCAGGTGAGCTCGACGAGCGGTAGCGAGCCCAGTCGTGCTGCGCCGGCCGCCAGGGACCCCTCGGGCAGGGCGCGGTCGGCGCGGTAGGGCCCGCGGTTGGTGTGCCGGCGGGGGATGGCGGGGAACAGGTCCGCGCCCTCCGCGGCCGCGCCGGGGCGCAGTGTGATGCGGGCGACCGTGTCCCCGGTGCCGGTGGCCTCGACGGTCGTTGCTTGGCCTGCCGCGGCCGCGGCGACCGCGAGGTTCTCGATCGCGCAGCCCAGGCCGGTGACCAGCTCCGCGTCGGTGGGATCGGTGGCTGGCAGGGCCCGGGCGTGGTCCGCGTGTACGGTGATGGTGTCGGTGTCGGCGGTGAAGCGCCAGGGTTGGGTGTTGTGCGGGTTGGCGGCCAGGACCGCTGCAGCGATCAGGGCCTGCGGACTGCCGTCTCGCGGCAGTGTCGTCCAGGCGTCGTAGGGCGAGCCCTCTCCCGCCGTGAACGCTCCTGCCCTCCCCGCCCGGGCGCCGAGTCCCATGCTCAGCGCCCCGCCGAGGCCGAGGGCGATCAGGCCGCTGACCTTGAGCATGTCCCGCCTGGTCATCGTGTTCTCCGTCATCGTCGGCTCCTCAACTCATCGCGATCATCACGGCGCTGACACCCAGCACGATCCCCGCGGCCATCAGCCCGGCGCCGAATCCGCCGGCGAGCATCGCCGGTGCCCGGCGCTTCAGGGCCGGTGCCACCCCAGCGCTCATCGCCAGCCCCGCGACCAGCGCCACGGCCGCGGCGACGGCAACGCTGGAGGCGTACGCCCCGAGCAGCACCGTGACCAGCGAGCTGACCGCGACGGCCAGGCCCACGACCACGGCCACGGCGTAGAGCAGCCAGCCGCCGACGCCCACCCGGGAGGGCATCGGGTGCGTCGCGTCCGCGGACGCTCCTGGTGCGGCGGGCGGTCGGCTCAGGTCCTCGGACGCCCCGGCGGAGAAGGCCAGCAGCCCCGCTGCGACGAGCAGGGGCCCCGGAACGTACCAGAGCCGACCCACGGTCGTGAAGCACACGGCCGCGCAGGCCAGCACCAGCAGCAGGACCGCCCGGCGCGCCCAGCGAGGCAGGGGGAGGCCCAGGTACCAGAGGCCCAGGCCTGACACCAGGCTCAGGACGATGGTCGTGATGCCCAGGCCGACGGTGTCGATCTTGTTTCCGCTCCATGCGGGGATTGTCGATCCGGCCACCAGCTGGGTCAGGCCTGCGGCGACACCGAGGGCGACGCCGGCGAGGCCGAGCCAGTGCGTCGTCCTCGGAGCGTGGGATGTCGGGAATGCGGGGGTGGGCCGTGTCGCGGTGGTCATCGCGGGCTCCTTCGTCCAGCGCGGGGGGTGGCGGTCATCCCGGTGCCCAGCAGGGCCATGAGGGTGTCGATGCGTGCGGAGAGGTCTTTGCCCTGGCTCACCAGCTCGGCGTGCTCCTCGACACCGCTGAACGCCGCGAGGATCGCCTCGGCGACCTGCCGGGCCCCGAGGTCGTCGCGGATCGTTCCCTCCCGCTGGCCCCGCACGACGATGGCCTCGATCAGGTCGATCCACAGGAACAGCGAGGCCTGAAGCTGGGGGGCCAGGTCGGGGCGAGCCGCGGCGAGGTCCGGGACCAGCCGCCCGATCGCCCGCAGGCTGCGGTTGCGGCTGTAGGCGTCCACCACCCGGGCGGCAAGTCGCTGGGCCTGGACGGGAGCCGGCGTGTCCTGGTCGTCGGCCAGGGACACTGCCGCGGTCCACTGCTCGCGCAGGTCATCGACGACCGCCACCGCGAGCTCCTCCTTGGACGGGAAGTGGAAGTAGAAGGCGCCCTTGGTCAGCCCGGAGCCGGCGATCACGTCGTTGAGGGAGGTCCCGGCGAAGCCGTCGCGGGCGAACGCCTCGGCGGCGCAGTCCAGGACCTGGCGCCGGGTGCGGGCCTTGCGTTGCTCCTGGGTCCGCGGGCTCGGAACGTCTGTGGTCGGCATGGCTCCAGAGTAGATACCGTCCGCGCGGTATGTCAATACCGACCAGATGGTATATAGGTTTCCTGCCATCACGAGTCGGCAAGCCACTCGACGGTGAGCCCCATCGCGGCCTGGTCGGCGAAGAACCGGGTGGGCTCGACGAGCATGGCTTGGGTGTGCGCGCCGGGGCGTCGGGCGGTCCCGTCGAGGAGCTGCAACGCTGCTGCCACGGTCGGCGCGGCTGTGACCGAGGGCACCAAGACCGCCGCCGGTGCGGCGCTGGCCGCCTCGGTCGCGGTGTTCTTCTGGCGGCTGTTCCCCCTGGCCCGCCGGGCCGACGCCGACGGGGCGATCCGCCCGGCCGGCTACTCCAGGACCCTGGGGATCATGATCGCGGTGATGGTGGCCGCACTGGCGCTCGCCACGATAACGGCTCTCTGACACGTGCCGGCCCCACCAGCAGGGGGGAAGGCGCACGACGGCCGGTGGTGAGGGCTGCCGTCCTCGGCGGATGCGCGGCCGCGACGGTGGCCGCAGCCCTGCTTGCCGGCGCACGCGGGCCTTCAATGCCGGCGGCAGAAACGTCCAGCGGCTTGACTCGCCCGGCGCCAAGTCACCGGTCATGAGTCCGGGTGCGGTACGGGGGTCGGGGTGGCGCCGATGCTCCATCGACGCCTGCACCATCTCGATCGACGCCGACCGCGCCGCGCTGAAATGCTGGCCGATACCCCGGCCCCGGGAGGATCCCAGGCGGGGGGAGAGAGAAGGTGATTGACTTCGCCTGATCGGACAGAAACGGGGGCAAGCGGATGTACGCGCAGGAACGTCAGGCGCTGATCGTGAGCCGGGCGCAGACCGCCGGTCGGGTCGAGGTCGCCGAGTTGGCGCAGTCCCTGGCGGTGACCCCCGAGACGGTGCGCCGTGACTTGAGCGTGCTGGAGCGTGCCGGGCTGCTGCGCCGGGTGCACGGGGGAGCGATCGTGGTGGGTCTGTTCGGCTTCGAGCCCGCGCTTGCGGTCCGGGAGTCGGTGAACACCGCCGAGAAGATCAGCATCGCTGAGGCGGCTGTGGCCTTCCTGCCCGAGGAGGGGGCCATCGCGCTGGACGCGGGCTCCTCGACGTACCGCCTGGCCGAGGTGCTGCCCGCCGGACGCGAGCTGACGGTGGTCACCAACAGCCTGCCGATTGCGTCCCTGTTGGCCGCCCGCAAAGAGCTCACGGTCCACCTCGTCGGCGGACGGGTGCGGGACCGGACGCTGGCCACCGTCGGCAGCGCGGCACTTGACTACCTGCGCACGGTCTTCGTGGACGTCGCCTTCTTGGGGATCAACGGTTTCTCGGTCACCCGGGGCCTGACTACCCCGGACAGTGCGGAGGCCGCGGTGAAGTCCGCCTTGGTGGCGGCCGCCCGGCGCACCGTGCTCCTAGCCGATCACAGCAAGTACAACTCAGCTCATTTCGCCAACGTTGCCGACCTGTCCCAGATCGACGTGATCGTCACCGATTCAGCCCTTCCCGGTGAGGCCGCCACCGAACTGGAGGCAGCCGGACCCACGGTGATCCGCGCCTGATGCCGGAAGGCGGTCGGACGTCAGGAGCCCGGCCCTCCCCAGCACCAGGGTGCGGCCCGCGACACCACCCGGGGTGCCGACCGGGATCCCGGTCGGGAGGTCGTCGACTGGGACTCGAGGCCACACCCCACGGTGGCCGAGTGGTGCTCATCTGGGTGCCAGGAGGTCTACGAGCACCCCGGTGGCGGGTTCCTGCCGTTCATCTTCGGGTCCCTGACCGGCATCGTGCCCTGGCTGATCATCGCGTTCTTTGTGATCGCCCCCGGGTCCACGTCCTCAGCTGAGCCCCCGGGTTCGTGTGCGGGATCATCGTGTCGCTGTTCCTGTTCTTCAACGTGTTCGCGCTCAACCAGTACCTGCAGTACCAGCAGGTCGGGCGCTGGGCGGACCACCTGGTGGGGGAACGCGCCTACATCACCCTGAGCCTGGTGGCCAAGTCCCTGCTGGCCTGGCAGGTCTTCGCCGGCACCCTCGCCGGGTAGCCGCCCCGAGCAGCGCTCCAACCGCGCCGACCGGTCACGGGACCGGCTGTGCTTCCATGGCGGCATGAGCGGATCCATATCCAGTGAGTCGGGCAGAGGCCGGTCCGTGCTGGCGATCGTCGTCGCCGTGCTGGTTGGCGCAGCGGCTGCGGTCGCTGGCAGCGCGGGTGGCCTGCGGGCCGGCGGTTGGCCGGTGTTCGCGCTCTGCGCAGCGGTGGCGTACCTCGTCAACTGGGCGTCGTTCGTGCCGGCGTGGTTGCTGCGAACTGAGCGCTTCTTCGACCTGACTGGCACGCTGACCTACCTAGCGGTGGTCGTGATCGCCCTCGTCGCCGGGTCGCGTTCGTCGGTGGCGGTGGTCCTCGGCGTTCTGGTTGCGGTCTGGGCGCTGCGGTTGGGCAGCTTCCTGGTGCGGCGGATCCGCCGAGAGGGGACCGACCGGCGGTTCGACCGGATCAAGCAGGACCCGACCCGGTTCCTGGTGACCTGGACGCTGCAGGCGCTCTGGGTGGTGTTGACCGCCGGCGCGGCACTGGCCGCGATGACCAGCGCGACCGTGGTCCGGTTCGGGTTGATCGGTGTGGTCGGCGTCATGGTCTGGCTGGTCGGGTTCGGCATCGAGGCCGCCGCCGACGGCCAGAAGCGCGCCTTCCGGGCGGACCCGGCGAACCGCGAGCGCTTCATCACGACCGGCCTGTGGGCCTGGTCCCGGCACCCCAACTACTTCGGGGAGATCACGCTGTGGGTCGGTGTCGCGCTGGTCGCTCTGCCGGCGCTGTCCGGGTGGCAGTACCTCACCCTGGTTTCTCCGCTCTTCGTGGGGCTGCTGCTGACCCGCGTGAGCGGCATCCCGCTGCTGGAGGTGCGCGGCCGGGCGACCTGGGGCGACGATCCCGAGTACCGCGACTACGTGGCTCGCACGCCGGTCCTGGTGCCGCGCCCACCCCGACGGTGAGCAGCGGCGGGACGCTGCGCCGCCGGGCGGTCAGCATCACGGGGCTGCTCGTCGCGGTCGTCCTGGGGACGGCGTTGTTCCTGCCGGTGGTGGCGCTGCTCGTGCTGGTCGACCTGTTCCGGGGCCTGGTGCGGCTGCCCCTGGCGCGCTTGGTGTCGTTCGGCCTGTGCTGGGCCTGGTTGGAGGCCGCCGGCGTGGCTGCGGCGGTTGGCCTGTGGCTGACCGGCAGGGCCGGGGACCGCGCCTCCCACTACCGCCTCCAGCGTTGGTGGGCCGACCGGCTCATGGGGGCGCTGCGGATCACCTGTGGGGTCACCATCCACGTCGAGGGGGTCGAGGCCCTGCATCCGGCGCCGGTCGTGCTGCTGGTGCGTCACGCGAGTCTGGCGGACTCGCTGCTCACCGCGTGGGTCGTGACTCAGCACCATCTTCAGCCACGTTTCGTGCTCAAGCGCGAACTCCTCGCCGACCCGTGTCTGGACATCGTGGGCAACCGGCTGCCGAACTGCTTCCTGGACCGGCAGGCCGAGGACTCCGGGCCGGGACTGGCCCGGATCGCCGAGCTGGCCGCGACGATGGACGCCTCGTCGGCGTGCGTCATCTTCCCCGAGGGCACCCGGGCGAATGCCGCCAAGCGTCGACGGGCCCTGGCGCGCATCGGCGAGCGTGACCTCGAACGCGCGGAACGGCTGGCTGGGCTGAGGCACCTGCTGCCACCGCGCCCAGCTGGAACCCGCGCCCTGCTGGAGGGCGCGGCGGCAGTGGAGGCCACGGTTGTGGTGGGGTGGCACGTCGGGTTCGACGGGCTCGACAACTTCGGAGCTGTCCTGGCCGCACTGGCAAGACCGCGGACCCCTATCCGGATCAGCTTCCGTCAAGTGGAGCCGCCGACCAACCTGTATGGTCCAGAATTCGGCCGCTGGCTGGACGACCTCTGGCTCGAACTCGACCGCGGCGTGGAGCGACTGGAAGAGGGGTAGCGCCGGGGCCGGGATCCTGGTGTCGCTTGCCAGGGTGATGGGAACACCTGATTGACAGGGGCATGGGACCACCTGGAGGCCTTGGCGATCATTGCGGGTCCTCGCACTGCACACCTCGCCTGACCCAGGATTGCCAGGTCCACCACGCCGGCGTACTGCTCCGACGAGTACCGCTGCGTCATTCCGGCTAGCCGCGTAGCGGCCCAGATTGACGCACTGAGTCCATCCGGGTCTGCTTCGTCCTCTGCGGCTGTGCGCGAGTTCGGAAGTGGACCACCTACGACGTCGCCGTAGCCATCCGCGAGTGGGGCAACGGGCCGAACCACCAGTACTGGGAGGAGTCAGGTGTCGTCCACTTGACACCTGGCACTTCGGCCCGCAGTACGTCCTGTTCGGAGGCCAGTGGGTCAATGCGGGGACGTTCCGGGCCGACATCGCCGAGACCGTATGGGGCTACACCTGGGGATACGTGTTCGGCCACAACCAGGGTACGTTCACCATGCTGGGCAGTCCCATCGGCGATGTCTACGGCACTTTCTACTGGGATTGGTCGAACATGACCAACAGCATCGCGACCGGCACTGCTGTGAAGAGGTGCAGGACGGTCCCGGTCCAGATGACTCTCCTGCTTGAGGACCCGTCCGGATTGCCGACGCCGCCATATAGCCCGTGCAACACCGGTTATGGCTCGTGTCGGAACGTCCGCGTCACCGTGCCCAACTCCGCCACCCCGGCCCCGCCTGACTCCACCCCCACGACGCCCGTCACCACCACATCGCCCCGGTCATGATGTACCCACGCAGTGCGTCGTCCCCCGACTGTTGGCCGATATGGTCGCCCCCTCCATGGCCACGCTCGGTAGCGGGACGCCAAGTGCGGGCCGGGAATGCGACCCAGGTCGGGTCAGGCTGCGTATCACGGCGCGGGTGAGTACGGGCTCGGTCGCGGGCATGCCATGGCACTGGCTCACGTTGTGAGGAACGGCCCGAAGATCTCCGAGAAGCACGTGGGCACCGACGGCACCCACCGCGATGAGAGCACCATGCTGAGGCTGGACGGTATTGCCCATCGCTGACCGCGGCTGCGCTGGGCGTCCGCCTCGGTGTAGGTCGTGGCGAGGGGAGGGATTTGACCTGCCGCCGCTGCCCCTGTCGGCCCCGACCTTGTGCCTGCCCCACTTCGCCGTGAGTCGGGCGCTTTGGGGCCGCTGCGGGTGGATTCCGTCGGCAAACACGGGTGGTATCTCGTGGTGGCTCAGGTGATCCGATGCAGCCGAAAGGCCATCGCAACCATCCAGACCAACGCCGGCCACATCCCGGCGCGTTGAAGCAGCCCGTTGGCCTGTGGGAGGACCTCAGCAGCGATCAGCGGGCCCGAGGCAAGGCTGAGCGCCCCGACCGTGAAGGAAGCCACCTGCCATGTGGTACTCCACCGCCCATCCCGGCGCAGGACCGAGGCGGACACCATGGCAGCCGCCGGAAGCCCGATCGCCCCAGGTGCGCTGAACAGCCCGTGGAGCCTGCCGGTCGTGGTCACGTCGACGCAGCCCAGTCGCAGGGGAAGTTCCCCACGATGACCATGCCGGCCCCCGCCAGGGAGAGCAGGCCCACGGCTACCCAGCGCAGCCAGCCGCCGCGTAGCAGCAACCCGTACGCCACCGCGAACGCCACCATGCAGAACCCCAGTCCCATGAACCCAACGGTGTTCATCACCCATCGGAACGGTGAGTCGACTGCCCCAAGCTCGCTCTGGGTGTCCCGCACCGGGTCGTAGCTCGACCAGGCAAGGCCCAGCCCGATCGTCAGGAGGATGTAGCAGCAGGGCCCGAGGATCGCCATCAGGGCGGCGGCGCGCCCGACGCGAGCACGTCGGGACCGTGGCGGTGTGACGCTCACAGGGCCTCCCTCGACCGGCCCGACTCGCCGGGCGACAAGCGTGTCACCTGCCCCCAAGTACGTCTATCCGCCGCCTGTGGACGCGCTCACGTCATGGAAGCGAGTCCAGCATCGCCGGGGTGCAAGTGGCGTCGTTACCCAGAACGAGGCGTGGCACGGCGTTCGCGTGATGTGCCCGTGCAGGCATGCCGCACCGCCTCGAGGTGGCTCCGCGAGGCCGGGGTCACCCGACCCCGCGGCTCAGGGCCCAGACCATCGATCCGAGCAGGAGCACGGACGTGGCCGCGGTGACCGCCCAGAGCCGCTTGTCGATCCGCAGCATCGGCGCGCCCATCAGAACGATGCTGCCGAAGAACAGGACCAGGTAGGGGATCAGGATCTCCGGGCGGCGGGGATCGCGGAACTCGATAGCCAGCCAGTCCTCGACGACCAGCATGAAGCCGATGAACAGGTCGTAGACCGCGGGCCCGACGATCAGACGCCAACCGCTGCCGGCCCGAACGAAGCCCACCAGGGCCGCCGTCGCCGGGATGGCCAGGGCCACCATGACCCAGCCGGCCACCTCGTTGACCTCGGGCGCCACGGGTCGGGTCGCGAACCCCACCGACTGCAGCAGGTTGACCGCGTTGACGACCCCCCACACGGTCATCACCGCCCATCGAGGACCCCGGGCGTTACGCGCATGCACGCTGTCAATGTACGGGCCCCCGTAGTACGTGGACAGAGGCGTCTATCCGTCTGCCCGCCCAGAGTGGGCAGGCGGAACGACCGGCAGACAGCGAGTCCCGCCTCACAGGGTCAGCCGCCGCGGTGGGGATGACGTTTGGGACGTCAAGCGGAGGCGCGCGCCCTGTCGTGGGAGTCGAGGAGTTCGTAACGGAAGTCGCAATGGCCAGCGCCCGCCGCGAGGGTGCCCTCGCGGGAGAAGCGAACGAGGGGGGACGCCTCTGCCAGAAGCTGCTCACTCGCGCACATCACCCGTGCTGCAGGTGCCGCGTCGAGGTCACGGAACGTGTCGAGTGCGTAGCAGCGCGTCATGTTGAAGGCGCGCGCCGCGCTTGCTGCCTGCACCACGTCAACGGCGTCCTGCGCTGTCCAGCCGCGCTCGCGGAGCGCAGTACACAGGGCGGCCACGGGTAGCACGTTGAACACCAGATGGAAGCGATTGGCCAGTTGGTCTGGCCAGGGCACCCGGTGTGCCAAGCGGTCGTAGACGTCGCGGGCTTCCTCAGCGAGCCCGGGTTCCGTCAGTCCGCTGCCCGCCAGAGTCGAATCCAAGGTCGAGCGCCCCAGACGGAAGAGGACGCTTCGTGCGGGGCCGGACAGCATCTGGACTCCTCCCCATCGGGCCTACTGCTGCAATAGTGCTCCTGCCGGGCGCCATGCAGGCCATGATCGGTGGTATGTCGTGCTGCAAGGTCCGGCGCACGATGTCTGTGTCGACGAGCAGGTAGCCGTGTGCGATGCGGTTGCGCATCCCCCACATGAGTGGCCAGGCGTCGCCGAACAGCCGATCCCGCGTCGGGGTGTCCAGCCGGGCCAGTGCCTCCACGCCGGCGGACAGCCGCATGCAGATCGCGTCGATCACCAGCTGGCCGGCCAGGTCACCCTGAGCATGCTGGCGCATCAACGCGAAGTGGGTCCGCGCCTCCCGCAGCGATTCCTCCGGGGTCCGGGTCACAGGGTCACCGCCTCGGCGAGGACCCGGTCCCGCAGGTCCGGTCGCAGGGCCGCCGCGGGGATCAGATCGACCGGAGCGCCGAGCAGCTCGGACAGGCGTCGTTCCAGCGCGCCGAGCTCCATCAGGCCCATCGGAGTGCCCATGTCGAACAGCAGGTCGATGTCTGAGGCGGCCTGCTCGGTGCCCGTGGCGACCGAGCCGAACACCCGGACGTTGCTGCCGCCGGCCTGGTCGATCAGGTCACGGACCTCGCGGGCGTGCCGCCGCAGCCGCAGTGCCAGCGGCCTGCGGCCGTGGAAGCGCAGCAGGCGGGACACCTCGGGCTGGCTGCGCCCGATCAACTGGGCGATCTGCGCCTGGGTGAGGCCCTGCCGTGCGGCCTCGCGAACGGCGTGCACCAACTCGGCCCGGGCG
>JBAVLA010000018.1:0-9712 GCA_049688595.1 Candidatus Nanopelagicales bacterium | reverse complement strand
ACGTCGACCAGCCCGGTCCGCTTGCCCAGGTGCCAGACCTGCTCGACGACGCCCGCGGTGTCCGCGACCGGGTCGGTGTTGGCCATCGCGTGGACGGCGGTGAAGCCGCCCCGGGCGGCGGCCCGGCTACCGGTGGCGACCGTCTCGGCATCCTCGCGGCCAGGCTCGCGCAGGTGCGTGTGGAGGTCGACAAGCCCGGGCAGGGCGATCAGTCCATCGGCGTCGATCACGTCGGCACCATCTGCTCGGAGGGACCCGGCCGCGCCAAGCGCGACGATGGTCTCTCCCTCGATGCGCAGGTCGGCAGCCTCGCCGCCGAGCGGGCGGGCCCCGGTGATGAGGTAGCTCATGCGATCCCTGCTCCCGTGGTCAATCGGCTCATTCGACTTCGGCTCCTCCGAGCAGCAGGTAAAGGACGGCCATGCGGATGCTCACCCCATTGGTGACCTGCTCGACGATCACCGAGCGGGTCCCGTCGGCCACCTCGGCAGTGATCTCCATGCCCCGGTTCATCGGACCGGGGTGCATCACCAGCGCGTGACTGGGCAGCAGCTGGGCGCGTCGGGCATCCAGTCCGTAGCGGCGGGCGTACTCCCGCTCGCTGGGGAAGAAGGCTGCGCTCATCCGCTCGCGCTGGACGCGCAGCATCATCACGGCGTCGGTGCGGGGCAGCGGGTCGTCGAGGTCGAAGGACACCGCGCAGGGCCAGCTCTCCACGCCGACGGGAAGCAGGGTCGGCGGCGCCACGAGGGTCACCTGCGCTCCGAGGGTGTCCAGCAGGATCACGTTGGAGCGGGCGACCCTGGAATGCAGGACGTCACCCACGATGGTGACCCGCCGCCCGGCCAGGTCACCGGTCCCGCCGGCCAGGTGCTCGCGAATCGTGTACGCGTCGAGCAGCGCCTGGGTGGGATGCTCGTGCGCGCCGTCGCCTGCGTTGACCACTGACGCGCTGATCCAGCCCGAGTTCGCCAGCCGGTGCGGCGCCCCGCTGGCGCTGTGCCGGATCACGACGGCGTCGGCACCCATCGCCTGCAGGGTCATCGCGGTGTCCTTCAGGCTCTCGCCCTTGGACACGCTCGAACCCCTGGCCGAGAAGTTGATCACGTCCGCGGACAGGCGCTTCGCGGCGGCCTCGAACGAGATCCGCGTGCGAGTGGAGTCCTCGAAGAACAGGTTCACGACCGTCCGGCCGCGCAGGGTCGGCAGCTTCTTGACAGCCCGGCCGCTCACGGCGGCCAACTCGCGCGCGGTGTCCAGGACCAGCACCGCCTCGTCGCGAGTGAGGTCAGCTGCGCTGAGCAGGTGGCGCCTCATGCGTCCTCCCCGATCACTACCTCGTCGATGCCATCGATCTCGGACACCCGAACGTGCACGGACTCGCGCAACGAGGTCGGCACGTTCTTGCCCACGTAGTCCGCGCGGATCGGGAACTCCCGGTGGCCTCGGTCGATCAGCACCGCCAACCGGACCGCCCGGGGCCGACCGATCTCGGACAGCGCATCGAGGGCCGCGCGAATCGTCCGACCCGAGAACAGCACGTCGTCCACCAGGACGACCGTGCGTCCGTCGATGCCCTCCGGCGGCACCGCGGTGTGCTCCAGGGCCCGGGCGGGGCGCAACCGCAGGTCGTCGCGGAACATCGTGACATCCAGGGAGCCCACGGGTGGCGCCGAGGACGACTCGATGGAACCGATCCGCTCGGCGATTCGTTGCGCCAGGGGAACCCCCCGGCTGGGAATCCCCATCAGGATTAGGTTCCCCGGCCCCTTCTCCCTCTCGAGGATCTCGTGGGCGATGCGCGAGAGCGCGCGATGGATGTCCGACTCGTCAAGCACGCGGGTGGCCACACCCACTCCTTCCACGCCTCACAGGACGGTACTTAAAGGAGGTTCGCAGTTGCGCCACCCATGCTACCAATGCGCCCCACGCAGTCCTCAGCCAGCGCTGCGCGCCGGATTGAGCACGCCCCAATCGATCAGCTGCTCGGCCAGCACGCTCGGCGACTCCTCGTAGATGAGCGCCAGCATGCGCAGGTCGTCCTGTCGGATCGAAAGGACACGGCCGTTGTAGTCACCGCGCTGGAGCTGGATCGCCGCGGTGTAGCGGGTCAGTGGTCCGGCCTGGTCCGAGGGGAGCTGGCTGAGCCGCTCGAGGTCGATGACCAGCCTTGGCCGCGACTCACCGATGACAGCCGGCGCCGGTCCGGGCAGGAGCTCGGCCACTGGCACCCCGTAGAAGGCCGCGAGCTCGGCGAGCCGCTGAACCGTCACCGCGCGGTCTCCCCGTTCGTAGGACCCGACCACGACGGCCTTCCACAGCCCGCGGGACTTGGCCTCGACGCCCTGAAGCGACAGGCCCTGCTGGTTGCGCACCGCGCGCAACCTGGCACCCAACGCCCGCGCGTATTCGTTGGGCATGGCCGGCTCCTCCTGTTGCCCAAAGTTACGGAGAGTCACCGAACCGATGCAAGCCGGCGCGAGTGCGACAGGCCACGCATTCGACCGAATCGCAGGGCCGTCAGGTCACGCGACGCAGCAGCGACGCAGGCTCATGCCCCAGCCCGGACCTGCGACCCGGCAGGCTCACGTGCTCTGCAGCTGGCGCTCCACCGAGCCAGCCCCGATGGTGTGCACCCGCAGGCTGTTCGTCGTCCCGGGCATGCCCGGCGGGACGCCGGCGATGAGCACGCACAGTTGCCCCGGCTTCGCCTTGCTGCTGGCGAGGAGCTCGGAATCGATCTGCTCGACCATCTGGTCGGTGTGTGTCGCCGGGGGAACCAGGAAGCACTCGAGACCCCAGACCAGGGCCAGCTGTTGGCGAACGGAGGCCGAGGGCGTGAAGACCATCATCGGGATGCGGGGCCGGGAGGCCGACATGATCCGCGCAGTCGTGCCCGACTCGGAGAACGCTGTCAAGTAGCTGGCGCCCAAGGCGTTGGCCACGTCCACGCCAGCCTTCGTCACGGCCTCGCCGACCTGGGGCTTCTTCTTCTTGGGCAGCGACGGGAGCCTCTCCAGCCCCTTCTCCTCGGTGTAGTCGACGATCCGCGCCATGGTCCGGACGACCAGGTTGGGGTGCTTCCCGACACTGGTCTCACCGGAGAGCATTACCGCGTCGGCGCCGTCCAGGATCGCGTTGGCCACGTCGGAGGCCTCGGCACGGGTGGGCCGCGAGTTCTCCATCATCGACTCGAGCATCTGCGTGGCGACGATGACCGGCTTGGCTGCCTCGCGGCACCTCTGCACGGCAGCCTTCTGCACGATCGGGACCTCTTCCAACGGAAGCTCGACGCCGAGGTCGCCGCGGGCCACCATGATCCCGTCGAAGGCCTCCACGATCTCCGCCAGGTTCTCCACCGCCTGCGGCTTCTCGATCTTGGCCAGCACGGGTACCCGCCTGCCCATCTCGTCCATGATCGCGTGTACGTCCTTGACGTCGTCCGCGCTCCGGACGAACGACAGGAAGAACATGTCGACGCCCATGCGCATGCCCCAGCGCAGGTCGTCCTTGTCCTTGTCCGACAGCGCTGGGACGTTGACCGCGACGCCGGGGAGGTTGATGCCCTTGTTGTTGCTGACCGGGCCGCCCTCGATGACCCTGGTGACGACCCGAGGATCGTCCACCGAGACGACCTCCAGCTTCACCTTGCCGTCGTCGACGAGGACCGTGTCCCCCGGCCGGCAGTCGCCGGGGAGTCCCTTGTGCGTCGTGGAGCACTGCTTGACGTCGCCGAGGATGTCCTCGGTCGTGATCGTGAACTCGGCCCCCTCGACGAGCATCTCCGGGCCCTCCGCGAACCGGCCGAGCCGGATCTTCGGGCCCTGCAGGTCGGCCACGACGCCGACACCGACGCCGAGCTCACGTGCGGCCCGGCGGACGTTCGCATAGGACTCGGCGTGCACGGCGTGGTCGCCGTGGGACATGTTCAGGCGGGCGACGTTCATGCCCGCCTGCATGAGTTGCTTGATCTGCTCGTAGCTGGAGGTGGCTGGGCCGAGGGTGCAGACGATCTTCGCTCTACGCATGCCGGCCAGAATAGCGACGGGATCCGGCCCGCCGCGCGCTGGAGACTCCCGGTCTGGGCGCGATGTTCGCGGGTCCCACGCGGCGCGCGAGGACCCGGAATCAGGCCTGAGTGACCGGTCAGTCGCCGAGGACCCGGCGCAGCCGGTCCAGCCGACCGATCGCGTCGCGACCCCAGCCACGGCGGAAGGACACTGCGAACCCCCTGGCGGAAGCGACCACTGCGGCTACGACGCCGTACGCAGCAGCCACGCTCGGCCCGTGGCCGGCGTCGGCCACCGCCGCGCCGACAAGCCCTGACAGGCCGACCGCCATCGCGCCCGCAGGCCACACCCACCGGCGCCGACGCACCCGTCGGTGCAGCGTATGCAGGTAGGTCCGCTGGCCCGCAGTGAGCCTGCGCCACCACCGAGCGACCGCGAGCGGGAGGCCCGCCACGGCCAGGGCGGCCAGCGCCCGGGCAGCCAGCGCCTGGCCGGCCGCAGCAGCCAGGATCGCCGGGATCGGCGCAAGCAGGGCCCACCAACCGGCGCGACTGACGACCCGGATCGCCAGGGCATCCAGGTTGCGCCGGGCAGTGGCCCCCTGCGGGTCCGCGGACAGGGCCGCGGCCAGGTTCCTGGCGGCCCCCTCCGCGGAGCCCGACCAGAGGTCCAGGACCGCGAGGTTGTTCAGCGCGGCGGCGTGCGCCGGCTCGATCTGGAGCGCCTGCAGGTACGCGGCCCGGGCGGCGCGCAAGTCCCCGTCGGCAGCCAGCGCAGCACCGATCTGCACGTGGGCGTCTGCGCTGTTCGGGGACAGCGCAACGGCCTCGCGGGCGGCCGCGAGCTGCCTGGCGACCGCCTCCGGACGAGGCGACTGGGCCCAGGCCCGGGCCAGGGCCAGATGGTTGGCCGCGTTCAGGGGGTCGAGCTGGACTGCCCTGGCGGCCAGGCCGATGGCCTCGTCGACCCAGCCAACGTCCAGGAGCACCAGGGTGGCCAGCCGGAAGGCGTAGGGATCCTGTGCGACGGTGAGCATCCGCTGCGAGGCATCCAGCGCGTCCTGCCGGCGGCCCAGCGCACGAAGCGTGCGGACGAGGAGGCCGAGCAGCTGCGGATCCTCCGGGTTCCGGGCGAGGGCAGCGGATACCGCGTCGAGAGCGGCGTCCCAGCGCTCGGCCGCTACCAGGGCCTCAGGGTGGGCGTGAGGGTCCTCGTCGCTCACAGCAGCTTGTTGGCCCGCATGTAGTCGGCCAGGGGCGCGTACTCGCCCACCGCGTCGGCGAACAGCACGACGTTGCGGGCGGACTCGAACCACCGGCCGGTGGAGGGGGTGATCCCGCCGATCGCAGCCAGGAGGTCGCCCTGCGTGATGAGGCGGTCAGCGGAGCCAGTCCGCGCGGCGTCGACGAGAGCCAGCTCGGCAGCGGCCTGGCAGGCGTGGGCCAAGTCGGCTCCGCTGAACCGCGGCGTCCGGCGCGTCAGCTCGGCCAGGTCGAGACCCGGGTCCACGGGCAGGCCGGCCAAGTGGGTCCGCAGGATCTGCTCACGGGCCGCGTGGTCGGGAGGTTCGACGAACGCTGACCGGTCGAACCGGCCTGGCCGCCGCAGTGCTGCGTCGATGTCCCAGGGTGCGTTGGTGGCCCCCAGCACGAACAGCCCCTCGTTGTCGCTGCCGATCCCGTCAAGCTCGGACAGGATCTGGTTGACCACCCCACGCAGCGCCGAGCCGGCGCGGCCAAGGCCTGCTCGGGAGCGGCCGAGAGCATCGACCTCGTCGAAGAACAGCACGCACGGAGCCTGGCTGCGCGCGTACCGGAACAGCTCGGCGACGTTGGCCTCGCTCCCGCCGACCCACTTGCTGAGCACGTCGGCAAGGGACGTGGTGATGAACCGGGCCCCCAGCTCCCCGGCCACCGCCCTGGCCAGGTACGTCTTTCCGCATCCCGGCGGCCCATACAGCAGCAGGCCCCCGCGAAGGGACTTGCCGTACCGAGCTCGCAGCTCGGGGTTGCGCAGGGGGGTGAGGAAGGCCGACTCGATGCGCTCCTTGACCGCCTGCAGGCCGCCCACGTCCGCCAGGTGCAGGCGGGTCTCCACGGGCTCGTGGGTCAGGCCCCCGACGAGGTCAGCCTCAGCCGCACCCCAGTCGAAGCCGCCAGGACCTGGGGCGGGCCCGTCGGCAGGCGCGCCGCCGCCTGCCGCCAGCTCGGCCGGTGCGCCCCGGGCTGGCGTCACGTCGGCTGGTGCGGCTGGGGCACCTGCGACCCCAGCACCCGCCTCGCCCATTGCCGCGCGCATCGACTGCTGGTACTCGGCATTCCCCGGATCGGCCGCCAGCAGCACGCCCAGGTGGGCCACCGCCTCGGCCCCGCGCCCGGCCGACACCAGCACCTGGGCCAGGTGCAGGCGCAGCACGGGGTCGCCCTGCTCACGCTCAACAGCTCGCCCGAGGCTCTCGATCAGCATGGACACGTCCACCAAGGGCTCCTTCCACCGCAAGGCCGAGCGCGCGCCGTCACCCCAGCGCATCGTCGGGCGCGGGGAACCACAGCAACCCAGCACGCGGGGCGCGCCACGCGCCAACGCTACCGGCCCGCCGCCGCAACGGATGCAGCCGGTGGGTCGTGCGTCGGACCGCTACACGAGCAGCTGGCGGGCGGTGGGCGGGATGGGGACTGGCAGGTTGGTCGTTCCCATCAGGTGCTTGTCCACCGCGGCGGCTGCGGCCCGGCCCTCGGCGATCGCCCACACGATCAGGGACTGGCCGCGACCGGCGTCGCCGGCCACGAAGACTCCCGGGACCGAGGATGCGTAGTCGCCGTCCCGTTGGACGTTGCCGCGCTCATCGAGGGCGACGCCCAGCTGCTCGACCAGCGGCCCGCGCTCCGGGCCGGTGAAGCCCATGGCCAGGAAGACGAGGTCTGCGGGGATGTCCCGCTGCGTTCCGGGCACCTCCACGAAGCGCCCGTCAGCCATCTTCACCTCGATCAGGCGCAAGGCCCGCAGGTTGCCGGCATCGTCGGCGAGGAACTCCTTGGTGCTGACGGAGAACACCCGCTCGCCGCCCTCCTCATGCGCCGACGACACCCGGTAGATCATCGGGTAAGTCGGCCACGGGGCACTCTCGGGCCGGGTGGCCGGCGGGGTCGGCAGGATCTCCAGCTGCGTGACCGACGCGGCACCCTGCCGGTGGGCTGTGCCCAGGCAATCGGCTCCCGTGTCGCCGCCGCCGATGATCACCACGTGCTTGCCGGCGGCATCGATCGGCGACCCGGCCAGCGAGCCCTCACACACCCGGTTGGACAGCGGCAGGTACTCCATCGCCTGGTGCACACCGGGCAGGTCGCGACCGGGCACGGGCAGCTCCCGCCACGCGGTGGCGCCGATCGCCAGGATGGCCACGTCGTGGCGCCGGCGAAGCTCGTGGACCGTGATGTCCACTCCCACCTCGACGCCGGTGCGGAACCTGACCCCCTCCTCCTCCATCTGGGCCAGCCGGCGGTCGACGTGGCGCTTCTCCATCTTGAACTCGGGAATGCCGTAGCGCAGCAGCCCGCCGGCCTTCGGCGCTCGCTCGTAGACGGTGACCGTGTGCCCGACGCGAGCCAGCTGCTGGGCAGCGGCCAGGCCGGCGGGCCCGGATCCGATGACCGCGACTCGCTTGCCGGACAGCCACTCGGGTGCAGCTGGATGGACCCATCCGTACTCCCAGGCACGGTCGATGATCGAGACCTCGACCTGCTTGATCGTGACCGGGTCGGCGTTGATGCCCAGCACGCACGCGGTCTCGCACGGCGCCGGGCAGAGCCGACCGGTGAACTCGGGGAAGTTGTTGGTCGCATGGAGGCGCTCGATGGCCTCGCGCCAGTCCCCGCGCCAGACGAGGTCGTTCCACTCCGGGATCAGGTTGCCCAAGGGGCAGCCGCTGTGGCAGAAGGGGATGCCGCAGTCCATGCACCGCCCCGCCTGCTTGGCCAGGCGATCGGTGGCGAAGGGCTGGTACACCTCCTGCCAATCGTGGATGCGCACGTCGACGGGCCGACGAGCGGGCAGTTCACGCGGGGTCGTCAGGAAACCCTTCGGGTCAGCCACGGCTGATCTCCTCCATCACAGCCTCGATCGGGTCGCGACCATCGGCCCGAGCCAGGTCCTGGATGTCCAGGACCCGGCGGTAGTCGGTGGGCATGATCTTGCTGAACCGGGCCAGGCCGTCGGAACCCTCAGCGAGCAGCCGCTCGGCGACCGGCGACCCGGTCTCCTCCGCGTGCTGGCGCAGGACCGTGATCAGCCAGTCCACGTCGTCGGCCGCGAGGGGCTCCAGCGCGACCATCTCCAGGTTGATCCGCTGCGGCGCCAGGTCCAGGACGTAGGCGGTCCCGCCGGACATCCCAGCCGCGAAGTTGCGACCCGTCGGTCCGAGCACGACGACTCGACCGCCGGTCATGTACTCGCAGCCGTGGTCCCCGACCCCTTCTACGACCAGCGTGGCCCCCGAGTTCCGCACCGCGAACCGCTCCCCCACCCGGCCGCGCAGGAACACCTGGCCGGACGTGGCGCCGTACCCGATGACGTTGCCCGCGATGATCTGCTCCTCGGCGGCGAATGGGGCCGACCGGTCGGGCCGCACGACCACCCGACCCCCCGACAGGCCCTTGGCCACGTAGTCGTTCGCGTCGCCCTCCAGCCGCAGCGTGACGCCCTGCGGGAGGAAGGCGCCGAACGACTGCCCGGCCGACCCCAGGAACGTCAGGTCGATGGTGCCGTCGGGCAGCCCGGCCCCACCGAACCGCCTCGTCACCTCAGCGCCGAGCATCGTCCCCACCGTCCGGTTGACGTTGCGGATCGCCAGCTGCGCGCGGATGGGCTCGCCGGACTCCAGCGCCGGCCGGCAGAGTTCGATGAGCTGGTTGTCCAGGGCCTTGGCCAGCCCGTGGTCCTGCACGACAGTGTTGTGCAACGCGGCGTCCGCGGCGACGTCGGGAACCACGAGGATCGGCGCGAGGTCCAGCCCCGAGACCTTCCAGTGGTTCACCGCAGCGCGGGTGTCGAGCATCTCGACATGGCCGATGGCCTCCTCGAGGCTGCGGAACCCGAGCTGGGCGAGCAGCTCGCGAACCTCCTCGGCGATGAACTCGAAGAAGTTCACGACGAACTCGGGCCGGCCCGAGAACCGGGCCCGCAGCTGCGGGTTCTGCGTGGCCACGCCGACGGGGCAGGTGTCCAGGTGGCAGACCCGCATCATGACGCAGCCCATGACCACCAGCGGCGCGGTGGCGAAGCCGAACTCCTCAGCCCCCAGCAGCGCTGCGACGACCACGTCCCGGCCGGTCTTGAGCTGGCCGTCGGTCTGCAGCACGACCCGTTCCCGCAGCCGGTTGAGCAGGAGGGTCTGCTGGGTCTCGGCCAGCCCCAGCTCCCACGGCCCGCCGGCGTGCTTCAGCGAGGTCAACGGCGAGGCACCGGTGCCGCCGTCGTGGCCCGAGATCAGGATGACGTCCGCGTGCGCCTTCGCCACGCCCGCAGCGACTGTGCCGACCCCGATCTCGGAGACCAGCTTCACGTGGATGCGGGCGCGGTCGTTGGCGTTCTTCAGGTCGTGGATCAGTTGGGCCAGGTCCTCGATCGAGTAGATGTCGTGGTGCGGCGGCGGGCTGATCAGCCCGACCCCGGGCGTCGAGTGCCTCGTCCTGGCGACCCACGGG
>JBAVLA010000017.1:0-2332 GCA_049688595.1 Candidatus Nanopelagicales bacterium | reverse complement strand
GGCGTCGTGCGGGGTGACCACGGGTCCGGCGGGCGGTGCCCGATTTGTCTTTTCTGCCGGGCGTCAGGATCGTGATGACGTTGAGAGAAGCGCGACGGCCCTCCCCGTCTTTGGCGAGTCCGGGAGGGCCGTCACTGAGGTGATGGGTCACCCTGGTGTTGATGGTAGGTACCGGTCCGGGGCAAGTCGAACGGATGCTGGTCGAGGGTCGGTTGACGTGCCCGCCGTGCGGTGGGGTCCTGAGCGGGTGGGGTCACGCCCGGGAGCGGTCTGTCCGCGGCTTGGCGGGACGGTTGCGGCCACGGCGGGCGCGGTGCTCGGGCTGTGCGCGCACCCATGTGCTGCTGCCGGTGTCGGTGTTGGCTCGTCGTGCTGACTGCGTGGCGGTGATCGGCGCGGCGCTGGTCGGGCGGGCCGAGGGCAGGGGGCACCGGCCGATCGCCGCCGGACGGTACTCATCCCTTGCCGCTGCCGCGCCGTGCTGAGCGCGGGGCTGGGGGGGTGCCGATGCGACAGGGATGGCCCCTCGCTCGGCATCCGAGGATCCTGGATCCCCAGGGGCGGGCGCCCGTCTCGCCACACCTTGCCTATCCGCCACGCGGCCAGCGTAGTGATCGCAAATGCGGGCGAGTCCAGGCCGCGCTCGTAAGCCATCGCCTTCGATGCCGTGCCTGCACGCATTCCATGGCACAAGTCCGCGGGCTACCAGCCACGACACCAAGGTGGTTGCCGCACATCTGCCCGCTACCCGGCGCTCGGTGTCGGGGTGGCGACAGGCGTGCGCAACTCCTCGGCGGTCAGGGGCCGGCCCAACGCCTCGATCGCAGCAATAGCGCGCTCGCACGCATGGCCGTCGCGCTGTGGGAACGTCGCGCGGATCCGCTCAAGGTACTTGGGCTGCGGCTGTCGGCCGTGCTCCAGCACGCCGACGAGGTCGTCGACGGCCGCCTCCAAGTCGTACGCAACTGGGCCCAGCCCGTCGCGGTCGTACTTGAAGTAGCCGCCCCGCCCGATGTGGCCGCCGCCGAACATCAGGTCGGCGTCGAACTGGAAGTACGTGACGGGACGCTCAAGATACGCCGCGTTGAACGCCATCGAGGAGTAGTCGGTGGTCACAGCCGCCGCGCGGGCGAAGTAGCGGCGCACGTCCTGGCCCGCGAAGCGCAGCGCAGTCACGTGGGAGGGCAGGTCGGCCGAGTCGAGTACTTCCTGGAGGTCCGGGTGGGGCAGGAATGCCAGTCGCAAGCCCCGGTCCTGGACCACTCGGGCGAGCCGATCCGACCGCAGAAACCCCATCCAGTTGCGTGCGTAGTCGGTCGCCCAGAAGTCGGGGTTCACCGTGCGACGCTGTGCAGCGTCCTCGGTGGTCAGCCAGTGTCGCCAGGTCGGCGCGACGAGCACCAGGTCGCGGTCCTCGGGTGGGAACTGCGCACCGACCTCGATCAGGCGATCGAATCGGGGCAATCCGGTGTTGCACACCTCACTGGTCGTGTAGACGTACCGCGTGTCGTCCCCAGCCACGGACGCGAACTCAGCGGCCGTGCTGGTCACGAAGAGGGAGAAGTCCTTCGGGTTCAGCCAGTTGGACAAGTCGTCCTTGATGATCCCGTGCTGCAGGAAGACCGATTTCCAGTGCGGCTCGACGAGCCGGACGATCTGCCTCGGCTGGTGGATCGGTACGTTGGCGTGGGAGGAGATCAGGTAGTTGCAGTTGGCCATGAGCGCGTACCACCGCACGCCCCCCCACGCCACCAACCGATCCCCGTAGCCGTCACGGAGCAGCCGGTCCCAGTCCGGCGTGCCCCGCTCGACGGTGAACCACGCGTTGATGTCGGGTCTGTTCGACCTCAGGTGCCGGAACAGCACCTCTGCGCTGTCGTCGGCGTTGCGGATCCGGTCCACCAGCACCCACGCGCCGCGGAAGTCGTGGCCCGGCCCGCTGACCACGCCCCGGCCGGGACCTCGGAGGCTGGTGCGCGCGACCCGGCGGGCTGCGCAGCGGACCAGGTCCCGCGCCGAGGTCGGCGCCTGAGTATTGCGGGCCAGGGGCACGGCTTCGTCCCACCAGTCGCGGATGGGGACGAGGTCGCCCTTGAGGCGCACACTGAGGGTCCCACGGCAGCTGACCCAGGCGATCCGCTCATGCATGACCGTCCGATCGACGTAGTCGATGCTGCGGACCTTGCCATGCCGCGGCGGCGTCGAGACCCCGTCGACGAGGTACTCGACCTCAGGGGGCGTGCCGACGTGGCGGTGCATCACGCGGACCAGGCCTTGCTCTTGGTCCACCTTGTCCGCGACCACGTGGGAACTGCACCAGTCGCGGCCCACC
>JBAVLA010000016.1:0-10030 GCA_049688595.1 Candidatus Nanopelagicales bacterium | reverse complement strand
CTCACCGCACTCGTGCTCGGCGTGTTCGTCGGGGTCACCGCCCTGACCGGGGCGGTGCTGGAACACCGCTCCGACATGGGGATCGCCGCCGCGGCGCTGGTGGCCGTCGGCCTCGCCCCGGCGCGGGAGCGGGTGCAGCGCGGAGTGGACCGGTTCGTGTGGGGTGAGCGACGCGACCCGATCCGCGCGGTCGAGGGCCTCGGGGTCCAGGTTGCGGACGCCGACCAGGGCGACCTGCTCGAGGCGGTCGTGGCCAGCCTGGCCCGCTCGGTGCGCGCCCCCGGCGCATCGGTGATCGGCCCGGACGGCGTGCAGGTGGCCTGTCACGGGTCGGTGGGCGAGGTCGGGGCGTCGCTGCCGCTGCGGGTCGCCGGGGAGACGGTGGGGGACCTGCGCGTCGGAGCCCGCAACCCGGGTGACCGGTACTCCGCCGAGGACCTGCGCGTCCTGGCCGCCCTGGCCCCCCAGGTCGCCGTCGTCGTGCATGCCCTGGACCTGGCCGGTGCCCTCGAGGAGCAGCGCGACACCGTGGTCGCGGCCACCGCGGGCGAGCGGGAGCGGCTGCGCCGCGAACTGCACGACGGGCTCGGCCCCAGCCTGTCCGGGGTCGCGCTGGGCCTGCAGGCCACGGCCGATGCCCTGGCCGGCGGGCGTCCCGGTGACGCCGAGCAGCTGGTGGCGCGCATCCGGGCCGAGGTGGACCTGTCCGTGCTCGAGGTCAGGCACATCCTCGACGGGCTACGCCCGGTAGCCCTGGACGTCGACGGGCTGCACGCCGCGCTCAACCGGCGCGCCGCCGCGCTCGGCCCTGCCCTCGACGTGGACGTCACCATCGACGATCTCCCGCTGCTGACGCCGGAGGTCGAGACAGCGGCCTACCGGATCGCCGACGAGGCACTAGCCAACGCCGCCCGGCACGCCCGCGCCCGGCGCGTGAAGGTCGCGGTCGGATCCTGCGGCGCAGCCCTGACCGTCAGCATCGCCGATGACGGGACGGGGATCGTGCCAGAAGCCCGACCGGGGATCGGACTGGCCTCGATGCGCCGCCGCGCCGAGGCCCTCGGCGGGACGCTGGACCTGGACAGTGGCACCGCGGGCACCGTGGTGACCGCCCGACTGCCGCTGCCGGCTCCCGGATGAGCCCCGTCCGGGTCGTGATCGCCGACGACCACCCGATGTTCCGATTCGGGCTGGTCGCCTCCCTCGCGGCGTGCGAAGAGGTCGACGTCGTGGGCCAGGCCAGAGAACCTGCTCAAGGGCGCCGACCGCGACGACATCGTCCGCGCCGTGCTGTCCGTCGCCCGCGGGGACGCCGTGTACGGGCCCGGAGCAGCCCGGCGAATCATCGACTTCTTCACCGGCGCCCACCGCGACCACACCGCCGACGCGTTCCCCGACCTGACACCCCGGGAGCGCGAGATCCTGGACCTCATGGCCGCCGGGCTGGCCAACCACGCCATCGCTGGACGCCTCGTACTCTCCGACAAGACGGTGCGCAACCACGTCTCGGCCATCCTGGCCAAGCTCCACGCAACCGACCGAACCAGCGCCATCATCCAGGCCCGCGACGCCGGGCTGGGCCGGCTGCCAGACCCGCAGTGAGCCGACGCCGCGCCCCACCCGGACCAGCCGTATGGGGCACCACACCACGTGGGCAGGGGAATCCCACGGAGCACAGGAGGATCCATGCCCGCCAGCCAGGTCCTGGAACGGTGGTACGCACTCGCCTACCGGTTCCCATCCACCCCGTGGGAGCGTGCCGCGCGCGCAACCACGGCGAGCACTGGCGCCCTGCTGGATCGGGAGGAGACGCAGCGCCCGCGCCCGCTCGGGCGAGCCCTCGACCTCGGCTGCGGCCGCGGCTTCCACACAGCTGAGCTGGCTAACCGGGGGGGGTGGCAAGCCGTGGGCGTGGACCTCGTCCCCCGCGCGATCCAGCCCGCGAACCGCCGAGGCGTCCCGGGCACCCTCTTCGTGGTCGGCGACGTGACCAACCTGGCCGGGACCGACTTGGGCACCTTCGACTTCTTCCTGGACGTCGGCTGCCTCCAGGGCTTCAACGACCAGCAACGGTGCGCCGTGGGCCAAGGTGTCACCAAACTAGCCAATCCCGGGGCCACTGCTGATCCTGGCCTTCCAGCCCACCCGCTTCGGCGCCTTCACCGGGGCGCTGACCAGAGCCGAGTTGCAGGAGGCGTTCCCACGCTGGGAGGTACTCTCCGTCGACCCAGCCAACCTCGCAGGACTGGGGTGGCCGCTGACTCGCACTTCACCGCACTGGCTGCGGATGCGCCTGATCGAGTGACCTCGTCGTCGCTGTCCGAGGATCGTCTCGGGAGGTCGGGGACGGCTGATCGTCTGTGGAGAGAGGCTGTCCTGGGCGTCCGCGATCGTCCACGGGCCAGTTCAACCGACGATGGGCGCAGCTGAACACCCGGACCCGCGGAACCCATTGGCCGCGCCGCCAGGATCCGTGGTGACCGCTACACCGATCACCACGGCGCGGCATGGCTCCGACGCGCGCCCGGTCGAACTCCCGCGCCCTTGCGGCCGCGCCGGGAGCCGGCGGTCTCGACGGTGACGGCGAAGGCTACCGACCAGGCGGCCAGGGCGGCGCCCCATGCGCGGCCAGGGCTCGCGATGTCGTCGGGCCAGGCGATAGCGGCGAGGGCGACACAGCCGGCTGCGGCCACGACCAGCCGGGGGACCCATCGCGTGCCCCCAGGGCGCAGCGCCGCGAAGCAGATCTGCGCGGCCAGGACCACGCCCATCGAGGTCGCTTCGCGCGCTGCCTCCGATCCGGTAGGGTCGGTGACCAACGCCGCCTGGTGGAGCGCGTAGACGAGCAGGGGCACTGCCGCCGACGCCGCGAGTGCGAGCAGCGGCAGGTACCACGTGGGGTGGACGTTCAGCAGTTCTCGGCGCTGGGGTCGCAGCGCGACAAGCGGCACGAACCACAGGACGATCGAGGAGATCGCCGAGAGGGCGGGGGTGGCGTCGGCCTCAGGGGTGGCCCACAGCCACTCGGCCACGGACCACGCGACCATGCCCACGACGAGCGCCTGGAACGCGACGACCGAGCGACCGGCGGTCCAGCAGATGACGATGACCGCCCCGGCGGCGAGCAGCTTCCATGCTGTGACCGTCGCCGAGAGAAACTGCTCGCCGCTGGCGACCCGACCGGTGGCCACGTCCATCACGCCGTGGGCCATCAGCAGGACCCAGACCGACAGCAGGCCGTACCAGATCCGGATGGCCCACTGCCGCCAGCGGGACCACCTGCTGGTCACGGGGTGGGCCTGCGCGCCGGGCAGGGTGGTCTCGGGAACGCTCATGGTGCCCTCCAGTGGGTCGCGTGGCATCCAGGCCAGCGTCCCCTTGAGCGCACGGCTCCGCATCGGCCCGCGCGCGGATTGGTGTCCACCCCGCGGGGGAGCTGGGTCCGTCCCGAGGATGACCCCGGGATGCTGCGCCGCGGGCTACCATCGCTGAGTGGAGGCTCACCTGATCGGTGGCAGGGTGGAGCGCCTGGCCGCGTGGCGGGTGTGCGGCTTCTCGCTGCTGGAGTGGGCGCCAGGGCTCGTGCTGGTGCCGCTGGCCCTTCTTGAACTGCACGATCCCGGTGAGCCGTTGCCCGCTCCGGCGGCGTGGCTGCTGCCGTTCTACGTGACCGCAGCCGCGCTGCTGCTGTGGCGGCATCGTCGGCCGGTCATAGTGACGGTGACGGTGTGCGGGCTGATCCTCCTCCCTGCCATGGTGTGGGGGACCGCCCACCTGGGCACCTGGGTGTGGACCCTCGTGCTCTCCGTGCTGGCCGCTGGCCGGTCCGCCCGGCCACCAGGCGCCTACCTTGCCCTGCTCGCCGGCATGCTCACCGTGCTCGGCATGCTCGTGTTCGACCCGACGCAGTCGTTCGCCGACAGCTGGGGGTGGGGCCTGAACCTGATCTGGGTCTTCGGGTTCGGTGCGTTGCTGCGCAGCAGGGAGCAGCTCACGGTGCGCTCGATCGCCCAGGCAGAGGCGCAGACCGCCGCCGAAGCTGCTGCCGATCGGGTGCGGCTGGCTCGGGACCTGCACGACGTGCTCGCCCACAACATCGCCGTCATGGTCGTGCAGGCCGAGGCCGCCGCCGAGGTCCTCGACACCGACCCCGACCAAGCCCGCCGATCGCTGGCGCACGTGGGGGACACCGGGCGCGGGGCGCTGCGCGACATCCGCGGACTGCTCAGCACGCTGCGCACCCCGCAGGCGGGCGACGGGCGGCAGCCGGTCGAGGACCTGGCGCAGGCTCGCGGCCTGGACTGCCTGCCCGCCCTCGTGGACGTCGTGCGCGGGGCAGGGCTCCCGGTGGACCTCCAGATCGCCGAGGACGCCGCGACGATCGGCGGGCCGTCGGGCGAGGTGGGGTACCGCGTCGTCCAGGAGGCGCTGACCAACGCGCTGCGGCACGCCGCCTGTGCCCCGACCACCGTACGAATCACCCGGGAGGGCCGCGCGGTGGAGATGGAGATCCGAGACGCCGGCCCCGGCGGGTCCGCAGCCGGTTCCAACGCCCCAGGCAACGGCCTGCGCGGCATGCGCGAACGCGTCGAGGAGCTGGGCGGCACGCTCGAGGCCGGACCGCTTCCCACAGGCAGCGGCTACCGCGTCTGGGCCCGGCTTCCGGTGGGTGCGCCCACGTGATCAGGGTCGTCGTCGCAGACGACCAGGAGCTCGTTCGTCAGGGACTCGCGATGATCCTGGCCGCCCAGGACGACATCGACGTCGTGGGCCAGGCCGCTGACGGCGTCGAGGCCATCAGTCTGGCCCGGCAGACCCACCCCGACGTCGTGCTCATGGATCTGCGGATGCCCCGCCTGGACGGGATCGAGGCCACCGCCCGGATCCTGGCGGCCCTGCCAAACTGCCGGGTCCTGGTGCTGACCACCTTTGACGTGGACGACACAGTCCTCGCCGCGATGCGCGCCGGCGCCAGCGGATACCTGCTCAAGGACGCACCCCGCCGATCCCTGCTCGCCTCGGTGCGCGCGGTCGCCGCGGGCGAGGTCCTGCTCGACCACGACATCGCACGTCGGCTCATCCACACCCAGCCGCACCCGCAGGACACGGCCCGGGCCGACCGGATCCGCGCAAAGCTCACCGATCGCGAGCACCAGGTGCTCCTCGCCGTGGCCGACGGCCGGTCCAACGCCGAGATCGCTGCCCAGCTGGGCATCGGCGATGCCACCGTCAAGACCCACGTCGCCCGAGTCCTCGACAAGTTGGACGCCCGTGACCGGGTCCAACTCGTCGTGATCGCGCACACCAACGGACTCGTCGGATGAGCTGGAACGTGTGGCATGCGGCGGCCCTCACCCTGACGGTGTCAGCAAGCGTAGCGATGGGCTCCCTCTCGAGGCACGCAGGAGGCGGTTGCGTCCTCCGCCAGTCGCGCACCTGGGGCAGGCATCAGGGCGTCCGCCGCGGGGGCCTTCTCGCGGGTGCCGGGGTCGTGGCGGGTACTGGGTTGCCTCGTGGTTCGGCGGGCCGGTTAGGGTCGCGCATGCCTGTTGTGCGGTTGGCTTCTGAGCGGGAGATCGTCGCTGGGCTGCCGGGGGTGTTCGGCGGTGCGTTGATGATGCCGACCCGGCGGGTGGTCAGCGGGTTGAGGGCGTTGGGGGTGCGGCTGTCGGCCGAGCCGGAGGAGGCGCTTGCCTCGGCGCTTCGGACTGCGGATCGGCCGTACTACTGGTTGGCCGGTGATGCGTACCTGGCTGACGGGGTGGCGATGGTGGTGGGTCGCACGTTCACGCATGCGGTGACCGCGGTGGAACTGGCCGAGGATGTTCTGGAGGGGATGCCCGATTTCGCGGGTCCGATGCTGGACCTGGTGATCCAGTTCGGGGTGCGCCTGCCCGATGGCCGGCTCGTGAGGCCGTTCGATCCGGTTCCTAGCGGGCTGGTTCCGGGTTTCGGCTTCCCGATCCGGTTGCCGGCTGGCGTGTTGTCCGGGATGGGGTTGCGCCCCGGTGATCTGGTCGGGATGACGGGAACGGCCGGCGGTTGCCCGGACCTGGCACCAGCGAGGGTGCTGGATGGTGATCGGCTCGGGGCGATGCTGGTGCGCCGGCTTGGGGTGGAGTCCGGGCCGCTGCCGGTGGATGCGGTGGTGATCGCCGCGCTGGCCCTGGGGCAGTGGCCTGGTGGGGTGCAGCCGCCGATCTCGGTGGCCGCGGCGGACGCCGGCTTGGCGTGCGACGACCGGCATATCGCACCGCTGGGGGTGTCGCTTGGGTCAGCAGGCGGGATCGGGTGGGACGCGCAGGGCCTGGCTGAGGCGTATGACCTGGGCGGTGACCAGGCCCGGGCGGTCGCTGCTGCGCTGGCGGTGGTCGACTCGGGGGAGCTGGTCGCCGGTGAGCTGGCTGGGTCGGTGCTCGAGGGGCTGGACGGGGCGGATCTGGACCCCGACGACCCGGACAGCAGGGTGCTCGCGGAGTTGTCCGGATCCGCCGACCAGCTGCTGTCCGGCGTTGAGCAGGCAGCCCGGGAGGTGCTCAAGGCCCAGCAGCTCGAGTTGGGTCAGGTGATGGCCGTCCTGGCGGATCCGTACTGCGCGCTTGTGGCCGCTGAGGAAGCGCTGGACGGTTTCGATCCGCAGGTGATCGGGTTGGGGATGCTGGTGCTCCTGCTCGACCAGCCGGGGCTGCCGCGACCGGCGCGGGCCGCCGTGGACTACCTGCGGGGCCGGCAGCTGGAGTTCCTGGAGGGCCCGCAGTCCGCGGAGGCCGCCTACCGGGCCTGCTTGGCCCAGGTGGCCGACCACCCGGGGGCCTTGGTGAGCCTGGCGGGTATCGCGGTGGATCGGAGCCAGTACCCAGCGGCGCGCAGCCTGATCGACCGGGCGGGGGTGCTGCCCAGCCACCCGGTGGTGTCGTTCCTGACCGAGATGGTGGAACACGGCCACCCGCTGGACAGGGCGGGGACGGTGGTTCCCTTGGGTGGGCGGGCCCGCAACCAGCCGTGCCCGTGCGGGTCGGGGCGCAAGTACAAGCTGTGCCACGGCCACGCGGCGTCCGGGTCGGGGGCTGTCTCGGTGCGCGAGCAGGCCCACCAGCTGTATGACAAGGCGGTGATGTTCGCCAAGGTGCGCCACCCCGGCTACCTGGCCGACCTCGTCCAGGAGGTCTTGGACGGGGGCGGTGAGATGGCCGACACGCTGATCCCGACCGTGCTGGACGCGGTGCTGTTCAACGCCGGGGTGCTCGAGGAGTACCTGGACCTGCGGGGGGACCTGCTGACCCAGGTCGAACGGGACCTGATCACCGCATGGCTGGCCCGAGGGCCCTCGGTCTACGAAGTTGAGGGCTGCGAGCCGGGGCAGTGGCTGGACCTGCGGGACCTGCGCACCGGGGCCCGCCACCGGGTCACCGAGCACAAGGGGTCCCAGCAGGTGCGCCAGCGGATGCTGCTCTACACCCGGGTGGCTGACGTCGGGGACAGGCAGGAGCTGTACGGCGGGATCAGCGTGATCCGAGTCCACGAGCAGGACGGGTTGCTGGACCTGCTCGACCGGCAGCCGGATGCCGAGGACCTGATCGGGTACCTGCTCGACCGGTTCGGCCCACCCGCCCTGGTAACCGTCGAGGGGGACCCGATCGAACTGTGCACCGCCACGTTCACGACCACCGCACCGGTGAAGCTGGCCCGGGAACTGGACCGGCTGTTCACCCGCGACACCCACAGCACCTGGACGGTCACAGCAGACGCCGACAGTGGCGGCGGGCCGGCAGACGTCGTCCGTGCCCTGGCCAGTTTGGAGCTCGCCGGGCGCACACTGACCCTGCAGGCGATGTCACGTGCCCGCGTGGCGCACGTCATCGACCTGCTCGACGCAGTCCAGGCCAAGCTCACCCAGACCGACCTCGAGGTCACCGACCCGGAACAGATGCGCGGCGGTGACGGCGAACCGTCGGGGACCGAGCTCGCGCTGACCGGAGACCCCAGCCTCACCGAGGATCCTGAGGTCCACGCGGCCATCGCCAGCCACATCGCCCAGTACGAGACCAGCTGGGTAGACACCCCGATCCCGGCGCTGCACGGCCTGACCCCCCGCCAAGCCGCCGCAGACCCCACCCGCCGCGAGGACCTCGAACGACTGCTCGCCGAGTTCCCGAGCACCGGCAGCCCACTGCACATGGACGCCCAACGACTACGCCAGCTCCTCGACCTGTAGCAGCCCGAGGCAAGCCACGACCACCCAGCCAACGCCCGGCCCGTGCTGTGCGGAACGGTCGTGGTCGACCCGGACGCCGCGACGAACAGCCGGTCGCCGGGGACATCGAGAATCCCCAGCGC
Organism: Candidatus Nanopelagicales bacterium; assembly: GCA_049688595.1. Taxonomy (GTDB): domain Bacteria; phylum Actinomycetota; class Actinomycetes; order S36-B12; family CAIYMF01; genus Prado023. Next base: position 1,693 of record JBAVLA010000016.1, on the reverse strand, counting down.
CCTGGTGACGCCCGCGGGGAGTCCACAACCAGCCGGTCCGCTCGGACCGCCCGGCAGGCGGCAGTAAGGAGGCCGACCACGTCCAAGCAGCACTGGAAGTGCAACTCCCGGAGGTACGTCCTATCGCCGCCAGTCGACTTTCCTGGCGGTTGGTGCCCCACTTCGCCAAGTGGCGATGCAGGCCGTGCTGCTGTCAGGCTGCTGGCATGTTCGCCCGGCCTCGGGGAGGCGGTGTCACTCTGGAGCTGTCGCCAGTGCTGGAGAGTTGGAACGCGAAGGATCACCCTGATCAGGTCCGCTTGGCGGCGTATCTCGACGAGATGGTGAAGTCCGTTGCCCTCGAGGGCACTGCCGATCACCTCGCACTTGAACTCATCGTTGGCCTTCCGACGTCGAAGTCGTTGGCTGCTGGCGGGGGGGATCTCGACAACTACCTGTTCCCCGTCGCGCGTCGTTTGGGGGCCAAGAGGTTCGACGCCGTCTTCGGCGCGAAGCGGCATAGCGATGCCTCAACCGTGGCTGTATCGCCTGCAGTGGAAGCCCGTCCCACCCGACCGCCAGACATGACTGTCCGGACGACAGAGTCCGCGAGCTCCAGAGCGTGGAAGGAACGGGTGAGAGCGGCCTGTGCGAGTGCAGCTCCCTCGTCACCGATCTCTGGTCCGATCAGCATCGACATCGAGTTTCGCCTGAGCTCCGCTCGCAATTGGGCGACCCTCTGGAAACCCGCGATCGATTCACTCGGCCCACTGCTCGGGACACCCGACTCCAAGAAGCCCTTCGCGCCAGCCGATGACCGAATTGTCGCCCTGGGTCTTCACCGCCACCTCGACGAAGCCCTCGGGTGGGACATCGCCCTGCAAGTCTGGTGGGCGGGGGCGACTCGCGCCTAGTGCTGCTCGATAAGTCGCGTCACACCGCCGCCAGTCGGGCGTGCTTCACTTCCGGCGTTCCAGCCGGCGTCTGTCAGCTCGGCCTCGATGCGGGCCATGATCGGTGGGATTTCGTGCTGCAGGGTCCGGCGCACGATGTCTGTGTCGACGAGCAGGTAGCCGTGTGCGATGCGGTTGCGCATCCCCCACATGAGTGGCCAGGCGTCGCCGAACAGCCGATCCCGCATCGGTGTGTCCAGCCGGGCCAGTGCCTCCACGCCGGCGGACAGCCGCATGCAGATCGCGTCGATGACCAGCTGGTCTGCCAGGTCGCCCTGGGCGTGCTGGCGCGTCAACGAGAAGTGGGTCCGGGCCTCCCGCAGAGCTTGCTCTGGGGTCCGGGTCACAGGGTTACTGCCTCAGCGAGGACGCGGTCCCGCAGGTCCGGTCGCAGGGCCGCCGCGGGGATCAGATCGACCGGAGCGCCGAGCAGCTCGGACAGGCGTCGTTCCAGCGCGCCGAGCTCCATCAGGCCCATCGGTGTGCCCATGTCGAACAGCAGGTCGATGTCTGACCCGGCCTGCTCAGCACCCGTGGCCACCGAGCCGAACACCCGGACGTTGCTGCCGCCGGCCTGGTCGATCAGGTCACGGACCTCGCGGGCGTGCCGCCGCAGCCGCAGTGCCAGCGGACCGCGGCCGTGGAAGCGCAGCAGGCGGGACACCTCGGGCTGGCTGCGCCCGATCAACTGGGCGATCTGCGCCTGGGTGAGGCCCTGCCGTGCGGCCTCGCGAACGGCGTGCACCAACTCGGCCCGGGCG
>JBAVLA010000015.1:0-6536 GCA_049688595.1 Candidatus Nanopelagicales bacterium | reverse complement strand
GCTGTCGGACATGCCGCCATCGGACCGCTACCTGGTGGGGATGCTGGCTCCGCGGCGGACACCGGCGGCGGTGGACGCCAGTCGCGCGGAGGCCGGTGAGCCGGCGATCGGCGGCGATGACGCTCCGCTGGATGCCCCGGCGGCACGTCCTGCGCTGCATCCCTCGAGCAAGGGCATCTCGTTCGCCGTGGCCGCGGGCGTGGAGTCCGTGACGGTGACGTGCACGTGGGGCCGGTACCACCGCGAGGAGGTGGCTGCGGCCGAGCCCGCGGCCGTCGCGCCGCCCTCGGTGGCCGGTGGCGACGCTGCGACGCAGCCCACCCTCCCCGCATCCGGGCCGGCGCCCGCGGCTGCGGTCGGGTCGGGCACGGTGCGGGTGTGGCGCGGACCTGCCGGGGCACCCGGGGTGCACCTGAGTCTGCGGCTGGTGCGCCGGGATGACGCGGCGCTGGTGTCGCTGTTCCTGGTCAACGATCAGGATCCGGTGATGCGGGCCAAGGACTCGGCGTGGATGTTCCAGGCGGAGTTCGCCGTGGCCTCCGGCGGTGCGCCGGTGTTCCTGGGCCGGGACCGGCTGTTGAACGTGCGGCGGGTGACGGGCTCGGAGTTGGAGCGTGCCGAGCTCAACCAGTTGGACATGATGTACCGGCGGCATGTCGAGTTCGCCGTCGGGCACGGCACGGGGGTGCATTGGGAGACCGCGCCGGGGGATCCGACGCGGGCGTGGAAGCTGGCCACGCGCAGCGTGCCTCGCTACGAGGTAGCGCTCACCGAGCCGCCGCGCCCCGGGGAGCCCGGGTTCGACGGGCTGGACGAGACCGTGCTGGACATGCGCGAGCTATCCCTGGCCAGCGATCAGGACCTGCCGGGCATGCTCGCGCCGCTCGTGTCCGGCTACCGGTCGTGGCTGGCCCGGCAGTCGGCGCGGATCGGGGCGGAGCCGGACCTGGCGCCGCACACCGAGGCAGCGGAGATCGCCGTGGACCAGGCGGGGGGGGCGGATCGCCGACCGGCTGGAGGCCAGCCTGCAGCTGCTGCGTGAGGATGCGGTGGCGCGCGAGGCGTTCCGGTTCGCCAACCATGCGATGTGGCAGCAGCGGGTGCGCACGATCGGCGCGTCAGCGGTTCGCGGGGGTCGCTTCGATGACATCGACGCCGCCCTGGGCGAGGTCGACGTGCCTCGGAATCGGTCGTGGCGGCCGTTCCAGGTGGCCTTCCTGCTGCTGAACATGCCCGCGCTGACCGATCCGCGGCACCCGGAGCGCAGCGCGGACGCCGGACTGGTGGACCTGCTGTTCTTCCCGACCGGCGGCGGCAAGACCGAGGCGTACCTCGGTCTGACGGCGTACACGTTCGCGGTGCGCCGGCTGCAAGGCTCGCGCTGGGGCCGGGACGGCTCGGATGGCGTAGCGGTGCTGATGCGCTACACCCTGCGGCTGCTGACCGCCCAGCAGTTCCAGCGCGCCGCGGCGCTGGTGGCCGCCTGTGAGGTGCGCCGCCGGGAACTGCTGGCCGGCGGGGATGCCCGTTGGGCGGGGGCACCGTTCCGGATCGGGTTGTGGGTGGGGTCCTCGGTGACCCCGAACCGGGCGGCGACCGCGGCGCAGGGGGTGGCCACCGCGAAGCTGTCCGGGCGGGCGGGGATGGGCCGCTCGACTCCGCTGCAGCTGACGGTGTGCCCGTGGTGCGGCCGGTCGCTGGGTTTGACCTCGGACGTGGTGGCCGACACCGACCTGTGGCGCACGCTGGTGTACTGCTCGGACCCGTTCGGGGAGTGCCCGTTCACCGAGGCTGGGGAGACTAGCTCCGGGGTCGGGCGGGAGGGCATCCCGGTGGTGACCGTCGATGACGAGATCTACCGGCTGCTGCCCTCGCTTATCATCTCCACGGCCGACAAGTTCGCCCAGCTGCCCTGGCAGGGCCCACTGCACCTGCTGTTCGGGTCTGTGTCCCGCCGGTGCACCCGGCACGGCTACCGCTCCCCCGACCTGGACCGCCCCGGCGGTGGGCGGGAGGAGAAGGACTCCCACCCCGCGCGCGGGACCCTGCCGCGGGCGCACACCGTCGACGTGGATCCGTTGCGCCCGCCGGACCTGATCATCCAGGACGAGCTGCACCTGATCTCCGGGCCGCTGGGCAGCCTGGCCGGGCTGTACGAGACGGCGATCGACTCGCTGGCCTCCTGGCAGGTCGAGGGCCAGACGTGCCGGCCGAAGGTGATCGCCTCGACAGCGACGGTGCGCCGGGCCGCCGACCAGGTGCACCGGCTGTTCGCCCGCACGCTTGCGGTGTTCCCGCCCCCGGTGCTCGACGTCGAGAACAACTACTTCTCGGTGCAGCGGCGCACCACCCCGGACCCGGAAGACCCGACCGTGCCGGTCGCCCCGGGCCGGCTGTACCTGGGGATCTGTGGGTTCGGGCACAGGCTGAAGGCGGTGCAGACGCGGGTGTTCATCACCCTGCTGGCCGCCGGGAAGCGGTTGTTCGACCGGTACGGCGACGACGCGGACGCCTATCTGACGATGGTGGGCTACTACAACGCGCTGCGGGAGCTGGCCGGAGGCAGGCGGCTGATCGATGATGACGTCCGGTCCCGGATCGCTCGCGCTCAGGACCGCGGCCTGGGCCTGCGCCGGCTGCGGCTGATCGAGGAACTGACCAGCCGCAAGTCCAGCGCGGACATCCCGGCCACGCTGGACCAGCTGGGCATCCGATTCACGAAGGCCGGGGAGGACGCCTACGCCTCGGTGCGGCTGGCCGGCAACGCCCGCCCGGATGCGGGGCTGGCCGAGGGCTACCGGCCGATCGACGTGCTGCTGGCCACGAACATGATCTCGGTCGGGGTGGACGTGCCCCGGCTCGGCCTGATGGCGGTGGTGGGACAGCCCAAAGCGACCAGCGAGTACATCCAGGCCACCTCCCGGGTCGGCCGTGACGCGGCGGGCCCGGGGATCGTGTTCACCCTCTACAACTGGGCCCGCCCGCGGGACCTGTCGCACTACGAGTCGTTCGAGCACTACCACGCCACCTTCTACACCCACGTCGAGGCGCTGTCGGTCACCCCGTTCGCGCCGCGGGCGATCGACCGCGGGCTGACCGCGCTGCTGGTGGCGCTGGTGCGACACGCCGAGGTGACCGGCGCGGGGGCGGCGTGGAACCCAGAGCCAGGTGCCCAGCAGGTGCCCGCGGCTGCGTCCGCCGTGGAGGAGCTGATGGATCGGATCGCGAAGCGAGCCGAATGGGTCCAGGCCACTCCGGCGGCGGCGTCGGCCATCGAGCAGGCGCTGCAGGTGCGTCTGGACATTTGGACCCAGACTTGACGCCGCTGGCCGGATTCCCGCACGCGGAGGTGTGGGCTCGGCTGCAGGTGCTGCGCAGCGGGGCACCGATCGTCGAGGAGGGGGTGGACCTGCTGCGCCCCGAGTGGGACATGCTCACCGCGCCGGCCGCCGCCCCCACCGGCAAGGACTTCTCGGTCACCGCCGACACGGTGCCCGGCGACTTCACCGCGCACCTGCGGCAGGTGGTGCGGGCCGACCGGCTGCGCGAGGTCGTTGCGCTGATCGGGTTCACGCGCATCGACAGCCCCGACTCCGGGGTGGTCGACGACGCCGAGGTCACCGAACGGGCGCGGCTGTCCCGCGCCGACCCGACCTGGGTGCCCGCGGCGGAGGTTCGCGGCGAGGGGATCTTCCTGTCCCTGCCCGAGGACCGGCTCGCGGCGTGGGAGGACGTCGCGGGGCGGGCCGAACGCCCGGAGCAGCTGCGCCTGGCGCATGCCCGGTGGCGGTCCCGGCGCGGCTTGGCCGACGAGGGCTGGCGGGGGCATCGCTACACCCTGCTGCACACCCTGGCCCACCTGCTGATCAACGAGCTGGCGATGGAGTGCGGCTACTCCGCGGCCTCCATCCGGGAACGGCTCTACTCCTCGGAGGGCGGGGCCGAGGAGGCCATGGCCGGAATCCTGCTCTAAACCGCCGCCGCGGACTCCGAGGGCACCCTCGGTGGGCTGGTCAGCCTCGCCGACCCGGACACGTTCGGCCGGCTGCTCGGCCAGGCCCTGGACCGCGCCCAGCTGTGCGCCTCGGACTCGCTGTGCGCCGAGCACATCCCTGACGACACCGAGGACTCCCTGCACCTGGCCGCCTGCCACGCCTGCCTGTTCATCCCCGAGACCAGCTGCGAGCGGGGCAACCGCTACCTGGACCGCGCCGTCGCGGTGCCCACCCTGGCCGAGGCGGACGTGGCCTACTTCCGGGACCTGTGGTGACCCCAGGGCTCGACCCGGCGCTGGCCGAGGTGCTCGGGTCCGTGGGCGGGGGGATGCCGGTCGCGCATGCCGGCAAGCTGGCCGGCCACCTCGCCGGGCTGTCCGGGCCTTCCGCGGTCGGCAAGCATGCCGCCAAGCTGCTCATCCCCGCGCCGGCGTTCACCGAGGCGTGCAACCGGATCTGGGAGGCGTGGAAGGGCTCGCCCGACACCCCCGGCGTCGCAATCGCGGTCGGGGTCTCCTCGGCCGCGCATGCGGCCGCTGCCGCGAGGGCTGGGCACTCCGAGGCCCTGGTGGTCACCGGGCCGTCGTCGTGGCAGGTCCCCACCACATCAACCTCGCAGGCCGTGCGCTCGGTCATCGACGCCGCGGCCGCGACGCTGCTGCTGGCCTCCTACGCCAGCTACCGCGTGCCCTGGCTGATCGATGCACTCGACGCCGCGCACGCCCGCGGCGTGCACATCCGCATGCTGCTGGAATCCGCCCCCGGCATCGACGCCGCCGCAGCGTTCGCCGACCTGGCAGGAAAGGTCACCGTCCTGCACTGGCCCCTCGACGCCAGGCCCGTCGTCGGCGCCAAGCCAGCGGCCATGCACGCCAAGGCGGTCATCGCCGACCGCACGGTTGCCTTCGTGACCAGCGCCAACCTCACCGGGAGCGCCATGGACCACAACCTCGAGGTCGGCATACTCGTCCGCGGCGGCGACCTGCCGGACCGGCTGCAGCGCCATTTCGAGCAGCTGGAGGCAAACGGCACCCTCGTCTCCGGATGAGCCGGGACGGGGCTTGCCGAGGGTTCAGGCTTCTACCAGCGCGGGGCTACCGCCTTCACGGCCTCGCGTAGAGCAGCACCCCCCATACCGGCAGGCGACCTGTTCTAAAGGTGGCAGTACGACATCCGCTGGGCCGCGACCCGCCTTCGCAAGCGTGGCGTCATGGCGGTCAACCGCGCCGGCGAGCCCTGGCGGCTGACGTGACCTGAGGGGGCGCCGCCCAGCCCGCGGCCCGTCCTCGTTCGCCCCCGTCCGCCGCGACACTCCGGCGTCCGCTGCGGACATCAACGTCAGAGGCCAGTCCCCGGCTTCCCGGGAACTGGCCTCTGACCTGCTACGACACTGGTAGCGGGGGCAGGATTTGAACCTGCGACCTCTGGATCACGAGCCCGCCAGGCCAGCGTGACACCACTGTTCCCCGAATGGTTCATCCCTGGACGGAAGGCCATGTGATGGTCGAGTCCCGGCGCAAGGAATTCCACATCTGGGCCGCGGGGCAGCGGTCATTGTGCAGCGCATATGCACTATCCGACGCGGTCCCTGTGAGCACCTTGGATTATGAGCCCGACCCATGTGAAGCGTGCCTGCTCGCGGCTGCGCTGCTCGCCAGCAATGCCGCGAACCTGGTCAGGGTGAAGTCGTTCATTCCCTCTTGGTCCCGCGCCTTGGAGAAGCTCGATCAATGCGGATTCGATCTCGAATCGCTCAATCCTCTCTGGCTCGAGCAGACCCGCCACCAGCTCGCCAATGGTCCTATTCATCTCAGCAACGGAAGCATCGAGTGGTCCGCATGAGTGCCGCGACTCTTCGATTGCCAGACGAGGAGCGTCGCGCCGGAACGAGGCAGTATTCTGCGATGCTCAAGCGGATGCTGCGTGCGGTGGGGAGGCGGATCATGACCGGTGAGCTGCCCGACATTGATGCCCTGGCGCAGTTGCGGGAGATCCAGACCGAGCTCGACGAGCAGACCGCGCTGGTGGTCCGCGCACTGCGATCAGATGCCGGCGGAGCGCATTCATGGGCGGAGATCGGGGCCGCGTTGGGGATCACCCGCGCGGCGGCATTCAAGCGGTACGGCGGAGATCCGGCTGATGCGCGCAGGCAGGGCGGACAGCCATCGCACCTTCGCTGACGCGTTTCCTGTGGGAAACGTCAGAACGCATTCGCATCGACCATCGACCCTGCGGGCAGTCCTCACGGTTTGAGTCACGCCCGCTGGGCATCCTGCCGACATGACTGACTGGACCTGCCTGCTGGATGCCTATGCCCGAGCTGAACGCGCTGCCGGGCACCGCCCGGAGACGATCCGAACCCGCCTGTCGTACTTGCGGCGCTGGGCCGGGACCGGCCCGGTCGAGACCGACCATCAGCGGATGGTCGACTGGCTGGCATGCCCCGGATGGGCGCCGTCGACGCGGAAGGGGGCGCGGCAGGCGCTGCGCTCGTTCTACCGCTGGGCCCGGATCACCGGCATCGTCGCGACGGACCCGACC
>JBAVLA010000014.1:0-6983 GCA_049688595.1 Candidatus Nanopelagicales bacterium | reverse complement strand
CGCCCGGGCCGCATGGGCGGCCGCACCCAGGATGTGGCGCACCTGCGTCGCCTTGGCCAGCGGATGGAGGAATGCCGCCGCGGCGGCATCTCCAGACGCGCTCGCCGCATGACGGGCGGCTTCGGTGACAGCTTCCCGGGCTGCGCGGTGGGCGTCGGTCGCAGTCGCGCGTTGGAGACGCGAACGGGGCGCCCCCTCGGCGAAGACCCTCGCGGCCTGCAGGGCCGCAGCCGGGCGAGGGTCATCCGGGAGGTCCTTCTGGAAGATGACGAGTGCGGGTTCTGCGCACGCCACGGCGTACCCGGCAATCGCCCGCAACTCGTCCATCGTCAACACGAAGTCACCCGAGAGTGTCTGCATCCTCGAGTTTCGCATGACGCGACCCTTCGCGGCGGTTGGACCGGCCACCTGGCCATCGCTCGGGTCGCAGGGATAGGCATAGGGTCGGTCGGCATGGATGCCAACGAGCCCGGCCTCTTCGACCTGCCCACCCGCGAACGGCCGGGCACTGCCAACCGGCCGCTACGCGGGAGGAACCCGGAGACGTGGGCCCGCACCGCTGCCGCCGAGGTCACCGTCATCGACGCGGGGGGCACTCCACGAGGCCGCGGCGGAAGCCGTGGAGGCCCAGAACGCGGTGACGATCGGGCTGCGTGCCGATCCCGACGTCGAGGAAACCGAGCCCGGGTCCTCTGACGGGGCGCCTGCCAACAACGCGTTCGACGCACTGGGCTGGCTGATCTGGCCCACCGCCGGCATGGAGGGGCCGCTGGAGGCTGGCGCCTTCCGGGTCCTCTCAGTGGGCAGGCCCGCACTTGAAAATGCACGGGCGCGTGCCGGCTATCGACCAGCAGCCCGTCGACCTCCAGTAGCCAGGTCAACGGGCTGGCCTCAACCCGGTCACTGCGCACGAAATCGCTATCGAAGTGGCTCAGCTGCAGGGTGTCGCGGATCGGATCAGCCTGGCTGCGAGCAACACCCGCAAATGCCGAGTTGAGGGCGGCATGCCGTCTACCGGTCATGCCGGCGACGGGACGCCCGATCAGGCCGGGACGGTGAGGCCCTGTAGCCAGGCCTGCCAGGCCGGCTCCTCGCGGCGCACGTAGTCCGCCGCGTCGGCGGAGAACAGGTACGCCCGGACGCCCGCCTCCGCCTTGCCGTCGCCCCAGCCATACACGGAGACGCTGAGCATCCCGGGCACCGGCGCGGTGAGCCGGACCAGGGCGTGCCGCTCGCCGACCCGCTCGACCGTGCCGGAGACGCCGCGCACCTCGATCGTCGAGCCCTCGCCGCCCAGTCCGAGCGCGTCGTCCAGGGTCTTCCAGAGCGCGTCGGCGTCGCAGGGGTGGGAGGCGCTGACCTCCATCTGTGTGGCCTCCTGGCCGGGGAAGCTCGACAGGTAGAGGCGCAGGTTGTCGAAGGACGGCATCCAATTGGCGCCCATGTCGTCCCACCACTCGGACTCCCAGTCCGCGCCGGTCCCGAAGCCGCTGCAGGTGACCCGCACAATGCAGGTGCCGCCGGACTGCGCCTCGACGAGGAACTCCGATGTCAGCGGACTGAGCGCATCGGGGTCCTTGCCCATGAGGGCGGCCCAGTCCTCCTGGTAGACGATGCGTCGCGGCGGGTCCCAGCCGGTGACCTGGCCGTCCGAGCCCATCTCCGGACCCATGCTGAAGTGCAGGGAGCCGCCCGCGCGCTCCTCCATCTCGGTGGGCAGGAACCACGCGCTCATGCCCTTCGCGGTGGCGATGGCCTGCCAGACCTGCTCCGTGGTGCCCGGCACCTCGACGCTGAACTCCAGGCGATACGCGACGTTCGGGGTAGTGCTCATGGGCTCTCCTCGGGAAGCGGGTGGGCGGCGACGACGAGCCGGTAGGAGCGCCCGTCGTCATGGTGGTAGCGAGCGGCCAGGTCGAGCACTGCTGCGGTCAAGTCGTCGGCGAAGGCAGCCCGATCGGCGGCAGACCGGAAGCCAATCTGCGTGTCGATGGTCAGCGTCGGCAGCCGCTTGCCGGATGGGCCGGCCCGGCGCGCCAGGGCGCCGACCTCGCGCACCAGCCGGCCGGCCAGCGCGACGAGGTAGCCCGCCGAGAGGTGGTCGGAGTTGGCGTCCGGGTCGGCCGCTGACGCGCTGAGGGCCGCCGGCGACACGACGAACGACGCCGCCGACGCCTGCAGCACCCGCTCGGTGATGCCCCCGTGCCGGCGCTCGTCGGACAGCTCCACCAGGCCGTGCGCCTCGAGCGCCTTGAGGTGGTAGTTGACCTTCTGGCGGGGGATTCCGACCCTGGCGGCGAGCCCGGCGGCGGAGGCCGGGACGGCCAGCTCGCCGAGCAGCCGGGCCCGGACCGGATCCAGCGCGGCGGCCGCGGCCTCCGCGGTCTCGATGACCTCGAAGTCCCGCATGAAGCCACCGTGCCATTGACAAGAATGTCTGTCAAGGGCGCGCCTTCCGGCGCCGTGACGAGCGCGACCATCTGGCGGACACCCGTTGGTGGCACGGGGTGAGCGCACGCTTGCTCCTTCAGGGAGCAGTCGCACTCAACCCACTTGCCGAGCCTGGCGCGGGTGTACGTTGCCGTTGATCCCTCGCCATCGGGCCCGTTCGGCGGGAAGATGAAGTCGGGTCGGATCGTGGGTCTGGCCGGCGGGAGTAGTGATGGATGTTGTCGAAGTCCCCTCGTCCGGTCCCCGGAGTGCGAAGCCCGCGGGGCCGCCCCGGAGCGGTTGGCGGAGACCCGCCGTAGCGGGAGCGGTCGCGTTCTGGTCAGCCAACCTCTTGATCTCGTTGACCCCGATCGCCGCCGCGTACCGGTCCGCGTTGTCGATCACGTATGTGCCGATGCTCGTGGAGGCGGCAGTCGGTGGGCTGGTAATCGCCAGCGCCGTGACCCTGGTGCTCGTGCGATACCCGGAGCGGGTCCCCGGCACCGGCCCGCTGAGCCGGGCCCTGTGGCTCAGCGCAGCCGCCCTCGTCTTTCTCACCGTGTTCGTCGAGGTGCCCTCGAAGCTGCTATCGGGAGTGCCCAACCCCGGCTATTGGCTGCTCGTGGCGACGGTGTTCAACGTGATCCGCGTCCTGGCCCTCGGGGTGGCGATCGGACTGGTCAACCGTGCAGGGCAGGCTGGGGCAGGTCCTCGCTCTCAGGTGACCGAACTAGGAGGGCTGTCGTGATCGGGACGGCATGGCCACGGACCGCGGTCGCTCGGTGGGCGGGCGGACTGTACCTCGCCTACGTCCTCGCCAACGTGCTCGCCAGCCAACTCGGGCACATCGGGCTGAGCGACGCGGACACGCTGCGCGCGGCCATCACAGGCAACGAGGTGTTGTTCCGGCTGGGGCTGGTCGCAGCGATCGGCTCGGCGCTGCTGTTCGTCCTCACTGCCTGGGCGCTCTACGTGCTACTGCGCACAGTCAACGAACCGCTTGCCCTGCTCCTGCTCGTGCTCAACGCAATCGGGGTTGCGGTGCAGTGCGCGAGCTACCTGCCCCTCCTCGAGGTTCTCGCGCAGAGCGACTCCGTGGGGCTGACCGGCCCGCAACTCAACAGCCTGTCGATGCTGTCGGTCACCACGCACCAGACGGGCTTCGTCATGGCACAGTTGTTCTTCTCCGCGTGGCTCTTCCCCCTCGGCTGGCTCGTTCTGCGCTCGGGGTTCCTCCCTCGGTTCCTCGGTTGGCTGCTCCTCCTGGACGGCGTCGCGGTCCTCGTCTGGTTCCTGCAGGCGCTGCTCGCGCCCGGATACCCCGCGATCAGCTACCCCTCGTGGGCGGTCGGCTTCGTCGCCGAGGTCGGCTTCGCGTTGTGGCTCGTCGTCAAGGGCGTACCTCCAGATGAAAACACGGACTGACCAGTCAGCGCCAGCCGCATACCGTGGGTGGACGTCGGGCAACAGCGAACCAGATGACTTGCCGACGACGAGGACGGAGAAGTCCCCGAGATGAGCGCGATACCCAGAACTCGAGGGTGGGGATTGGGCGCACCTGGCGTGCCAGTCCCGGGCACTCAACCATGAGCGCGCCGGATTGGCGCATCGGATGATGGGCCCCGTCCCCCACCTGAGCTTCCCGAGCAACGCGCGCCAGGCCCTCGAGTTCGACGCCGAGGTCTTCGGGGCTTGTATCGAACTTGGGCGCGCAACCTGGTGTTCGTGGCTGACGCCCGCCGGTGTTGGCGGGTGCAAGCCCAGCGTATGCGTTGGAGACATGCCGGCGCCCCCCCCGACGAGTCCAGTCTCCGGTCTGGGAGGGCGGGCCGGGGGCGCCCAAGGTGAGCATGGCCAGTGCGATTCAGCGCGGCCGGTAGACGTCGGCTCGGTGCTGGATGGCGATGATGGTGACCGTCGCCTCGGTCACGTCGATCTCGTACACCACCCGGTAGTCGCCCCGACGTGCGCTGTGCAGGCCCTCGAGTTCGAAGCGAACTGGCTTGCCCGCGCTCTGTGGGTTCTCTGCCAGGGACCCGTAGATGAAGTCGACCGCCGCTGTGGCGACCTTCTCCGGCATGCGCTGCAAGGCCCGCGCCGCCGTCGCCGTCCACGTGACGGCGCAGCTCACGTCCGGATCCTGCCCAGCGCCTGTTCCCTCGTCATGGCCACCCGCTGCCCAGCACCCACCGCAGCCCGCGAGGCCCGGACCTGGGCCAACACCTCAGGGTCGCTGAGAAGCGCCAGGGTCTCCTCCAACGACTCCAGATCATCAGCACTGATCAGGACCGCCGCTGGCCGACCGTGCTTGGTGATCGTGACCCGGGCATGCTCGACCTCGACCTGCTCCACAACCTCGGACAGTCGGTTCTTCACCTCAGCCAACGGCAACCGATCCGCCACACTCATGGCTACAAGTATGGCTATTTCGCATCGCCTGTCAACGGCCTGAGCCGCGAGCGCGAGTGACGCTCGCCGCGACACATTGACCTCGGAGCCTGACCTGGTGCCCGGACAGGAGCGCCCGCCAGACCGGGATCCAGTCCCACATCAGCAGCAAGTAGGCGGCCGGGTCGGCCGAGAGATGGGCGCGGACGCGACCCAGGGTGACCCCTGACGGATCCCTCATTCGGTGAGGTGCGCGGCGGCAGCCGTGACCAGCTGGTCAGACCAATCGGGGTCGAGGATGCCGTCGGTCTCCCAGTTCATGCCCTCAGGCGACCCTGCCTCGTTGGCCCGCAGGTAGAGGACCGTTGATCCGAACCTCAGCACTGCACTGAACTCATCGGAGGAGTAGCCGGTGTCGTCGTACGCGTAGGTGGCATGCACGCGGAACCCGTCGACCCCGTCCGGCGCCTTGGAGACGATCGCCTCGGCGTCCGCATCGGGTGAGTGCACCGCGAACGCTGCCTGGCAGTCCTGCGCACGATCCCGAGACCTGGCCACCGCACGCTGAGCTGCGGCCTCGTCGGTGTACACGACCGCGTACTGGTCCACCTGCGCCACCCCGGTCAAGAATCCCGAGGATGCCGCACGGGCGGCGTCGGGCTCAGCCGGGCCCGGATCATCCATCAGCAACTCCAGGGGGGTGCAGGTCATCACCTGCCGGGATGGTTCACCGATCACCCCGGTGACCTCGACCGGCCCCATCGCGTCGACGAGGGTGTCGCCGGGGGGCGCCGGTGGGACGGCTCCTGCCGGGAGCAGGTTGGCGATCGCCCGCTTCGACGCGGACATCGTCTCCTGCCCGGTCGGTGTCGGAGTCGTCCCGGTTCCGCTGTCCCCGGTGCCGCACGCAGCGACCGCCATGAGCGCGGAACTGATCGTGACTAGCGCCGTCAGTCCTCGACCCTTCATCTCGACCGACACCCCCACCTCCCTCGGAGGATGACGCCCAGGAAGGGCACTCCTCCCACAACTCAAGCGTGCCAGTGAGGTGGGCCGCGTCGGGAGGGCAGGAGGTCTCGTTCCCGACCCCGCCGGGACCGCAGGCAGTGACGATCGGCACGGGAGCGCTCGGCGACCGCGGCGCGGAGCACCGCGACGGCCCCGGGGTCGACAACCCCGGGCCGAACGGCCCACGACGGAGGCCAGTGAACCCCCGACCGGGGAACATCAGCGCATCCACTCGACCGCCTCCTCGAGCTTCGCCCCGGCCGCCCGATCCGACGTGAACAGGACGTTGCCGCTCTGGATGTAGGTGCGCAAGTCCCGGTATCCGGCGTCGCGGAAGCTCGCGGCAAGATCCGGCATGCCAATCAGGTTCCGCCCGCCCACGTTGATCCCGCGCAGCAACGCGACCCATGACGGCATCAACGCTCCAGACGTTCGAGTGAAGGTCGGAACCATCATCGCAGGACCGCGGCGACCGCGCGGATACCCTCTCGACCATGACGGCCCCGGTGCTGAAGATCGGCGAGGTAGCACGCCGGACGGGCCTGTCGGTGCGCACGTTGCGCCATTACCACGATCTGGGCCTGCTGGTCCCCAGCGCTCGCACCGACGGCGACCACCGCCTCTACACGCCCGCGGACGTCGCCCGGCTGCTGACCGTCCAGCACCTGAAGGCGCTCGGCCTGGGCCTGGCCGAGGTCAGGGCGGCGCTGGACGACCCGACGTTCGACGCCGCCGCCGCACTGGCCGACCACATCGCCGCCGTCGAGGACCAGCTGGCAGCACAGCGTGACCTCCTGGTCCGGCTTCGTGGGCTGCAGAGCGCGGCAGAGGTCGGCTGGGAGGAGGTGCTCGCCGTCGTCGCACTCACCGAGCGGCTGCATCACCCCGAGCCGGGAGTCCGGATCCGCGCGGCGCTCGAGGGCGCCAAGACGGCCCCGCTGTCTGCACTGCTCGACAGGTTGGCTGGTGAGCCCGACGACCACGTGGCCGACACGCTCACCTGGGCGGTCGCCCGGCACGGCCAGGCCGCGGTCCGTCCGCTGTGCGACCGCCTTGCGGATCCCGATCCGCTGATCCGGGTGCGTGTGGCCGAGGCGATCGGCCGCTTCGGGGTAGCAGCGATCGACCCGCTCACGCAGGTCCTCGGCGCTTCTGAC
>JBAVLA010000013.1:0-4071 GCA_049688595.1 Candidatus Nanopelagicales bacterium | reverse complement strand
GGCTGAGGCCAAGGCGGTGGCGCTCGAGCTGCTCGCGGCCGGGTGGGCGCCGACGAGGCCGGTGCCGCTGCCCCTGCACGACCCGTCGACCGGCGTCCTCGACGCGGGGTGGGACGCGGCGTCCCAGACCGACCGCGTCATCGTCGCCCGACTGGCCGCGATGCTGACGGGGACGGGTCCCGGAGCCACGACGACCGAGGACGAGTTGCTCGCCCGCGAGATCGACGCCGCCGTGGAGCTACTGTCGCGGCCCGCCAACCAGGCGCGGGTGCGGCACCTGCTCGCCACGAACCGGCCGCTGGCCAACTGAACAGGCGGCGTCCGTGACTCTCCCCGCGTCCCTGGTGGGACGCCTCCGGCTCCCGGTGGTCGCGGCCCCGATGTTCCTGGTGTCCGGACCCGACCTGGTCATTGCGGCATGTCGCGCGGGCGTCCTCGGCACGTTCCCGGCCCTGAACCAGCGCACGACGGCCGGACTGGACGAGTGGCTCACCGCCCTCGACACGGCACTGGGCGCCGACGACGCGCCCTACGGGGTCAACCTGATCGTGCACCGAACGAACGCCCGGGTCGCCGCCGACCTCGAGGCCATCGTCGGGCACCACGTCCCGGTGGTCGTCACCAGCCTGGGCGCGGCGTCCGACGTGGTGGCCGCGGTCCACGCGTACGGAGGTGTGGTCTTCCACGACGTGACGAACCCTCACCACGCGCGCGAGGCCGCGGACGCCGGCGTCGATGGCCTGATCCTCGTGGCGGCTGGCGCGGGGGGCCACGGGGGGACGCTCAGCCCCTTCGCCCTGATGGCCGACGTGCGGGCATTCCTTCCGTGGCACGATCCTGCTGGCCGGTGCCATCTCGTCGGGTTCGGACGTCCTCGCCGCCCGCGCGATGGGCGCCGACCTGGCCTACCTCGGGACGCGCTTCATCGCCACCACCGAATCGCTGGCCAGCAACGCCTACCGCGACCAGGTCGTGTCCGCCACAGCGACCGACATTGTCTACACCCCCAGCGTGAGCACCATCCCGGCGAACTTCCTGCGGCGCAGCCTGGAGTTGGCCGGGCTCGACCCGGCCGCCGCCCCCGGCCCGGCCAACCTCGCCCACGTCACCCACCCGTCCACCGCGGACGCCAAGGCGTGGCGCGACATCTGGTCGGCGGGTCAGGGCGTCGCCGGGATCGACGCCGTGCTACCCGTTGCCGAATTGGTCGACCGGCTCGCGCGCGAATACGCCGAGGCCCGAACGCGGCTCTGCGCGGAGGGCTGGGGTGCGCCGCGAGAATAGGCTGGGAAAGGGACTGGGCTTTCGGCATTGGGTCGGGCCACCGCGCCGACTCCAGTGACGTTGGGCTACACGTGGCGGACGAACGCGTTCGGGGTCTTGCCTTCACCGGTGGGTCGGGACTGAATCTGGTAGTCGGGGTGGGCGTCCATCAGGTCCTTGAGCTTGGTGTAGCCCCAGGTGCGGGAGTCGAAGTCGGAGGCGAGTCGCGACAGGTTGCTGCCGACCGCGCCCAGAGGCGCCCAGCCATCGTCGCCTGCGGCAACGTCGACGGCCTCGGCAAGCAGTCGGTCCAACTTGGGGTCCCGCTTCAGAGCCGGCTTGGCTTGCGACTTCGTCTCGGCGGCCGCCTCGGTGGCTAGGTTCTCGACGTAGATGAACGTGTCACACGCTGCCACGAACGGTTTGGGGGTCTTGCGTTCCCCGAAGCCGTACACGATCAGTCCCTGTTCCCTGACCCTGGCCGCGAGTCGGGTGAAGTCGCTGTCGCTGGAGACCAAGCAGAATCCGTCCAGGTTCCCGGCGTGAAGCAGATCCATGGCGTCAATGATCAGGGCGCTGTCAGTTGCGTTCTTCCCGATCGTGTAACTGAACTGCTGGATCGGCTGGACCGAATGCTGAAGCAACTCCTGCTTCCACGAGGTCAGACGGGTCGACGTCCAGTCACCGTACGCCCGGCGAACGCTCGCCTTCCCATACTTGGCGATCTCAACCAACAATTGCTCCAAGTGCTGAGCACTCGCGTTGTCAGCATCGATGAGGACGGCCAACCGCGCCTCACCCGATCCAATCCTCGCCATCAAATCTCCCTCACTGCACCTCGGAGCACTGCTCCTCCGTCCTAGCCTCACGGACAGGAGGCGCAGGGTGGCCATACACCCAGACGGCCATGGCTAGAACATCCCACATCTGCCGTTGCAAGCGCGGCGTTGACCGCGAACGGGAGCCGCAGACCCGCGCGATCAGGCGCCAGG
Organism: Candidatus Nanopelagicales bacterium; assembly: GCA_049688595.1. Lineage (GTDB taxonomy): Bacteria > Actinomycetota > Actinomycetes > S36-B12 > CAIYMF01 > Prado023. The sequence goes on along the minus strand of JBAVLA010000013.1, from coordinate 1,816 downwards.
TAGGAGCGCTGTCGAGAGGGCGTCGATCTGGTCGTCGAGAAATCGTCGTGACACGTCCTTGCGGGGAAACAGCGCGTCGAAGCCGTGGCAGGCGCCCGGGATGACCTCAAGGCGGGTGGGGACGCCGTCGGCGGTGAGCCTGCGGGCGTAGTCGGAATCCTCGTCGTGGAACAGGTCTTCGCTACCCACGCCGATCCAGGCCGGTGGTAGCCCGGCGAGATGTTCGCGTCGGGCGGGAACGGAGTAAGGCGGAACCTGGCGTCCTCCCGGTGTGGTCGCCAGGTAGGACGACCAGCCGAACCGGTTGCTCTCCGGTGTCCACACGCGCAGGTCCCGCGGGGCGGGAGTGTTGCGGGACACCGTCCGGTCGTCGAGCATCGGGTAGACGAGCAGCTGGAAGGCAAGGACGACCTCGCCCTCGTCGTGGACGCGTTGGGCGAAGGCGGCGGCCAGCCCACCCCCCGCGCTGGCGCCGCCGACCGCGATCCGGGCGGTGTCGACGTGTCGTTGGGTGCTGTGGTCGAGCAGCCAGTGCAGCGCCGCGTGGGCGTCGTCGAGGGCGGCGGGGAAGGGGTGTTCCGGGGCCAGCCGGTAGTCGACGGATGCCACCGTCATCGCTAGGCGGTCGGCCATCGCTTGACACGTGCGGTCGTCCTGCTCTGGCACCCCCATGACGTAGCCGCCCCCGTGGAACCACAGCAGGACGGGGGCTGGCCGGCTCAGCGTTGCTGGACGATACAGCCGCACCCGGAGCTTGCCTGCCGGCCCGTCGGCGTGAATGTCCTCCACGTCAAGCCCCGCCGGCACCTTGGCTGCTGGAACCGGGATCCTCCTGACTAGCCGCAGCACTCGAGGTCCGAGTGACAGCGCGGGGAGGAAGCGAGCGGCAGTCAGATCGCGATGGAGCACGCTGCTGATTATGCGCGAGACGCCGACGGCCATGGGGCCGCCGGACTATCACCTCGTACGCGCCGTAGCCGAGCAGTCCGGAGGCACCTCAGCGCACGACTTTGATGTTGAGGATCGGCGTCCCCAGCGCGCCCCACAGGCGTAGCCAGAGGGGGAGGTACATTTCGGCGCCGCGGGCGGTGGTGATGTCGCCCAAGTCGATCACGTCGGTGTGCCCGAGGCTCGTCAACAAGGCGGCGGCCGCCTGCTTGGCGTCCGTGTCGTTCCCGCTGACGAAGACCGAGTGGTCACCGCCGGCGAGCTGGGTCGGTTCGGCCTGCAGGGCGACCGTCATCGTGTTCAGCCACGACCTGATCCTTGCCTACCTCGACCAGGTGACCGCATCTGGAGCGACCAGCTCGAAGCTGCGGCGCAGGCAGCCGGGCCCGAACCGAGCGATCAGCTCGTCGGCCTGTTCTACGCCCTCACCGCCGCCTGCCGCAGGCCCGGCTACCGCGGCTGCGCCTTCATCAACGCCGCCGCCGAGACGGCTCCCGGGACGCCCGTGCATGACCGGACCGTCGCGCACAAGCAGCGGGTGCTGGCCTGGATCCGGGACCTCGCGCAGCGCGCGGGTGCACCAGACCCCGACCAGCTCGCACGGGCGCTGACCCTCCTGCTGGACGGCGGGCTTGCCAGCGGCGCACTTGACGCCGACCCCCAGAGTGCGGACGCCGCCCGGGCCACAGCACGCCTGCTGGTCACTGCAGCTCTGCACCCCTGACAAAGACACCCCGGGCTGACGAATCGGCAGCCACTGATCCACGCGCCACGGACTACGGCTGGCCACCCGCGTGGGGTGAACCCACTCCGTTCAGAGCAGCGTGGGGAGCAGCCAGGTCCGGCCGTCGCTGCTGTTGATCAGTGC
>JBAVLA010000012.1:0-3563 GCA_049688595.1 Candidatus Nanopelagicales bacterium | reverse complement strand
GCCGCCGCCCGCGCCGGTCGGCCTCGCTCGTCGCCGGGACCACGAGCTCCGAGCCGTCCGGGAGCACATCCGCACCGATGGCAGCCAGCCGACGATCGACGTCGGGCGGGTTGTGGTGCGACAGGTGCACGGCCACGATCCTTCCGGTCGGGGCCAACCGCCCGGCCGCGCGCAGGCGGGTGACCTCGCGCCGGAATCCGGCGATGTCCAGGTGCGCCGTCCCGTGGTCGGTGCGGTCCCCGAAGGTCTCCTCGAGGAGGACGAGGTCGTACTGCCCACGCAAGTCCGAGTGGGGCAGCTCGGCGGTGTCCGTCGCGTAGAGCAGCGCGGCGTCGCCCACGACCTCGTACAGCATCGCAGTGCCGTCGTGGGCGTGCCCCCCGTCCGTGGCGTGGGCCGCGGGAAGGCAGCGGATCCGGAGCCGGTCGTCCGCAGCATCGCCCGTGACTGGCGATGAGCGCCTGGCTTGCAGCTCCTGCCCCGCGACGAGCTCGCGGAACTCAACCAGAGCGTCCGGGCCCACCCAGGGCCGGCACGCTCCGATCGCCTCGGGCGGGCCAGCAACTGTCAGCGCGTGGGCATGCCCCCACGTCCACGCCAGGAGGAAGCTGGGATCCAGGTGGTCAGGGTGGGCGTGCGTGATCAGCACCGTCCGCACGCCCGTGAGGTCGACGCCGCAGGACCCGATGTCCGGACCGGGATCGATGAGGAGGCACCCGTCGACCAGGACGCTCGTGCGCTGCCGGATCGAGCCGGATGCCCGTGCCCAGGCGCAGCTGGGGCATGAGCACCACGGATTCGGCCATCGGTCGGCGCTGCCCGTGCCCAGGAGTCGCACCCGCATCAGCCGGGCCCCGGTCCCGAACCCATCACGGCGAAAGCCGGCTGGGCATCGAAGGCAGCCACCCGGGCTGCGCGGTTCAGCGCAGTGAGGACTCGTCGGCCGACCAGCAGGATCGCCGTACAGGTGAGCACTGCGCGCGGGATGTCGTATCCCAGGCTCGTGGCCAGGTTGAACATGAACCAGTGCTGGAGGTTCACCTGCGCGCCGGCTCCCGGTGCGAATGCAATCGCCTCGGGCAGGCCGGCCATCGTTGGCCAGAACCACAGGTTGAGCAGCCAGCCGTAGGCGACCGCGGCGATGGTCGAGTACGCGGCGAGCAGGCCGATCCCGAACCGCCCAGGCAGCCGGCGTGGGAGCATGCCCGCTCCCAGGCCGACCCAGGCCGCCGCGATCATCTGGAAGGGCAGCCAGGGGCCGACCCCGCCGGTCAGCATCGCGGAGGCGATCAGGCAGACCGCCCCGAGGACGAAGCCGAACCCGGCCCCCAGCGCGTAGCCGCCGAGGACGACCACGATCCAGATCGGCTCGAGTCCGGCGATCCCGGTCCCCACAGCTCGCAGTGCCGCGGAGATGCCTGCCAGCATCCCAAGCAGGGCCACGGCCTTGGCACCCATCGTGCCGTCGGCGACCAGGCTCAGCGTCACCCCCAGCAGGAGCGGCACGAGCAGGCCGAAGAACGCCGGGGCATCGGTGGCGTGGGCGAGGACCTCCGACCCGCGAGCGGCGACCATCGGCCACACGAAGGCCAGGAGCCCGACCGCGCTGGTCGCCGCGATGGCCAGGCCGCTGCGCCGGGACAGATGCAGCGCGTCCACGCGGCCCGCGGTCGCCGTCCCCATCTGGTTGGCCTTCGTGCTGGCGGCGGGGTGGGTGCTCATCCCGACGCCGCCAGGGCATGGGCAACTTGGCCCACCGTCAGCCAGGGGTCGGGGGTCAGGATCTTGGCCACCTGCGGGGCGAACAGCGGGGATCCGCTGACGACTTGCCCGGTTGACCCGTCGGCGACCACCTCGCCGTCGGCAAGGACCGCGACCCGGGTGGCGACCTCGGCGACCAGCTCGACATCGTGGGTGGCCATGACCACCGCGTGGCCCTGGCTCCTCAGGCCGTGGAGGAGGCGGATCAGTCGGCGCTTGGCGCCGTAGTCCAGCCCTCGGGTGGGTTCGTCCAGGAGCACCACGGGCGGATCCGCGGCGAGCACGACACTGAGCGCCAGGGCCAGCCGCTGGCCCTCCGAGAGGTCCCTCGGATGCGCCTGCGTGGGGATGCCTGGGGCAATGTCGGCCAGCAGCCGAGCCGCAGTGCCCGGTGCGACCCCGGCCGTGGCATCAGCAGCGGCGCACTCGGCCACGACAGCCGTGGCGTACAACAGGTCAGTGGGCTCTTGGGGGACCAGTCCCACCGCCTTGATCAACGACTGGCCGACGAGGCGAGCGGGGTCCGACCCGCCGATGCGCACTGATCCAGCCGTCGGGGCCAGCATCCCGGCCATGGCCGCGAGCAGGGTCGACTTGCCCGATCCGTTGCGACCCATCAGCGCCAGGACCTCGCCCGGTTCTACGTCGAGGTCGATGCCGCGCAGCACCGGCGTCCGGCCGTAGCCGGCAGCCAGGTGCTGCAGGCGAACGTGACCGCGGTCGAACTCGTGGGCGATCGGGCCGTCAGGTGAGCCGACAGCGAGCGGGGGCAGCGCACGCAGCCTCGCCCGAAGCGGCCCGGCAGCCCGCCGGGCATCCCGGACCGACAGTGGGAGCGGATCCCAGCCAGCCAGGCGGCCGAGTTCGACCACGGGTGGGGCGACCGGGGCGCCGACCATCATCTGCGCCGGCTCGCCATTCGTGACCCTGCCGGCTTCGACTACGAGGACCCGGTCGGCGTACTGCACCACCCGCTCCAGCCGGTGCTCGGCCAGCACGACGGTCATGCCGAGATCGTGGACCAAGCGCTGGAGGGCGGCCAGCACCTCCTCGGCGGCGCCGGGATCAAGCGCCGACGTCGGCTCGTCGAGCACGAGGATGCGCGGGTGGGTGGTCAGCGCCGCCCCGATCGCCACCCGTTGGCGCTGCCCGCCGGACAGTGCGGTCAGCGGGCGGTTCCGCAGCGGAGCCAGGCCGAGGAGGTCCAGCGTCTCCTCGACGCGACGGCGCATAACGTCGGGCGCCACCCCTAGGCATTCCATCCCGTATGCCAGCTCGTCCTCGACGATCTCGCACACGAAACCGGCGATGGGGTCCTGGCCGACCACGCCGACCGCGTCGGCCAACTCCCTCGGCGGATGCGTGCGAGTGTCCCGGCCGTCGACGACGACCCGCCCGGAGAGCGTCCCCCCGGAGAAGTGGGGGACCAGGCCATTGATGCAGCGCAGGAGCGTGGACTTGCCGCTGCCGGTCCGGCCGATCACCAGGACCAGCTCACCCTCCGGGACAGTCAGGTCGACGTCGCGGAGCGTGGGCTGCGGCGCCCCGGGGTAGCGGACGCTCACGTGCTCGAACCGGATGCCGCTGTTCATGCCATCACCGCTGAGTCTGGTGGCCGCGGGGTCCACCACGCCGGTCCGGCTGCCAGCAGGATGGCGAGGGCGGGCACCGCCCCGGGCTGCGGCCATTCGAGGGCCAGCGGCATCGCCAGCGAGGCACCTCCGGCCAGGCCGACGAAGGCGGCGGCGACGAGGACCCCGCAGGCCGTGGTGCCCCACTCGGGGGCCAGCCAGGGGTCGGGC
>JBAVLA010000011.1:0-6284 GCA_049688595.1 Candidatus Nanopelagicales bacterium | reverse complement strand
ACCTGGAGTTCTGCCTGTCGCGGGGCATCACATCGACAGAGCAGGTCGGCCAGGCCGACATCGGGGAGTTCCTCGCCTGGTTGCGCCAGGGCAGCCAGGCCCACCCGCCGCTGTCGGCGAGCAGCGCTGCACGCACGATCGTCGCGGTCCGCGGGTTCCACAGGTTCGCCCAGGACGAGGGGTTGAGCCCCACCGACCCCGGGCGCGAGGTGAAGCCACCTCCGGCGGCCAAGCGGCTGCCGAAGGCGCTGACAGTGGCGGAGGTGGAGGCGATCCTTACCGGTGTCGGCGGGGTCGCCGCCGAGCCGCTGGGGTTGCGCGATCGGGCGCTGCTGGAGTTCCTGTACGGCACGGGCGCGCGCATCAGTGAGGCCGTGGGGCTGGACCTCGACGACCTCGACCTGGCGAGCGGGACCGCGCTCCTGCACGGGAAGGGCGGCCGGCAGCGGGCCGTGCCAGTCGGGAGCAAGGCACGCGAGGCGCTGTCGGCCTACTTGGTGCGTGTGCGACCCGGCCTCCTGACCGGCGCCGAGCCGGCCGTGTTCTGCAACGCCCGTGGCGGGCGGCTGTCCCGGCAGAGCGCGTGGACCATCCTGCGCAGCGCAGCCGAGCGGGCCGGAGTCACCGCTGAGGTCTCCCCGCACACGCTGCGCCACTCGTTCGCGACCCATCTGCTCGACGGCGGGGCAGACGTGCGGGTCGTGCAGGAGCTGCTGGGGCACGCCTCGGTCACGACGACGCAGGTGTACACGAAGGTCACGGTCGAGCACCTGCGCGAGGTGTACGCCCTGACCCATCCGCGGGCCCGCGCCTGAGGTCGCCCGGGCGACCCCGGCGTTGCGGGGAGAGTCGCGCAGCCAACGCCACGGCGCCGCTGGGATGTGCGGAGCCGGGCCCGCGGTCAACTACGCTGGGCGCAGGTTTTGCCAGGAGGTACAGAGCAGATGACCGATACCGCCCAGACGAGCGCAGGTCATGGTCCGACCGGACGGCCCATGCCCGAGTTGCCGATCCCCGGGCCCCGGGCCTCGACTGGCCCGGCCGACGTGATCTCCCTGTGCAACCAGAAGGGCGGGGTCGGCAAGACCACGACCACGATCAACCTGGGCGCAGCCCTGGCCGAGTACGGCCGGCGGGTGCTGCTCGTCGACTTCGACCCGCAGGGTGCCCTCGGGGCCGGTCTGGGCATCCATCCCCACACGCTCGAGCGGACCATATACGACGCGCTGATCACGGGGGAGGTGACCGCCCGGGAGATCATCCGGCCCACGCCGGTCCCCGGGATGGATCTGTTGCCGGCCAACATCGACCTGTCGGGCGCTGAGCTCCTGCTTGTCTCGGAGGTCGGCCGGGAGCAGGCTCTGTCCCGGGTGCTGCGCCCCATCCTCGACGACTACGACGTGATCCTGATCGACTGTCAGCCATCGCTGGGCCTGCTCACGGTCAACGCCCTCACCGCGTCGGGATACGTGATCATCCCGCTGGAGTGCGAGTTCTTCTCCCTGCGGGGGGTCGCGATGCTCACCGACACGATCGCCAAGATCCAGGAGCGGACCAACCCGGAGCTGAAGATCGCGGGGATCCTTCCAACGATGTTCGACCGCACGGTGCATGCCCGCGAGGTGCTCGCCCGGGTCGTGGATGCCTTCGGCGACTACGTCTTCCATTCGGTGATCAGCCGGACGGTCAAGTTCCCTGAGACGACCGTGGCCGGAGTCCCCATCACTGCCTACGCCCCGACCAGCGCCCCTGCGCAGGCGTACCGGCAGCTCGCCCGCGAGGTGCTGGCGCGTATCGACCCGGGATCGGTCGACCCCGACTTGATCGCTGCCCGGACCGCAGCCGAGGGCGAGGAGGCCTCCGAGCAGCTGGCGTTCGGGTGATCGGGTGACACAGGTCGCTGCCGGCGTGGCCGAGGCAGTCGGCGACGCGGAAGCGGCCGACGGTCGGGATGAGGCCCGGACGTCGTTCTCCGTCCGGGTCGCCGGCTTCGAGGGTCCGTTCGACCTGCTGCTGAGCCTCATCAGCAAGCACCGGATCGAGGTCACAGAGCTCTCGCTGCACGTCGTCACCGACGATTTCGTCGCCCACGTCCGGGCCCAAGGTGAGCAGTGGGACCTCGACGAGGCGACCGCATTCCTGGTGATCGCGGCGACCCTGCTGGACCTCAAGGCCGCGCGGCTGCTGCCCGACGGCACGGTCGAGGACGAGGAGGACCTGGCGCTGCTGGAGGCCCGCGACGTGCTCTTCGCGCGGTTGCTGCAGTACCGAGCCTTCAAGGAGGTGGCCGCGCTCCTGGACGCGATGCTGGCCGAGGCGGCCCGGCGCCGCCCGCGGGACGTTGGGCTGGAGCCGTGGCTCGCCGACCAGCTGCCGGAGGTGCTGCTCGGCCTGGGACCCGAGCAGTTCGCTGCCATAGCTGAGGCGGCGTTCACTCCGAAGCCGGCCGAGGAGGTGTCGGTCGAGCATGTGCACGCCCCGGCGGTCAGCGTTCGCGAGCAGGCCGCGATCCTCATCGAGCGGTTGCGGCGCCGCGGAACGGCCTCGTTCCGGTCCCTGACCGACGACGCACCCAGCAGGCTCGTGGTCATCGGCAGGTTCCTCGCGCTGCTCGACCTGTACCGCGACGGGATGGTCGCCCTCGAGCAGGCGGCCGCGCTCGGGGACCTGACCGTGCGCTGGACCGGCCCGGACTCGGATGCCCAGATGGATGCCGACGATGGGGTCAGGGCCGAGCACGGGGCCAGGGCCGAGCACGAGGAGGGACAGTGATGGATGGCGAGCCGATCGGCGTTGGAGGACCGGACGGGCCGGATGAGCCAGAGGTGCCGCTGGTCGACGAGCTGGGGGCCCCCACGCTCGAAGCAGCCTGCGAGGCCGTCCTCCTGCTGGCCGACCAGCCGGTGGACCTGATCTCGCTGGCGACGGTGGTCCGGCGTCCGGTCGATCAGGTGGAAGCCGTCGTCCGGGGTCTCTCAGCCCAGTACACCGAGGATGGCCGGGGGTTCGACCTGCGCGAGGTCGCCAGCGGCTGGCGGTTCTACACCCGGGACGCGTGCGCCGACGTCGTGAGCAGGTTCGTCGTCGATGGCCAGCAGGCACGGCTGACGCAGGCCGCGCTGGAGACCCTTGCGATCATCGCCTACCGGCAGCCCATCTCGCGGGGTCGGATCAGCGCGGTGCGTGGAGTGAACGTCGACGGCGTGGTGCGCACCTTGATCACCCGGGGACTGGTCCAGGAGGCCGGCGTGGAGCCGGGCGGCCAGGCCCTCCTCCTGCGGACGACCCCGTACTTCCTGGAACGGCTGGGCATCCGCGACCTCTCCGGGCTTCCGTCGCTGTCCGAGCACGTGCCCAGCTACGACCAGATCGGCGACCTGGTGGATCTCCCATGAGCGAGCAGGGCGTCCGGCTGCAGAAGGTGCTGGCCGCCGCGGGGCTGGGCAGCCGCCGGGCATGCGAGGAGCTCATCGCCTCCGGCCGGGTCGAGGTGGATGGTCGTCTCGTGCGCGAGCAGGGCCTGCGCGTGGATCCGCAGACCGCGGTGATCCGCGTCGACGGCCAACGGGTGCCAACCGCGGCTGGGATCGTCGTGGTGGCCGTCAACAAGCCCCGCGGGGTGCTGTCGTCGATGTCCGACGACCGGGGACGGCCCTGCTTGGGCGACTTGGTCGCCGACCGATCCGAGCGCCTGTTCCACGTGGGCCGGCTGGACGCGGACACCGAGGGCCTGATCCTGCTGACCAACGACGGGGAGCTGGCCAACCGGCTGGCCCATCCCTCGTTCGGCGTCTCCAAGACCTACTTGGCCACCGTGGCCGGCCCGGTGGCACGGTCCGTCGGTCGCCAGCTCGTCGCCGGGGTGGAGCTCGAGGACGGCCCCGCGCGGGCGGACTCGTTCCGCGTCCTGCAGAGCGTGCCGGGTCAGGTGCTGGTGGAGATCGTGCTGCATGAGGGGCGCAACCACATCGTGCGCCGGATGCTCGCCGAGGTGGGGCATCCCGTGCTGGCACTGGTACGAACGCGGATCGGGCCCATCGCGCTGGGCCAGCAACGCCCCGGGACGGTGCGCGTCCTGTCCGCGGCCGAGGCGCGTGCGCTCTACACGGAGGTTGGCTTGTAGCTGCCGCCAGAACCGGCAGCCCTCCTGCTGCGCCAAGGGCGATCCCGCTGTCGACCGGAGATCGTGCGGGCCCGTCGCCCGTTAGGCTTGCGTGCGGCGACCAGGCAGCAGGCGAAGGGAGACCGGAGATGGCCGTGCGGGCCGTGCGTGGTGCCACGCACCTGAGCGCGGACGACGCCGACGAGATGCGTGATGCAGTCGTCGAGCTGGTCACTGCGATGCTCGCACGCAACGGGCTGGCCCCTGAGGATCTGATCTGGGTGCTGTTCACCGCCACCCCTGACCTGGTCTCCATGTTCCCGGCAGCTGCTGCCCGCTTCCTGGACTTGGCAGACGTCCCGCTGATCTGCGCCCAGGAGATCCCCGTTGTCGGCGCAATGCCCCGGGTGGTCCGCGTGATGGCACTGGTCGAGAGCGACCTCGAACGCCGGGACGTCAGCCACGTGTACATGCGTGGTGCCCAAGCCCTGCGGGTGGACCTGGCCCAATGACCGTACTGCCCCAGCCGGTCCTCGTGGTGGGCACCGGGCTCATCGGGACGTCGATCGCCCTCGCGCTGCGTCGGCTCGACGTTGAGATGTGGCTGGCCGACCGGGACCCAGAGGCGCTCAGGATCGCGTTGCAGCGCGGGGCCGGGCAAGGTGCTCCGGCGGATCGGAGCCCAGGGATGGTGGTGGTTGCGGTGCCGCCTGCGGCCACAGCTGGCGTCGTCGCCGATGCCTTGCGGCGTCACCCGCACGCCGTCGTGACCGACGTCGCCTCGGTGAAGGTGCCGGTGCACGGGGCGCTCGTGGCCGCTGGGGCAGACGTTCGCCGATACGTCGGAGGCCATCCGATGGCCGGGCGGGAGGTCTCCGGGCCGGCAGCCGCCCGGGCCGACCTGATCGACGACCGGCCGTGGGTCATCACGCCGCACGGGAGTGCGACCGAAGACGCACTTGATGCCGTGCGTGCCCTGGTGCTCGCGGCGCGGGGGGTGCCGATCGTCATGGCACCGGCGGACCACGACCGGGCCGTGGCCGTGGTCTCACATGCCCCGCAGGTCATCTCCTCGCTGCTGGCCGCGCGCCTGCTGGACTCCTCGGAGACGACGGTGTCCATCGCTGGGCAGGGACTGCGGGACATGACCAGGATCGCGGCGTCCGACCCGCGCCTGTGGGTCGAGATCATCAGCGCGAACGCTGCTCCCGTGGCGGCGGTTCTCAGCGCCCTGCAGCAGGACCTCGATGGCCTGCTCCACGCCCTGGTCACCATCGAGCAGGGGGGTGCGGACGTGGTCGCCCAGGTGCTGCGCCGCGGGAACGCGGGGCGGGACCGCGTGCCGGGCAAGCACGGGGCTCGACCTGCTCCGATGGCTGTCGTGCCCGTCGCCATCCGGGACCAGCCGGGCGAGCTGGGCCGGCTGTTCGCCGCCGTGGCCGATGCCGGCCTGTCGGTGGAGGACGTCCGCATCGAGCATGTCCTGGGCCGGCCGACCGGTGTGGTCGAGATCAGCGTCGCCCGGGGCGCCGCGCCCGCGCTGGCAGCGGCCCTGAGCGATCGCGGGTGGGACGTCCGGGCCTGACCCGCATCGCCTGACGGGGCGGCAAACCCGACGCGCTGCGCTCCCTCATCCGATGCCTCGGGCCTTCCACGCCGCTAGGGTGGGGCGACGTGGATACGTTGCACGCGGTCGTTGCCATCGATGGCCCCTCCGGCAGTGGGAAGTCCAGCACGAGCAAGGGGGTGGCCAGGGCCTTGGGCCTTGCCTACCTGGACACCGGCGCGATGTACCGGGCGATGGCCTGGTACATGCTGGAGCGCGGCGTGGACGTCAACGATCCGGCCGCCGTGGCCGCCTTCTCGGGGGTTCCGACGCTGACCTCGACGACCGACCCGGACGCCCCGGCGATCGCGGTGGATGGCGTGGACGTCAGCGAGGCGATCCGGGGGGTAGCGGTGACAGGTGCCGTCAGTCCGGTGGCCACAGTGCCGGCGATCCGGGAGCGCCTCGTCGCGATGCAGCGCGAGGTGGTCGCCAACACCTTGGCGCAGGGCCGCGGGATCGTGGTCGAGGGCCGGGACATCGGCACCGTAGTGCTACCGGATGCCACGGCCAAGATCTTCCTGACCGCCGATCCGGCCGCCCGCGCGGCCCGGCGGGCGCTGGAGGAGGCTGCCC
>JBAVLA010000010.1:0-24334 GCA_049688595.1 Candidatus Nanopelagicales bacterium | reverse complement strand
GTCCCCGACCGTAGACGCTTCCGCCCATCCTGCGCGCGGAGTTCGGGCGCACTCCGGGCCCGGCGCCCCGGGCCGGCGCACCCGGGCGAGCGCCCCCGGAATCGCGCCCCCGGAATGGCTCCCCCGGCCGGCGCCCCCGGAATCGCTCCAAGACTGCTGGGCCGTGAGCGGATCGATCCAACTCATGTGGGGTCCGATCCCCGCAGGCTTGGATCGATCCGGCGGACTGGCCGGACCGAACGCGATCCGGTGCCCCGATTGGCCCGTGCCCTCATGAGTATCGGGACTGGCCATCTCCGTACGAACCTCACGCCAACTGTGGCTTCAGCCTGAAGACGTACTCACCCACTTGTACGCCCAGAGCGTTCGCGAGCCGCGGGCACTTGGCCTTGAGGAGGAAGTAGATCCTGCGCTCGGCGCCGGACAGGGCCTCGAAGTTGCCCTGCCCCTTGCTGATCACGATGTCGGCCCGGTTGAACAGCGCATTGAACTCCTGGCTGCACCAGTCCAAGATCGCTCCGGGCGCCCCGCATCCCGTCGACACGATCGTGGCATGCGCATCCATGCCCACGGCGTGGGCCTCCTGAGCTGTCACATCGTTGATGATGGCCCGATCCCGTACTGCGAAGAAGATGTCGCAGTGCCCGGACAGCTCCTCAGCCAGGACCTTGTCGAACACCGTCTCGCCGGCGTTGTCACCGATGATGAGAACGTCGCGAGCGTTCCGCAGATCCGCGACAAAGGCCGCCAGATCGTTGACTGCGAATGGCTTCTCAAGTTCCTCAGTCACGCATGCCTCGATGTCCAAGTTGGCGTACAGGGCGGAGTCCATGACGTTGCCCGTCGCCGAAACCTTGAGGGCTCGCAGCAGGACATCAGGCCCGCCTGCGGCGAAGCGCCTGATCAAGGGCTCCAGCCGCCGGGCAGCCGCAACGTCACGCGCCTTGACCGCCTCGTAGGGATCCGCCAGACCCGTGCGCTTCTTGACGATCTCGTGGATGGCGGTGGCCAACTCCGGCGCGCAGCCGTAGCTGCGATGCCTGACCAGGGCCTGCATCGCCTCGTCGAGGATCGCCCCTTGGACCGATTCGTCGTCGGTGGCCATCCGGGCCGCTTCGAGAGCCTGCCGCAGCAGGCAGGGCAGGCAATCCATTACCAATTCCATGGCAATCCCCTTCGGCCTGGCCTCGCTTCACTGCATCCGTTGAGTCTCGCCAGCCGCGAGCTCCTGGCCCTCCGCGACGCTGGCACGTCACGGGTCGGCGAGCCCCCGGAGACCTCGCCCAGCTCCGCGGCCCGCGCCATGGCCACATCCGCAGATCCCACGTCCAGGCTGGTGCACGGGACATGGACACTCAGGGCGGGGGCAGCCCGGCCGTTGCAGGTGGCCCCACCGCTCGTGCGCGGACTGGCGCGTGACTCCTACCGCCGCGCCGATCTGCCCCCAGGTAGCCCCGGCCCCCCGGGCGATCGCTACAGCGACGTCGAGTCGCTGCTGCTGTTCGCGCAGTTGAGCCATGGCTTCCTCGACTGCGCGAACGGCATCACGGCGGTCCAGACCTAGCTCCACCACGTGCTCCACCTCGGATGCAACTGCCGTCTGATCCGACAGCCAATGGGTACGAGGATACCGCCCCGAACTTGGAATGTCAGGTGTCCCTGACATACTGTCTGTCAGGAACACCTGACTGAAGGAGGATCTGTGACCGAGTCCACCACTTCGGGATCGGGGGTGCCTAAGTGCTGATCGCAGTATCCGCAGTTGGCCCGACGCTAGAACATCCGACCGATCCGGCCTTCGGCCGATGCCAGTTCCTGCTGTACGTCGATCCGACCACCATGGAGTACGAGGCCACGCCGAACCCCGGTGCCCAGGCCGTTGGCGGGGCGGGGATCCAAGCCGCACAGGCGGTCGCCGGCCGGAAGGTCCAGGCAGTGGTCACCGGAAACGTCGGGCCCAATGCTATGAAGGTGCTGGACTCGGCCGGGGTCGAGGTGTTCACAGGCTGTCGGGGGACGGCTCGCGAGGCGATCGAGCTCTGCATCTCTGGGCAGTTGCACCGAGCCTCGTCAACGACCGTTCAAGGTCACCCGGGCCACGGAGCGGGGGGCATGAGATGACGAGGGTCTGCATCCCGACGATGGGTTACGCGGGCATGGACGACCACTTGTGCGAGCACTTCGGGAGGGCGGGCACTTACACGTTCGTGGACAGCATCACCGGCGAAGTCGAGGTCATCCAGAACACGACCCTCCATCTGGGCGGGGCGGGGTTCCCGCCCGACCTCATCAGTGAGCACGGGGGCGAGGTGCTGATCTGCAGCGCGGTCGGCCGAAGGGCCGTCGGCATGTTCGATGACCAAGGGATCAAGGTGTTCGTGGGTGCTTCGGGGTCCGTCAAGAATGCGCTCAAGCTGTGGGCGTCCGGCCGGCTCCAGCCGGCCAGCAGAGAGACTGTGTGCCAGGAGCACGCCTACCGCGGGGAACACCACGACTCCGGCCACCATCACCACCATGGGTGATCCGGGTTGCGACGGCGTGACCAGGGACCGAGCCAGCCGTCCATGAGGATCGCGATCGCCAGCGGCAAGGGCGGAACCGGCAAGACCACGGTCGCGGTCAACCTGGCCCTCAGCCTCGAGGATGCCCGGCTGGTCGACTGCGACGTGGAGGAGCCGAACTGTCACCTCTTCCTGGGCTGTGACATGGAGCACGTCTGCGATGTCACCGTGAAGACGCCGGTGATCGACGAGAACGCGTGCACCCTCTGCGGCGAATGCGCATTGGTCTGCCAGTACCACGCGCTGGCGGCGCTGCCCAGCCGCGTGGTTCTCTTCGAGAGCCTCTGCCATGGCTGCGGGGGGTGCTCACTGGTGTGTCCGGCGGGAGCCATCAGTGAGCGGGACCGGGCCATCGGCAGGGTGGAGAGGTCAACTGGGCCGGGCCTGTCCTTCTACCACGGGTTGCTCGATGTCGGCGAGGCCACAGCCGCCCGGGTGATCAGCGCGCTCAAGGAGACGGTCGATGCGGCGACGGCCACGGCGGTGAGCATCTACGACGCGCCCCCGGGGACAGCCTGCCCGATGATGGAGACCGTCCAGGGATGCGACTACTGCGTGCTCGTGACCGAGCCGACCCCGTTCGGCTTGCACGACCTCCGGATTGCGATCCAGGTGGTCAAGCACCTCGGCATTCCGTTCGGAGTGGTCATCAACCGACACGGGTCAGGCGACGAGGCCGTCACCCAGTACTGCATGAGCGAGTCAATCCCGATCATCCTGCGCATCCCGCAAGACCGCAGGATAGCCGAGCTCTACTCGACCGGAACGCCCTTCTCGCTGGCACTGCCGGAATGGCCCGAGCGGTTCCGCTGCCTGGCCGGACGCATCGCGCAAGAGGTCGGGGCATGAAGCAGCTGGCTGTCATCAGCGGCAAGGGCGGCACCGGCAAGACCACCGTGACGGCCGCCTTCGCGGCGCTGGCCCGCAACGCCGTCGTCGCCGACTGCGACGTGGACGCCGCCGACCTGCACCTGATCCTGAATCCGACGATCGAGGCCGAACAGCCGTTCCACGGGGTCAGGCTCGCCCAGGTCGACCAGGAGCTGTGCACCGGCTGTGGCGAATGCCTTGAGCACTGCCGGTTCGCTGCGATCACCGCGGACTTCTCCATCGTCCGGGACAGGTGCGAGGGGTGCGGGGTCTGCGAGCTCGTCTGCCCCGCGGGGGCGATCGCCATGGTCGAGCGTGTGTCCGGCGTGGCCTACACGTCCACGACCAGGTTCGGACCCATGGCGCATGCGGCGCTGGGCATCGGGGAGGAGGCCTCCGGGCTGCTGACCACCCTGGTCCGCAGGAACGCCGTGGACCTGGCCTCAAGGCACGACCGAGACCTCGTCATCATCGACGGTCCGCCCGGGATCGGCTGCCCGGCGATCGCCGCCATAACCGGCGTGGACCTCGTGCTGGTCGTCACCGAACCCACCGTGTCCGGAATGCACGACCTGGACCGCGTCCTGGCCATGGTCCAGCACTTCGGCATCCCCGCCGCGGTAGCCGTGAACAAGTCGGACATCAACCCCGAGAACGCGGCACGCATACTGACGATGTGCCAGGACCGTGTGGTGCCGGTCGTCGGCATCCTGCCGTACGACGAGTCAGTCACGAGGGCGATGATCGAAGGAAGAACCCTCCCGGAGTCCTCCTCGACCGGGCTCGCCGCCGAGGTCACGAGCATGTGGTCGAGGCTGGAACGGATGCTGGTCGATGGCTGACCCTGGCGGGCGGCGGCTCTGGCCGGCTCGGGTCCCGCAGGCGCGGCCGCGCACGGCACGGGGCTAGCATCGCCATATTGGATCCAGTACTTGCCGAGGGCTGGGCCGCGCACGGCTCCGGAGGCCATCATGACGGGGGTGCCGCTGGCCTTCTCCCTGACCACCTTCGCGGGATTGGCTACCGGCATCGGCAGCCTCATCGCCTTCAGCGCCAGAAGGACGAACTTCCGGTTCCTCTCGGTGGCCACGGGATTCTCGGCCGGCGTGATGCTGTACGTGTCCTTCGCCGAGCTCCTCGTCGAGGGCGGCGAGGCACTGCGAGCCAGCTTCGGCGAGCAGCGCGGGAACTGGATCAGCGTCGGATCGTTCTTCGCCGGGATGCTGCTGATCGGACTTGTGGACCTGTTGATCCCGGCCGCGCAGAACCCACATGAGGTCCACACCGAGGCCGAGACCGCCCCGCTGCACGATCCCGCCGCCCCGCTGCCGGACACCCCGGCGGCGGTGACCCTGGCCAGATCGATCACGGCGTCGGAGGCCCCTCCAAGGGACGGATACTCGCCGCGGCTGCTGCGGATGGGCTCGTTCATGGCCCTGGCGATCGCGATCCACAACGTGCCGGAGGGCCTGGTGACCTTCTTCGCAACGTTGCAGCAGCCCTCGCTGGGGCTGGCAGTGGCCGTCGCGATCGCACTGCACAACATCCCTGAGGGGATCAGCGTGTCCGTGCCGATCTTCTACGCCACCGGAAGCCGCCGCAAGGCACTGGTCTACTCGTGGCTGAGCGGCCTTGCCGAGCCCCTCGGCGCGCTCGTGGCCTACTTGATGCTGCGGTGCTGCGTGAGTGAAGACATCTTGGCTGAGGTGCTGGGGATGCTGCTGGCCGGAGTCGCCGGGATCATGGTCTACATCAGCCTCGACGAGCTGCTGCCCGCCAGCCGCGCCTACGGCAAGGGCCACGACAGCCTGCTGGGGCTCGTGGCCGGCATGGCTGTCATGGCCGTCAGCCTGCTCCTGATGCCCTGATGGCCGCCCTGTGGGCACCGACCGTGGAAGGGACCTCCTGATGACAGCACTGCCGACGCTGACGATCCTGTCCGACAACCGCCCGGGGCTTCCGGGGCTGGGCAGCGTGTGGGGATTCTCAGCGCTGATCCGGATCGCCGGTCGGACCATCCTGTTCGACACCGGGAGCAACGGGCGCATCCTGGTTGCGAACATGGCCGCCCTCGGCATCGCCGCGGAGTCGGTCGACCTGGCCTTCTTCTCCCACATCCACTGGGACCACGTCGGCGGGATGGACTCGTTCCTGGAACTGGACCCGGCAGCGACCGTCGTCGTCCACGAGGGCTTCTCCAAGCACCTGATCGCAGACCTTCGCCATCAGGCGGCCGAGGTGGTCGTCGTCGGAGCCGAGCCGCGCCCACTGGCTCCGGGGATCCTCTCCACCGGCATGCTCGACAGCACTCCCCCGGAGCAGGCACTGGTCCTCGACTCCGGCGACGTCGCAGCGGTTGTCAGCGGCTGCGCCCATCCCGGCATCGAACGGATCGTCGAGCGCGCGGGCAACCTTGCGGGCCGGCCGATCGACTGGGTGATCGGGGGGTTCCACCTCATGTACTCCGACGCCGCAGAGATCGAGCGAACCATCCATGCCCTGCAGAGCCTGGGCGTCGCCCACGTCGTGCCGACCCACTGCACCGGCGACCAGGCAACGGCCGCGTTCCGTCGGGCCTACGGTGATCGCTTCGTGGAAGGAGGCGTCGGCCGGGAGATCCGCCTCGCCCCGCGCCACGACCAGCCGCTGCGGAGCCAGTGATGCCGCCGTCCCACTCGGCCGCTGGCGGATGCGGTCAACGCCGGCGATCCTCATGGGCTGGGTCGTCGAAGAAGCCTCCCCACGCGTGCGTGCTGCCCAGACCGTAGGCGACCTCGAGGTTGCGCCGATTGCAGACCTGGGCAGGCGGGCCGGAGGCGACCACGCGGCCGCCGACCAGGACGACCCAGTCCGCAGCGCGGGCCTCGTCCAGGTCGTGCGTGGTCAGGATCACGCTGCAACCGTCCGTCCGTTGCTGGTGGATCAGCGCGTCGATGGTGGCCGCCGAGGTGAGGTCCAAGCCCGTGAGCGGCTCGTCGAGGACCAGGAGCTCATGGCTCTGCGCGATGCCCTGCGCGATCACCACGCGCTGGCGTTGGCCGCCGGACAACTCGTGCATGTGCCTGTCTGCCAGGTCCGTGATCCCCATCTGCTCCATCGCCTCGGCCACGGCACGGCGATCCGAGGCGCGGAAGCGCCGGAACATCCCGAGTTCGGCGAGCCTGCCCAGGCCGACGACCTCGCGCACGGTGATCGGGGTGGAAAGGGGTACGGGCGTGGACTGCATGACGTAGCTCAGGCGCTGACGCGCCTGCTCAGGCGCGACGCCGAGGACGCGCAGGGTGCCCGAGGCCACGGGGAGCAGCCCCGGGAGCGCTGACAGGAAGGTCGACTTGCCTGATCCGTTCGGCCCGATGACGGCCACGACCCCGACCCGGGGAACCTGGAACGTCGAGCGGGCCAGGGCCACGTGACTCCCGTACCGCAGCTCGAGGTCGTGGGCCTCGACGAGCAGGCCGGTCCCGGTCACGCCGCGACCTCCACACCGGCTGCTGCGTCATCGCGCGCCTGACGCCTGGCGTGGACTGCCCTGGACGCCGGCAGCATCGTGAAGAAGATCCCCACAGGGATGATGGCCATCGTTGCGGAGGCTGCTGTGCCGAGGTGGTAGCTCAGGGTGAGCCCGAGCCATACCGACACAACGGCGATCACCGCCGCCCCGACCATCATCCACGGCACGGTGCGCGACACCAGGGCCGCCGCCGCCGGGGGTCCGACGAGCAGTCCGAACACCAGCAACGTTCCCACAGACTGGAAGCTGCCGATCACGGCCGTCGCGATGAGGACCAGCAGGGCCGCGTGCGCCATACGGGGTCGCAGCCCGAGCAGCTCGGCCTTCTGCCTGTTGAACGACAACGCCAGCAGCGGGCGGTACAGCGCGATCGAAGCACCGATGACAGCTGCGCCCAGGACGGACTGCCAGACCAGGTCCTGGCGGGTCACACCAAGCGCGTCACCGAACAGGATCGTGGTCAGGCTGCCGGTGTAGCTGTCTACCTTGGAGATGATCACAACCCCCAGCCCGAGCATGCCCACGAAAAGCAGGCCGATCGCGGTGTCCTCCCCCAGACGGGTCTGCCGGCCGACCACCGCGATCAGGTACAGCATCGCCGCGGCGGCCACGGCGGCGCCGATCATCGGGTTGACATCCAGAAGGACGGCCGCCGCGATCCCGGGCACCACCCCATGGGTGAACGCGTCGCCGAAGAAGCTCATCCCCCGCAGGACGAGCCATGTCCCTACCACGGCGCACATCAGGCCGGCAAGGATCCCGCCGATCAGGGCCCGCTGCTGGAACCCCAGCGCGAACGGTTCGATGAACCACCCCAGCAGGGTCACGGCGCCAGC
This sequence comes from Candidatus Nanopelagicales bacterium, assembly GCA_049688595.1. Classification (GTDB taxonomy): domain Bacteria; phylum Actinomycetota; class Actinomycetes; order S36-B12; family CAIYMF01; genus Prado023. The sequence goes on along the minus strand of JBAVLA010000010.1, from coordinate 16,556 downwards.
CTAGCCAGCCAGCGCGGCGGAGATCCGCTCGGCGTTGGTCGTCATCATCCCCTGATAGGTGTCGGCCCCCGAACCCGGCTCCCCGAGACTGCCCACGTATAGGGGCACCACCGCTACATCTCCGGCCTCCGTGGCCAGTGCGTCGACGAGCGCCTGTGGATTGGCGACGTTGGCGAAGATCGCCGGAACTCCCGTGCTCTCGACGGTCTCGACCAGGGCCGCCATCTCCGCGGAGCTCGGCTTGGCCAAGGTTGAGCCGCCCGGGATCACGGTCGCCGCCACCGTGAAGTCGTAGGCCTGGGCGAAGTAGCCGAAGGCATCGTGGTCGGTGACCAGGACGCGCATGTCGGCGGGCACTGCGGAAAGCGTCGTGGACACTTGACCGTCGAGCACGGTCAGCTCGGCTTGAAGGGTCTTGCCGCACTGGCTGAACGCTGTGTCGCCGGTCCGCTCAGCCAGCGCGTCACCGATGAGATCCGCCGCCGTGGCCACACGCTCGGCATCCAGCCAGACGTGCGGGTCCTCTGAGTGGCTGTCCCCGACTTCAGCCTCCTCGTGCTCCTCGCCGTGATCACCGAACGGGATCGGATCCAGCATCGGGGCCACCTCGTAGATGGTCGCACCATCCGACCGGGCCGACTCCAGCGCCGCAGCCAAGCCCTCCTCCAGTCCCAGGCCGTTGGCAATCACCAGGTCGGCGGCAACCATCAGCGCCACGTCCTCCGACGAGGCCGCGAAGTCGTGCGGATCAGCACCGATCGGCATGAGCGTGGTCACCTGCCCGCCGTCGGCGCAGGTCACGATCTGGCGCGCCACGTCGCCCCACACTGTCGTCGTGGCCACCACGGATACCCCGGCGGCGTTGTCGCCGTCCCCGGAGCCGGTGCCTGCACACCCCGACAGGAGCAGGCCAGCCGCACAGGCGAGGACGGCGGTTGCTCGACGTACCATGGTGGCTCCTTCATATCAGAATGAGAACCGTTGTATTGTAGTCCCTGCAGGATCCCGACCCGTCGACTCGAAGCCGAGGCTGAAGGACCGAGTTCCACCGATCGAGACCCGGAAGGATGCGTGAGCGGCGTGCCAGACCTGACCAGCGCCGGGCGACCCACTCCGCGCACGACGCGGCAACGTGCGGCGGTTGCCGACCTGCTGGCGACGACGCCCGACTTCCGCAGCGCCCAGGAGATCCATGCAGCCCTTCGGGATCGGGGGCAGCAGATCGGCCTGGCGACCGTCTACCGGACCCTGGCGATCATGGCCGGCCTGAGCGAGGTGGACACCTTGGTCCGCGACGATGGGGTGACCCTGTATCGGCGGTGCAGCGATCGGCATCACCATCACCTGGTCTGCCGACGATGCGGCCGGACCATGGAAGTCGCCGGTCCTGCCGTCGAGGAATGGTCCGCAGGGGTCGCCGCAGAGCACGGCTTCGCTGACGTGACCCACCGACTCGAGCTGCTGGGCCTGTGCACCAGGTGCCAGGCATGACCCGGGGCACGCCGCCGGCACCCAGCCGGGGGCTGCCACGCGGCTGTCGGCGACTCCTGCCGTGCGCCGTGGCCGCCCTCGCCGGCCTTCTGGTCCTGATCGGGTCCTGGGGCGCGCTCATCGCGCCGGCCCAGGCCGCAGCCGGCGTCCCGTTCGTGGCCGTCGTCACCCCGGACGCTCCCGTCACCCCGGACGCTCCCGTCACCCTGGCCCTGTTCCACGGGGAGGGATGCCCGCACTGCGCTGCCGAGCGCGCCTGGCTCGCGCAGCTCGCGGCGGCGCACCCGCAGCTGAGGATCGAGCAGTACGAGATCTGGAACGACGAGGCGAACCGGGCGCTGCTGGCCCAGCGGGCCGAGGAGCTGGGCTTCGAGCCGACCGGCGTGCCCGTCACGATCGTCGGGGACCAGGTCTGGATCGGGTTCAGCGAGTCGGTCGCGGCCGAGATCGAGTCGGTCGTCACCGCTGCGCTGGCGGCGGCATCACCGACGTCGCAGGAGCCCTCTCCAAGTTCGTCGAGCACCGCGCCACCGAGTCCCGAAGGACCTGCGACGGGCGGCAGCGTCGACCTCCCACTTGTCGGGTCCGTCGACCTGACAGGCTCCTCACTGCTCGTCAGCACCGTGCTGATCGGGTTCGCCGACGGGATCAACCCCTGCTCGCTGTGGGTGCTGGCGGTCCTCCTCGCGATCGTTCTGCACAGCGGGTCGCGCGGCCGGGTCGCCCTGGTCGGCACGACGTTCCTGCTGGTGACCGCCGCTATGTACGCGCTGTACGTCGTCGGCATGTACAGCGCACTGGACTACGCCGGGCAGATGACCTGGATCCGCATCGGCGTGGCCGGCGTGGCCATGGCCTTCGGAATCCTCCAGCTCAAGGACGGCTTGGCCCCAGGTGTGGGCCCGTCATTGTCCATCTCACCGTCCCAGCGGCCGCGGATCTACCGAGCGATGCGCGGGGTGGGTCGGGCGGACCGGGGGCTGCCGGGCACCCTGGCCGGGACGGCGGCGCTGGCGGTGGGCGTGTCCCTCCTGGAGACGCCCTGCACCGCCGGACTCCCGCTGCTGTGGACGAGCATGCTGGCCGACCAGGCGGTCCCGACCGCAACGGCGATGGCCCTGTTCGCCGTCTACATGGCCGTCTTCCTCATCGACGAACTGCTGGTGTTCGGCGCCGCTGTCGTCACGATGCGGGCCAGGCACCTCCAGCCGGAGGAGGGCCGGGTGCTCAAGATCGTCTCGGGAGCCCTGCTCATGACGCTGGCTGCCACGATGCTGCTGGCGCCGCAGGCACTCACCGGGCTGGGCAGCAGCCTGTTCGTGTTCGCAGCCGCAGCCGCCCTGGCATCGGCCGTGTGGGCGTGGGCACGGACCCGGGCCGCACCGCCAGCGGGACCGGTCCGGCATCCCGGCACTAGCACCCGAAAGCGCTCCCAGTAGATCGAGTGGGTCCTGATGCCTTGGCTGTTCCCCGGAGCGCCACCGGCCCGAGGCTACCGACCGCGCCCCGGCTGGCCGATGTCTGACCGGTCGAGTAGCGTCGCGGTGTATCCACGGAGGAGGAATGAACCGATGAGCGCACCCACGACAAGCGACCTGAGCACCGCCCTTCAGGACACGCTCGTGGAACTGATCGACCTTTCCCTGCAGGCCAAGCACTACCACTGGAACGTGACCGGCCAGGAGTTCCGCGGGGTGCACCTGCACCTCGACGAGATCACCGACCAGGTCCGGCTGTGGTACGACGATGTCGCCGAGCGACTGGCAACCTTGGACGTCGCCCCCGACGGCCGGCTGGCCACGGTGGCCGCAGCCACCCCGCTGCCCGCGCCAACCGCCGGGTGGCAGCACGACGCCGACGCGGTAGCGGCGATGCAGGGCAGGCTGGAGGAGGTCGCAGGCCGGCTCAACGCCCGCGCCGCGACCATCGAGGATGACCTGGTCACGCAGGGCATCCTGTTGGAGATCTCCGGCGGGTTGGCGAAGCACGCCTGGATGATGCGGGTGTCCAGGCGCTGAGGGTCACGAGCCCTGCACCGAGGGACCCGACGGGACAACAGGCCCCACCCGTGAGGCGCGACAGGGAGAACGCCGAATGATGGGCGTGGGTCCGGGCCCGTCGCTCGGATCCGGCATGCGAGATGCACTGCATGGATCGGATCGCGTGCAGTCCACCAATTCGGACTGCACGCGATCGATACGCGTGTGACGGGGCGATGCCTTTCCTGAGGCGCCGACGTCCCACGCATGGGGGAGTCCTCAACGCCATGCGGCCCTTCCCCGCCTCGAGTCGAGCACCTACGCTTGTTGTTGGAGGTGGGAATCATGATCAACGAGGACCTTGCCCTTGTCGTGGTGGGAGTTGATGGGTCGGCGCTGAGCATCGAGGGGCTGCGGTGGGCCGCGGACCATGTCCGCCACATTGTTGGTCGCCTGCGCGTCGTCACCGCGTACGAGATCCCGTGGACGATCTTCCTGGCTCCAACCGCCACCGAAGCCGACTACGCCCACGCTGCCCAAGAGGCGTTGGACCGATCCGTCGAGGAGGCACTTGGAGCCGAGCCCGACGTCCCCGTCGAGAAACGCCTAGTTCAGAACCGCCCGGCGCACGCCCTGACCGACGCCGCCCAAGGTGCAGTCCTGCTGGTGGTCGGCAGCCATGGCCGCGGCGAGTTGCCCGGCATGCACCTGGGCTCGGTGGCCGGCTTCTGCGTGCACCACGCGCCGTGCCCGGTCCTTGTGTTCCGCGGGGCGCACACGGGTCGGTAGCGCGATCGGCCCCGGTGCGGGATCTGGGCGTTCAGGCGCTGACCTGTGCCGCCTACCACAGCCACGCCCGGCCACGCGTCGCGTGCGTGCGCCAGTCCGGTGCAAACGCCCGCACCCGGGCGTGGTCAGTTCATGGCATTGCTGCCGCCGGCAGTTCGAACCACTGCAGCGCGGCCAGCTCGACAGATAGGACCGCTGGCGGCAGGTGCGCGGAGTGTGCCGCTGTCGTCAGGAGGTCCCGGCCTTCCTCCAGGTATCGGTCCAGGTCGGACTCTGGGGCCCGCTCACGCCTGTCCGGGTAGGTGAGCCGGCCGTCCGGCCCGTACACGAGGTCGCTGAGGCGAAGCGGCGGCTCGATGGGTCCAGCGCGGTGCCTCCACCGACCCGAGGCGATGTCGAAGCGGTAGTCACCCAGCAGCGCCCACCCGTGGCTGGCGATCAGGTCGACCGCCTCCACGATGTACCGGAACACGGCCTCCGAGATGAAGTAGTTGAAGTTGACCCGAGTCCAGCCGGGCTTGATGCCCTCGCAGCCGACGGAGATCTGCGCCTCGAACTCCGCGGACCGGCTCAGGTCTATCCCCAGCAGCCGATGTCCGTAGGGCCCGGCGCAGGAGCAGCCACCACGGGCCTGGATGCCGAACATGTCGTTGAGCATCGCCACGACCGCGTTGTGGTGCAGGTACCGCCCCGACGGGGCGCGCACCGTGAACGACACGATCGACAGCCGATCGGCGGCGATGTTGCCCAGCACGCCGATCGCCGGGTTGGTTGACCACGCCTGCACGGCACGGGCGACGAAGTCCTGCTCATAGGCACTGATGGTGTCGCTGCCCACCGCCTGCTTCAGCTGGAAGACAAGGCCCGCCCGGATCGACTCGATGATCGCGGGGGTCCCGCCCTCCTCGCGATGCTCAGGGTCGGTCAGGAACCGATGCTCGGTTGGGCTGACGTACATGACGGTTCCCCCGCCGACCACGTCCGGCACCGAGTTGGTCATCAACTCCTTGCGCATGATGAGCACCCCGGGGGTGCCTGGCCCGCCGACGAACTTGTGCGGGGAGAGAACCACCGCGTCCTTGTGGGCAAGCGGGTCAGCCGCAGGGTTCATGTCGATGTCGATGTACGGCGCGCCCGCGGCGTAGTCCCAGAAGGCCAGCGCCCCGTGCTCGTGAAGCAGCCTCGAGATGCCGTGGGTGTCGCTGAGGATCCCGGTCACGTTCGAGGCCGCGCTGAAGCTGCCGATCTTCAATCGCCGCTCGGCGTACCGGACCAGCTCGGTGGCCAGCATGTCGGAGTCGATGTGCCCGTCGGGGGTCTCCCCGATCGTCACCACCTCGGCGATCGACTCACGCCACGGCAGCTCGTTGCTGTGGTGCTCGAACGGACCGATGAACACCACCGGGCGCTCACCGGCCGGCATCTGGTCGGCAAGGTGGTAGCGCGCATCGAGGTCGGCCGGAAGGCGCAGGTTGAGGATCCCGATCAGCTTGTCGACAGCACCCGTGGTCCCCGATCCAGCGAAGATGACCGCCGTCGAGTCGTCACCATGCACCGCATCCTTGATGATCTGGCGGGCGTCCTCCCGCAATCGGGTGGTCTGCAGACCTGTGCCGCTGGACTCGGTGTGCGTGTTGGCGTATCGCGGCAGCACCTCGGCCCGGATGAAGTCCTCGAGGAAGTCCAACGCTCGCCCACTTGCCGTGTAGTCGGCGTAGGTGACCCGCCTGGGGCCGTACGGACCCAGCATCACCTGGTCGTCCCCGATCACTGCCGCCCGGATCCGCTCCAGCAGCGGCGAGCCTGGCAGCTCCGCGCTGCGCGCCGGGATAGTCACCACGACGCGACCCTACGCCGAGGCGCCGCAGGGAGGCCGACAACGGGTGGTCTGGTCCGATCTCGGTTCTTGGCCGGGCAACCTCTCAGTGGGCCCAGATCGTCCCGGAGCGGATTCCAGCCAGGGTGCGGGCGGCGACGTAGGCCCACAGCGCGAACAGGCCCGCCGTGGCGGCCCACCCGATCGTCGCGAGGAGACCGGAGTCCCAGGCCCGGCCCAACACGATCGTGGCGATCGTCCACGCGGCCAGGGGGAACGTGAAACCCCACCACGACAGCGAGAACGGAAGCCGCGCGTAGCCGCGGCGCAGCACGATCAGTGCGCTGGCCATCCACCACAGCCCGAATCCCCACATCATCGATGCAGCGGGCAGGACCGCCGATACCAGCGACGCCTCGGCGACCCCGGTCTGCACCGACACCTGCGCCAGGCGCACCATGTCCAGCCCCATCAGCCCCGCTGGGCCCATCCCGATGAACAACGTCGGAGCCAGCCCCGCCGGCGGCAACGGATGGCTGATGCTGCGCATGAACAACGTCGCGGTGACCACCACGTACAGGATCGCCCCCATGCCCAGGAACGCCCACCCGACCGCCAGCAGGTCGGGGGCCAGGCCCGGGTTCGCCGCGATGATCGGCAGGATCGCCAGCGGGGTGATGATCGTCACCACCGGCGGCACGAACCACGCCCCCGACATCTGCGCCAGCGCCGGATCCGACGAGGTGAACACCTCAGCCAGGAACTCCCAGCCGATCAGCAGCGCCAGTACCGCACCAAGAACCGCCAGGACACCCACCGCCGGCAGGATCACCGCCCCCGGCAGCAGCCCGGGACCCACCTTGCCGATCGCCACCGCCAACGTCAGGAGCGCCCCCGCGGCCGTGGCTGTCATCCCGCCCTTCACCGGATGGCGGAGATCCGCCCGCGCGTCGGCCGTGTGACGGGCCCAGCGCGCCGCGGTCGCTCCCAGCACCAGGACCCCCATCACCAGCGCCACCATGAGCACCACCCGCGACAGCAGGGTCGTGATCCCCGACGCCGGGCTGCCCTCCCCCACAGCGAACAGCGCCACCGACAGCGCCGAGGTCCCCATCACCGAAGCCCCCCAACTCGGGGCGAAGCTGCGCAGGTCGAACCCGGCGTGCCCGGGCGGGGCACCTGCTGCCGGCGTTGGCTGGACAGACATGTCGATCCTCGATTCCGTGGTCATGCGAACTTCAACCATGATACCCCCCGGGGTATTCCGCACACCCACCTGCTGCGAGCGCGGAGACGCCCTGGCGCCATCGCCCACGGAATGGGCCAAGCACCGATCAGCAGGACGGCGCAACCTCGAGGGAATGGCTACGACTGCGTGGAGCAGAACGCGCGGCATACGCGTGTCAGGCCAGCTTCTCGACGATGAGCACGAAGTCCACCCGGTGCACCCACATGAACGACACCGCGACGTTCGGAACGACCGCGATCACCTCGCCCTCAAGCTCGTTCAGGAACTTCTCGAGCTGGCCCTGGTCCCGCGTCATCCGCAGGTCGAATCGATGCACTCGGTATCGCACGATGCCACCCCTTCCTGAGGCCACGCGCACCAGCTCACTTCTTCCTGTGGTGCTCGGACCGAACGAACCGGTTCACCTGCTTGGCGAACCGACGCTCGTGACTGCGCCGCTCGTGCTCGTCGGCCCGCCGCGCAGCCGCGGCTGCCTCCGCCGACAGCTCCCGGTAGGCCTCGAGCCGATCGGCGGAGATCTCCCCGACCTCGATGGCCAGCGCGACCGCGCAGCCGGGTTCGCCGGCATGCTGGCAGTCCGCGAAGCGGCACTCCTGGCCGACCTCGTCTATGTCTGCGAACGTGGCGCCGACCGACTCCTCGTCCCCCGCCAGGCCGACCTCGCGGATGCCGGGCGAGTCGATGACCACCCCGCCGCTGGGGAGCAGGTGGAGCTGGCGGCTCGATGTCGTGTGACGGCCCTTGCGGTCACCGTCTCGGACCAGCCCCACGGCGGCCACGTCCGCGCCAATGAGCGCGTTGACGAGTCTCGACTTGCCCGCACCGGACTCGCCGAGCAGCACCGAGGTCGCGGCAGCCATCCGCTCGCGCAGCTGGTCGAGGCCCTCACCGGTAGCGGCGGAGGTCACGATCACCTCGAGTCCCGGATGGTCCTCCTCGACAACTGCCAGTACGACGTCGACGTCCACAGCCAGGTCGGCCTTGGTCAGGACGAGCACCGGGTGAGCTCCGGCGTCGAAGGCCAGCGCCTCGCCGCGACGGATCCGCCCCGCCTTCATGGGGCGGTCCAGCCCCATGACCAGCAGGACGAGGTCGACGTTGGCGGCCAGGAGCTGCGACTCCTCGCCGCCGGAGGCTCGGCGGCGCAGCAGCGAGGCTCGGTCGAGCAGTCCGATCGCCTGCTCCCCGTCGAGCGCCAGCCAGTCCCCGACGGTCACCGGCGGCAGCCCCCGCCGCAGACGCACGCTTCGGTCGCCGGCGGAGGTGCGCACCTGCACCGAAACCCCGTCGTGGCGCAGCACGCGCCCCGGATCCGCCGACGGATCGCTCTCCGAGAGTAGTGCCTCCCACCGACGTGAGAACCCGATCGCAGCAAGGTCGTCCACGTGGCCCAAGGCTACGCCCGTGAATGACCCTTCCCGAGCGGGCCAACCTCAGGCAGCGTCAGCCAGGGAGGCCAGCGCGGCCGCTCGGAGGTCCTCGACGGACATGCGTGTCTCGATGATCGCCACCACGAGCCGGTTGGGGTCGCGAGTCACCCCCAGGACGACGTGCTCCACCTCGATGGCGCGCTGGTGCAGGGCGATCGCTTCGCGCAACGCCAGCTCCAGGGCCTTTCGGGCGTCCGGGCGCTCACCTAGCGGCGGTCCGGCGCTGAAACCTCGCAACTGAGTTGTGGCTCATGGCCTCAACTGCGGCGGCGTGGAGGAAACCTCGCAGCTCAGTTGTGGCCTATGGGGCTCCGCGCGGCGGGATAACGCACAACTTGGCTGCGAGGTTCGCGTTCAGGGGCGCTGAACCCGGGGATTACCCACAACTTGGCTGCGAGGTTGCGGTGCCTGGACATGCCGGCCGACGTCGTGGCAGCGGTCCTACCCACGCGCGACACACCATCCCCAGCATCGAACGTGGCACCCGCTGCGACGACACCGTGGCCAAGCGCTACTACCAGTGACTCAATGCCGCATGACTCCAATAGGAGCATCACCGCTCCCCACCCCCACGGGTCCGCGAATCATGCCCGGCGCGCCAACGCGAGGCCGGCGTCGGGCAACGATGTGCCGCGGACCACCCTGGTGCCGGCGAGCAGGTCGTGCAGGCCGCGCCGGTCCCGCCGCCGCAGGGATTGCAGCATCAGGAGCGGGATGCCGACCACGCTGGCGACAAGGACCGCGGCGATGACGTTGCGCAGCGCGCAGGCACCCCACGAAGGGCGCCCACCGTCGGCACCGACGACCTCCAGACCCCGAACCCGCTGGCCGGGCGAGGCCCCGGTCGCCGCCTGGCCAACCGCGCGCAGGGCGAACAACACCACGACCAGGGCGATCCACGCCGCAAACGTGGGATCCGGCACGACGAGAACGCCGAGGACCGCCGCGGCCAGAACCAGCCCCAGGAGGACGCCGACCCATCCCGCGGCCGCCTGCACGGCGTCCAGGTCCAGCACGCGGAAGAGGTCGGACACAACTGCGGCCGCTCGCGTCCACACGCTCGGGGTGGACCCCGCGGAACCCAGAGCCGGATGGGCGTCCCCGGACCCCCCGCTGGTCCGAGCCGTGCCGCCGGAGGCAGGTCGCGGCGCTCCGGCAACCACCAGACCGTCCACGAGCAGTTGGCCCTCGTCAGCCTGCACTCCCCGGAGAGCACCGGTCGGCCAGAGCGGGCCCGTGGACAGCACGGGCACGACGACCGACCCGAGCCGAGGGCGCCCGGTCGGCGGGTCCAGCTCACCCACGAGCGTCACGTCACCGGCCAGCGGCACGCCCCCGCGGCTGTCGGCCAACTGGACCGCGCCCCAGGGCGCTTCGCTGCCCCCAGAGCTGCCCTCGGGAGGGAACAGCACCAAGCACGGCCCGTCCGGGTTCCGCGCCAGCACATACCGCCCGGGGATCCCCTCCCCTGCGTCCGTCAAGACCCGACGGGCACCGACCAGGACCGTGAGCTCGCGGTAGACCGAGACAAGACCGACAGCCAGGACGACAGCCAGGACCCACCGGAACCATGTGGACGCCCGGGCCAGGACCATCACCCCAACCAGGTCCCCTGCAGGCATCGAGAGCACGCCCAGGAGAGCCCGGGGCCAGTCGTGCGGATCTCCGAAGCGCGAACCCAGCCACCGCTCATCATCGGAGGCTTGAAGCACCTCCCGTGCAGCGTCGTACGACACACCCACGACTACCCCCACACGGCGCTGGGACCCTGATCCCACTCTGGACCACCAGCGGCGACCTTCCCGCCGCGGACCGGCCCCACCTCCCGGCCCAAGGTCCCCCACCAAGGTCCCGGGGTACGGTGCCGATTCGGCCCGGAGCGAGTGCTCACCTCGTACCCGCCGAACGACCAGGCGTGGCCGGCAATCGTGGGCGTCGCCCCGGCTGCCGACGGAACGCCCGATCGCCGGGTCCTGCCGGGCCATCTGGACGCCGGGACCTCACGCAGCAGTCCGGCGGGCGCAGTCGCGTTGGCGCTGGCCCGGTCGGCCCGGCGCTCAAACGCCAGGCCGCTGCCGGGCATCGACGTGATGCGCACCACCCTGGTGTCGGCGAGCAGGTGGTGCAGGCCCGCCTATCCCACCGCCTGGGCAACCGCGCTCAGGGTCAACATCCCAACGACCAGGGCGATCCACGCCGCAGCCACGGGCTTCGGGAGGGTGCGGCTGCAGAAGAACAGGAGGGGACGCACGAACCCGAGACGCACCCCGATCCATCCCGTGACCCGGTGATCGGCGGACGGGTCGACGCCGAAGATGTCGTCACTGACGGCCCCTGCCCGCGCCCCACGGACTCGGGGCCGACCCTGTGGACGCCCCCGCCGGCTAGGCGTCCCCGGACGACCCACCAGCCCGATCGGCGCCGCTGGGGACAGGCCTCAGAGCGACGCCTTCCACGATGAGCTGGCCCTCGTTCACCTGCACAGCCCGGAGGGCACCAATCGGCCACAGGGGACCCGTCGACAGCTTCGGCACGACGACCGAGCCGACCTGAGGCCGCCCCGTCAACGGGTCGATCCCACCCACGAGCGTCACGTCACCGGCCAGCGGCGCACCCCCGCGGCTGTCGAGCAACCCAACAGACCCCCAAGGTGCCTCGTCACCCTCGGGTGGGAAGAGCACCACGCACGGGTGATCCCACCAGTCCCGGGCAAGCACATACCGCCCGGGTATCCCCGCCCCCGCGCGGCTGACCACCCAGCGGGCGCGGACGAGCGCGTGAAGCTCTACCAAGACCGGGACAGCCACGAGGAGGAGGACGCCGGCCAGATACGGCCCGACCCCATCGACCCCCGCGCCCATGGCCACACCCGCAGCGAACAGCGCCGCCGGCGAAAGCGCCGCGCCCAGAAGGGCCCGCCGCCAGCAGTGCGGGTCGCCGAAACCCGAACCCAGCCACCGCCGGTCATCGCAGGCCTGCAACACCTCCCGTGCAGCCTCGTACGTCACACCCACGATCCCCCCTGCACCGCGCTCGAACGGCTGATCCCATTGTGGCCCCCCCGCCTCAGCTGTCCGGCCGCGGACCGGCCCCACCTCCCGGACCAACGTACAGGGCCGAAGTCCTGATGGGGGAGTTCACCGATCTCGGCGCATCCGGCGCCGTGATCGAGGCACCCGGTCCAGGCGTCAGGTCCGTTCGCCGAGGGCCGAAGGAAGGCGACCCGCTTGATGGCCGGCGGGCGTCTCGGTCGTCCGGCCTCATCACGGGTTCCGGAACCGAATCGCCGGTCTGCTGATCAGATCACGCCGCCCGCATCACTCGGGCTCGACCTCGACGACCGCTTCCGCTGACCGCGGGACACCACCGGCGAGCGCCAAGCCAGTCAATGCGGTCACAACGCCGGAACGGATCAGGAGGCTCTCGACGCTGACCACGTCAGCCAAGGGCCCGAGGACGGCCATGCCCGTCGGCATGGCCAGGGCCGTGACGATCCCGAGCAGGCCGAAGTCACGGCCCTGCATGTCGGGCTCGACGGTTTCCTGAAGCATCGTGACCGAAGTTGTGGAGAACACCGGCGCGACCAGCCCTCAGGTCTCCAGGATCATCGTCACGCCCTGCCCGCCGGCAGCGCAGATCGAGATCAGCCCCCGACCGCCGCCGCGCTCGTGCAGCAGCTTGGCCAAGGTGGCCACGATGCGCCCGCCCGTGGCTGCGAACGGGTGCCCGGTGGCCAGCGACGAACCGGCGACATTCACCCGGGACGGATCGATCTGGCCCAGCGGCTGCACCAGGCCCAACCGCTCGGCAGCGAACACCGGGTCCGCCCACGCCTTGAGCGTGACCAGCACGACCGAGGCGAACGCCTCGTGGATCTCGACCAGGTCGAAGTCCTGCAGCGTCAGCCCGTTGCGGGCAAGCAGCTTGGGCACCGCGAACACCGGGGCGGTCAGCAGGCCGTCGGCGCCGCTGACGAAGTCCACCGCCGCAGCCTCGGCGTCGACCACCCGCGCCAGCACCGGCAGGCCCCGCTCGGCGGCCCAGTGCTCGGACCCCAGCAGCACGGCCGAGGCCCCGTCGGACAGCGGGGTGGAGTTGCCCGCCGTCATCGTGCCGTCCGGCCCGCCGAAGACGACCGGCAGCTTCGCCAGCTTGGCCACCGAGGTGTCCGGGCGCAGGTTCGCATCGCGGGTCAGGCCACGGAACGGGCTGACGAGGTCGTCGAAGAACCCCCGCTCGTAGGCGGCGGCCAGGTTGTGGTGAGAGGCGACGGCCAGCTCGTCCTGCTCCTCCCGGCCGATCCCCCAGTCCCTGGCCGTGATCGCCGCGTGCTCCCCCATCGACAGCCCGGTTCGCGGCTCGGCGTTGCGCGGCAGCTCCGGCCTGACGTGCCCCGGCCGCACCCGGCGCAGTGCCGCCAGCCGACCGGTCAGGTCCCTGGCATGGGACAGGTCGAGCAGCACGCGGCGCAGCTCGTCGTTCAATCCGACCGGGGCGTCGCTGGCGGTGTCCGCACCTGCCGAGATGCCGGACTCGACCTGACCCAGGGCGATCTTGTTCGCAACGTGGATCACCGTCTCAAGGCCCGTGCCGCACGCCTGCTGCACGTCGTACGCCGGCGTCGTGGCAGCCAGGGTGCTGCCCAGCACCGACTCCCGCGTCAGGTCGCGATCCCGGGCGTGCTTGAGCACCGCCCCGCCGGCCACCTCCCCCAGCCGCTCCCCCGCCAGCCCGAACCGGGCCGCCAGGCCGTCGAGCACGGCGGTGAGCATCTCCTGATTGGACGCGTGGGCATAGGCACCGCCGGCACGGGCGAACGGGATCCGGTTGCCGCCGATCACGACGGCCCGGCGCAGCTCTGTCATGTGGTGCCACCTTCCGAGGGCAGGGTGAATCCAGGTGAGGGTATCGGCGCAGTCCCGGGTCCGGGTCCGGTGATCGACTCGGCCGGCTCCACCGGCTCGGCCGGCTCGACCGGCTCGGCCTGGCCCCGGCTCACGCCGGCCGAGTACCGCACCAGGACGTTCGCCACCGCGACGATCGGAACGGCGATCACCGCGCCCACCAGCCCGGCAACGGAGGACCCGCCGGCTACAGCAAGCACGACGGCCAGCGGATGCAGGGCCACGAGCCTGCCCTGGATCAGCGGCTGCAGGACATGGCCCTCGAGCTGCTGTACGAGGATTACGACGATCCCCGTAAGCAGCGCAGCGGTGGGACCGGTCGTGGCCAGCGCGATCAGGACGGCCACGAGGCCGGAAACCAGCGCGCCCACGATGGGGACGAACGATCCGAAGAAGACGATCACAGCGATCGGGCCTGCCAGGGGCACACCGACGAGCGCGACGCCCAGGCCGATGCCGATCGCGTCGATCGCCGCGATCAGGACCGTCCCGCGGGCGTACGCAGACAGGCTCACCCAGGACAGGTGGCCGGCCCGGTCCACGTGGCCGCCCGCTCCCGACGGGAACAGTGAGGTCACCCAGGACCAGATCCCCGGGCCGTCATGGACGAAGAAGATCGTGGCGAACAGTGAGATGCCCGCACCGGCCACGACCTCGAGCGCCGTGGACGCGGCGCCGAAGGCCGAGGAGAGCAGCGACCCACCGCCCTCGCCGCCGCCCAGCACGCCGCCCAATCCACTGGCGAACCCGCCGATCGTGCCCTCGAACTGATCCAGGCTCAGCCCGAGGGTCCCCTCGACCCACACCCGGACCTTGTCGAAACCGTCGGTCACTGCTGCGACGAACTCGTCAGCCTGGTTCACCAGGGACCGGCCAGCCAGGAACAACAGGGCGACGAGCGCACTCACCGCGGCCAGCAGCACCGCCGCCGTTGCCAGCGCAGGGGGCAGGCCCACCCGGCGCAGCCGGCGCGCGCCCGGCTCCAGCAGCGAGGCGACCAGCAGCGCGACGAACAGGGCCACGAACAGCACCTCGAGTCGCGCGACCACCACGAGCACCGCCGCCGCCAGGGCCAGGATGACGAGGAGTCGCCAGGACCACCCGGCAACGGTGCGCAGGCCGCGCGGCACGGCTTCAGGCGTGGGGGCATCGGTCACCGCAGGAACTCTATCCGTGTCTCAGGAGTAGAGGTGGCCGAAACCCTCGGAGATCGCGCCGGCGCCGGGCAGGTCAAGGGCCACCTGCCACATGGTCACGAACGGGAACCAGCTCGTCGTCTCGGAGATGTCCGGGCCCCGCTGCCCGGCAAGCAGCCAGTCGGGCACCTGGTAGGCCAACTTCGTTGAGAAGAACACGACCGGGTCGCAGTTGTGCTGCAGGTACACCAGTCGAGTCGGCATCACGCAGCACGCGACCGAAGTACGTTGGCCGGTCCGAGGCCAGGCAGTCGTCCTGGACCCGCTGGGACAACGGCGACCACGGCCAGCAGGGAGGCGTAGTCGAGGTTGGGCACGATCGGGATTGTGAGCATGGAGACGGCGTCGTCCGCCTGGGCGAGTAGCGGTGCAGGCCGGGAATCACCGACGCCACGAGCACGAGGGCGGAGGACGGGAACAGGGCGCCGCGAATCGATCGGGCCACCGGTCGTCGAGCGGCTCCGCCGGTGCCCGCCGCCGTGTCCCCTCCTGGTCGGTCACGTGCTCCGAGCGAACAGGCGCGGGGACCGGCGTCCCGGTCGCCCTCGTGACGTCAGTCGCCATGCGCGGCCACTCTCGGGGCCGTCGCGCGCGGTGTCACCTCACCCCGTGCGAGGGCTGCTGCGGTGTGTGCGTCGATGTCCGGGTCGGACGCGTCCGGGCCCCACCGGGCGAGTTGGGCCCTCACGGAGTCGCGGGCCCTGGCGAACCGGCTGGCGATCATCCGACGAGTCGCCCACTCCCGCTCACGGTCGCGCAGGGCCTGCTCGATCCGCGCCGCCTGCTCGGGGGTGGCCCGTAGGCCGAACGTCGCCCGGACCGACTCGCCCAGCTCGATCCGGTAGTCGTGCCCGCGCCGCACGAACTCGCCCGGCCGGCTGTTCATGCCGTTCTTGAGGTCGACCAGCGTGATGATGAACGTGATCACCGGACGGAACGCGGTCTCCCGGGGCACGCCCGGCGGCCGGGACTCCGACGGGCCCATCCAGGCAGGCGCGCGGACGATGCTGGAGTACTCGAACTTGGTGATCGGGTCGTCGTGGTGCACGACCTGCACGTGGCGCACGGAGCCCGGGAGCGCGGCGATCTCTCCGGCCTGGGACACCTGGCCCAGCAGGCCTCCCGGATCCACCGAACCGGGGTCGGCCGACCAGCGCGCCCACAGGCTGGTCCGGAACGGCGTGCCGAGGTAGAGCCCTGCGTGCAGCCCGAGCTCGTCGAACCGCGCGGTGTCCCCCTCGGCCACGTCCAGGGCGACCTGCGCGCCGAGGCTCTCGCCGAACTGCACCAGGCGCGGGCGCAGCTGGGGTTGCATGGCGGCGATCCGGTCGCGGATCCCCTCGAGGACGAGCCGCTGCTGGGAGATCCCGTCCCGGGTCAGGTGCAGGGCCAGTGCGCTTGGCACCAGCGCGTACTGCGGCACGACGATGGCGCAGTCCCCGCGGGTCAGGTACTCGACCGCTTCCGCGAACGAGTAGTTCACGTAGCCGACGCCGGTTGGGGCGGCCACCACGATCACCGAACGCTGGAACCCGCCGAGCTGCTCGAGCTCCTCGAGAGCGACCCGGGCACGTTCGGAAGGTGTGCTCGCACTGCCGAACCCGGCGACGGCGCGGATCGGCGCCACCGCAGGCTCGCCCATGACCGCGGCGATCTCCTCGGACGTCAGGGCCATCAGGACGAAGCGCCGACCCTCCTTGCC
>JBAVLA010000009.1:0-6109 GCA_049688595.1 Candidatus Nanopelagicales bacterium | reverse complement strand
GCCCTCGGCCGGGTGGGCGGGGCGCAGCGAGCCGCGGTAGGCGGCCAGGGCATCAGCCAGGTCGGTGGGCATCTACAGCAGCACATTCACCACGGAGGCGCTCGCGGCGGCCACGCAGCAGCCGCCCAGCACCCAGCCCAGCTTCGCGGCCTGCTCCCCGCCCTCACCGCGGCGGTGCGCCAGCATCATCGACCCGGCCGCGATCAGCACCCCCACGATCCCGGCGAACGTGACCAGCCACATCCCCCAGTTCAACAGCGTGGAAAGCCCCTCAGTGCCCGGCGGGCGGACCGGGCTGGGCTGGCCCACGTCAGCGGCCACCGGCCCCACCGGCCCCGCCAGCAGCCCGGCGGTGACCCCCGCGATGGTGATCGACAGTGAACGACGCATCTCCTACGCACTCTCCGTTCCTCGTCGCCGACGGGGCGCACCCCGGAGGCGGTTGACGATACTGCACAGCCAGCGGATACGGACGCGAACCATGCCCGAAGCCGTCGTGCGGACCATAGCACCCACGAGCCGAGCGTGACAGGAGGGTGGGGGGTGGTTGTGTGGAAACTGACGGGATGCTTGGATGCATCCCATGCAGCAGCAGGGCAGCAACTGGCGAGAACCACCAAGCGCCCAGGGGGCCGACGGGGACGCCGCTGTGCTGTGGGGCGGGCGGGTTGACTTCGCGCAGCGGCTGACCCGCCTGTTCGAACACACCAGCCGACCGGACGGGCGGCGCTGGACGCTGCAGCACGTCGCCGACCAGTGCACCGCCCGCGGCCAGCAGGTCACCAGGCAGTACGTGCTGCACCTGAAGTCCGGGGCCCGCAGCGAGCCGCGGCTCAACCTCGTCGAGGCCCTGGCCGACGTGTTCGGCGTCCCCGTGGCCTACTTCACCGCCGACCACGCCGGGCGGATGACCGCCGACCTGCTCCCCCTCCTGCTGGCCATGTCCGACCCGCGGGCCCGGGCCCTGCTCACCCGCGACGACGCCGCCGACGTGCTCGCCGCCCTGGCCGCCCCACAGCTCGGGGACCTGACCACCAGCCGCGACCTGCCCGCCATCCTCGGCGCGCTGGCCGACCACCGGGTCCAGGCCGTCATCCAGACCGTGCTCGCCGACCCGGTCACCCCCGCCACCACCCAGCAGCCCCGGTAGCGCCCCCATGGCAGTCATCGGCTGGCTGGGCTGCGGCGGGGCCGCCGTCACCCTCGGACTGCCCCTGCTGCTCACCGGCCTGGCCGGGGCCACCAACGCAGCCGCGACCGACACCAACCCGGTCACCCTCGGCCCCGGCGTGCCCCAGGCATACCGGGCCGACGTCCTGGCCGCCGCCGACACCTGCCCGCGGATCAGCCCCAGCGTGCTCGCCGCGCAACTGGCCGCCGAAAGCAGCTGGAACCCGCGCGCCACCTCCCCCGCCGGCGCCCAAGGCATCGCCCAGTTCATGCCCGACACCTGGGACCAGTGGGGCGGCGACCACGACGAGGACGGCACCAGCAGCCCGTACGACCCCGGCGACGCCATCCGCGCCCAAGGCCGCTTCATGTGCCACCTGCTCGACACCGTCATCGGCGCCGGCCTCGGCCACGCCGACCCGGTCAGCACCATCAGCCTGGCCCTGGCCGCCCACAACGCCGGACCCGCCGCGGTCCTGACCCACCGAGGCATCCCCCCATACCCCCAGACCCGCGACTACGTCGCCCGCGTATGGACCCTGGCCACCAGCCCCGACCACGCCCTGCACCTCGGCGCCGACACCGACACCCCCCCAGCAGACCTGCCCCCCGGCGGCGTCGACGCGATGCTGCCCCCCGGCTACCGAAACGGCCGCACCGCCGGCCAAGCCGTCGCCTACGCCCTGACCCAGGTCGGCGTGTGGCGCGACGCCGGCTACTGCCTACGCTTCATCGGCCGCGCCGTCTACCACCGCCCCGGCGGAACCATCCCCTCCGCACACATGGTGTGGGACAACGCCCCGGCCTCCCAACGACACCCCCGCGACTTCAACCCACCCCGCGGCGCCATCGCCCTGTGGAGCTCACGAATCGGCCGCGGACACGGCCACATCGCCATCAGCCTCGGCGGCGGCAAGATGGTCACCACCACCCGCGGCGCCGTCGCCATCGCCAACATCACCGGCTTCGCCGACCCCGCCTACCTCGGCTGGATGCCCCCCTACTTCCGAAGCAGCAGGTGATCGTGGTGCGAAGTCGTTCGCGAGCTGCAATCGCCAAGAGTAGGCGGGTTGCCACCCCGGGTATCCACACGGACGTGGCGCGTGAGGGCCGTGTGGATACAAGCCGTTGGCGGCCATCTCATCTGTGTTGTGAGTCGGTTCCGTCCGCGTCGAGAACCGCGCGCAGCCTAGCTTCGGCTGACGCGCTCCCTGAGGGCTCGCGATGCGGCGGCCTGAGCTGTACCGGCCGCCTCCAAAGCGTCAGCCATGGCCTGCAGCTCGACCCGCGATCGGGCCTTCTCCTCGCCCAGCTCCAGACGGGCGATCTCGAGCTTGTCCTCTACGGATGCCAGCCTTTCCACCACCGACCGGTGGCGTTCATGCTCGGCCCGGAAATGCGCAATCAAGGTAGAGAGGTTGTCGATGAGCTCACCATCAACGAGGACGACATTCTTATGGGTTGCGTCGCTGAGAATAGGCGAGGTCGCGTTTGGGTTGACGCGCTTGCGCAGGCCGGAGACGTCCTTGCCCAACTCCGCAGCGGCCTCCATCAGGGGAACCAAGCGAACGTCCACGAGCGAATCGTAGGAACCGGGGGCCCGACATCGCCGGCTCGACACTCCCACCTGCGCTCCAGAGTTTCCCGTCCCGTCGGGCCAGAATCCCGTACGCGTCCTGACGATGCACGTCATCGCAGGTCAGAGCCACAGCCGACATCCTCAAAGCGTCCTCCGGTCCGAAGCTCTCGGGGTGGAACTGGCCTCCCTTGGCCACCGCGGAGCCCCCGTCAGGAGCCCTCGACGCGCTTCCGCGCCAATCGAGTGCCCGACACGCCGAGCCTAGCTCGACGCGGTCCCGTCAGAATCCCGCCGTCGTCCCGCCTGCCGGGCCGCTGGCCCCGCCCCGTGCTCGGAATGCGTCCCGTCGACGATTGGCGCAGATGGCACCGATTCCCGCCCCAGTCCCGCGACAGGTTCTCGCTGGACTATCAGGCGAAGGTCGGCACCTGGAGGCCTGCGCCTCGGAATACTGCACACAAGTTGGCTGGGGTCTCCCCCTCCAGACCGGTGACGCGATCGTTGCCGGGAAAGCGAAAACCGCACGGACCCGGTCCCGCCAAGAATCTGGTCACATGCGGT
The DNA here is from genome assembly GCA_049688595.1 of Candidatus Nanopelagicales bacterium. Taxonomy (GTDB): domain Bacteria; phylum Actinomycetota; class Actinomycetes; order S36-B12; family CAIYMF01; genus Prado023. The sequence goes on along the minus strand of JBAVLA010000009.1, from coordinate 2,799 downwards.
TTCACTAGACGCTAGGAGCCACCGTAGCACCCGAGAAAAGCGGGTGTGGCACGAATGCCCCCGTTCGGGGTGTCGTGGCGCTCTCGCCTACCCAGGACTCCGTCGAGGGGCTGCCACCGGCGCGCGTCATCGACGAATCACTGTTCCGTCCGGCGTCGTGGTTGATGTTGGATGCCGCCAACGGGGCGATCCCCGGCATTCGCCCGGGGACATTGGAGCAGGCCTTGGCCCTGGTGGGCCGTGGCTCGATCGCCTCCTTCTTCGGTCGGTTGCGGCCGGGGGCGGTCGCAGTCGACGTGGACATGGCGCGCGGCGCCGCCCCCGTGATGGATCTGGTGGCGTGGTGCACGGAGCGCAACCTGTGGCATCTGGTTAGGGCGTCTGGCCGCCCTGGGCACCATCATGTCTTCGTCGTCGTTGGCGCAGAGCAACCCGCGCTCGAGGTGTTCTGCGAGCAGCTGCGCACCGCCTATCGGGTGGGTAGAACCCGTATCCAGGTGCGCGACGCGATCCGCCCGCTGTGCGCCCCTCACCGATCCGGGGCCACTCCCCCGCTGCCCCGGCTAGGCGCGGCGGCCAGGCTGCTGCCCAAGGCCCTCCGATCCCTTCCCCAACCGCCAGTTCAGCGGAGCGCCCACGCCGGCAGGCGGGTGCCGGGCGTGGTTGCCGACGTCCCCGAGCCTCGCCGACGCCGGGCGCTGCCCGATGCGTGGGACCGGTATCTGCGGGAAGGGATCACACCCCCACAGGTCGCTAACTGGTCGGACCAGTCCCGATCGGGCGTGGAGCAGACCGCAACGTTTCTAATGGTGTCGTGCGGGTTCACCGCTGATCAGGCGTGGTTGGCGATCACCTCAAGCCACGGGCGAGCAATGTCCAAGGCCCGATCCCGGGGCCGGGCCTGGTGGACGGCGCACGTGTGGAATCGGGCGGTGGCTGACGCAGCGGCGCAACAGCCCGCGGAACGCGCGCACCAGTCTCCCAGACGCATCGAGCCACCCCGACCGGGTGGTGAGATAAACGACGCAGTGCAGGCCGTGAGGGCCGCCTTTCTGCACGTGTGGACTCGGTACGGTCGAGATCGTCGCCACACCCTGCGATTCGTCCTGGACACGCTGCTGGACCGCATGATCCGCACGGATTCCACCACGGTCCCCTGCCCCGAACGTGACCTCGTCCTCGACACAGGGCTGACGAGCCGGCGCGTCCTCCGCGAAGTCCTGCACCAGCTTTCTGACGAAGGCTGGTTAGTTCTGCATGAGTCTTTCAACCCAGCCGCGGATGAGCCGGGCAGCCGCTCGCACCATGTGAGCCTTCCACAGACCCTGCCAGTCACCCCCACCCCCCTGCCTCTTACTGCCCCACCTAGTTCTTTCACACCCCTGCCCAGCGCGCTCCGCGCACACCTCGGCCCCGCGCTGACCCACCTCTGGCTCGCCCTACCCCACGAGTCCCCACCCGCCCAGTGCGCGGAGCTTGCGCGCCCAGCAGGGCTGTGCCACCCCACGAGTCTCGACCCCACACCTAGCCAGGTTCGGGCTCTCAGCCGGCGGCTTCAGCTACTGGCCGAGATGGGTCTGGCTGCGTGCGATGAACATGGTCAGTGGGTCCGCCTGCCGGCGGTTTCAACGAAGGACGAGGTGGTGCAAGCGGCGAAGGTCGAGCACGCGCGACGAGTCAACGAGGTAGGTGCTGAACGTGCTGAGTACGAGTTGGTTCGTTTGCATAGGGGTCGGTGGGTCAAGCAACGAAAGGACGCTCTGGCACGGCACCAGACGTCCCGTCACCTAGCGGCGCAGCGATGGTGGCTGGGATTGCATCCTGTAGAGCGGGCCCACCGGGAAGCGGTATACCAAGCCAGGTTCGCCTCGCTAAGCCTCGCTGAGCAGAAGTTGCTAAAGGCCAGCTTGGCCGGACGCAGGGCGGCCGCCGGAGTCCTGAGCGAGGACGCCGTGCGTCGGCGGTGGATCGACTCCTTGCCGACCGATATATACACCCAGCGGGTCATCGATCGGACTATGGAGTTCCGGGCACTGCCACCCCCGCTTCAGGCCGCGAAAGCAGCTGCGTGGGCCGAGCACCGCGCAACATGGGGGATCAACCGCGACCCTGCCCCGCTCCCCCACCGCGCGATCGTCCGTCCAGGTCCCGCACGGAGCCGCTTTGAGGCCAACGAGCAACTGGAACTGCTCGCGCTTGCGGACGTCCTGGACCGCGACCCCCGGGGCAGGCTCGCAGGCATCCGCACCCCGCCTCGTCGCACGACGAGCCGGGGGGTAACGGCATGACGTATCCAATTCCAATGGCGTACTGAGACCCGAGTTCGACAGTTCATAGGTCAGTAGCGGCCTCGTAGATCGCGATTGTTCCCGCCATGTAGTGGTTCTCGTGGTTGGTGGCGGTCTAGCGTCCTAGATACAGAGTTGCGGCGTGTTGCACGAGGTATTCTTTGGCTGGGTCGTAGGCTGGGTGCCATGTACGTGCGGGTGACGCCGGGCAAGCCGCGCCGGGATGGGACGCGGACTGACTACGTGCAGCTGGCGCACAACGTGTGGGACCCGGAGCGCAAGCGCTCGCAGGTGCAGGTGATCCACAGCTTCGGGCGGGCGGACACCCTCGACGTGGCGGGCTTGCGCCGGCTGGCCGAGTCGATCGGCCGGTTCCTGGACCGTGGTGAGGCCGGTCCGGCCGCGCTGCCGCCGTCGGACGGTCTGCGGCTGCTCGGGTCGCGGCCGATGGGGGCCGGGTGGCTGCTCGACGGGCTGTGGTCCCGGCTGGGGTTCGCCGAGGCGATCGGGG
>JBAVLA010000008.1:0-3564 GCA_049688595.1 Candidatus Nanopelagicales bacterium | reverse complement strand
ACATGCAGGCGATCTTCGGCACCCGTGCCGAGATCCTCAAGGGCGAGATCCTGGACCTCCAGTCCAAGTCCAGCTGATCGCCAGTTCGACAAGAACTGAACACAGCAAGCCGATTCCGAGGGCGGGTGCCTCACATGGGGCACCCGCCCTCGGGCGTTGCCGGGGCAGGGACTCCCTGGGTGGGGTGGGGTGTTTCGGGCTCTGGGCGGCGGGGCAAGATGTGCTTCGGCACCGGCGCGGGACGGTGCTCCGGCGTGGGCTGCGAAGCCCGGGGAGGAGGCTGGGATGGGCAAGCTCCATGAGTCGCATCCCGACCAGGTCGAGGACGGCGCGTTCTGGCGGAAGGTTCGGGCCGTGGCCGGTCGCGTGCCGTTCGTCCCGGAGGTCGTCGCGGCCTACTTCGCGATGCGGGACCGGAGCACGCCCTGGCGGCACAAGGCGGTCCTGGCGGGTGCGATCGCGTACTTCATCCTCCCGGTGGATGCCATCCCCGACTTCATCCTGCCCATGGGCTTCGCCGACGACGCGGCGGCGATCGCTGCAGCCCTGGCAGCCGCCCGGATGTCGATCCATGACGTGCACCGCTCCCAGGCGCGGCGCGCCCTTGGGCTGGTCGCGCCTGCGGACGTCTACCCCGGTCAGGTGCACCGGGAGGGCTGACCATCGGCTGGGCCACTGGGCACAGCCCTATGCTGGGGCGCATGTCCGTGCACCGGGTCATGGGGATCGAGACCGAGTACGGGATCACCCACCCGGGCCACCCCAACGCAAACCCGATCCGCATGTCCGGCATGGTCGTCAGCGCGTACGCCGTGGCTGCCGCGCGGGCGGGCCACCTCGCCCAGCGCTGGGACTATGAAGAGGAATCGCCCCTGCGCGACGCCCGGGGGTTCGACATGAGCCGGGCGGAGGCCGATCCGACGCAGTTCACGGACGACGGCACCACAGCCAACGTCGTGCTCACCAACGGGGCGCGCCTGTACGTGGACCACGCCCATCCGGAGTATTCGACCCCCGAGGTCACCAACCCGTGGGACGCAGTGCTGTGGGACCGGGCCGGGATGTCCATCTCGGCCGGGGCGGCTGCGGCGGCGGCGCACCTGCCGGGTGGTCATCCCATTGTGCTCTACAAGAACAACGCCGACGGCAAGGGCGCCTCCTACGGCACGCACGAGAACTACCTGATGGACCGGCGCACTCCGTTCCGGGCCATCGTCGCGGCCCTGACGCCGTTCTTCGTGACTCGCCAGGTGTTCACCGGCGCGGGCCGCGTCGGCCTCGGGCAGGATGGCCGCCGACCGGGGTTCCAGCTGTCGAGCCGGGCGGACTTCTTCGAGGTCGAGGTCGGCCTGGAGACGACCCTGAAGCGGCCGATCATCAACACCAGGGACGAGCCGCACGCCGACCCAGCCAGGTTCAGACGGCTGCATGTGATTGTCGGGGACGCGAACATTTCCGAGACCGCCACGCTGCTCAAGCTCGGGACCACCGCCCTGGTCCTTTCGCTGATCGAGGCCGGGGAAGCCAGCCTGGGCATCGCCCTTGCCGACCCGGTCGCCGCGATGCACCAGGTGTCCCACGACTTGTCGCTGGCGCAGCCGCTGGACTGCCTGGGGCGACTGCCGATCACGGCGCTTCAGGTGCAGCGGGCCTACCTCGATGCGGCCCGTGCCCATGTCGCATCGGGTCCCCGGCCGGCCGACGCGATGACGAGCGCGATCCTGGACCTGTGGGCCGAGGTCCTCGACGGGTTGGCGGAGAATCCCCGACTGCTGGCCGACCGGGTCGACTGGGTGGCCAAGCTCAGCCTGCTCGACGGGTACCGTCGGCGTGACGGGCTGGACTGGAGCGCGCCCCGGTTGGCAGCCGTGGACCTGCAGTACGCCGACACCCGGCCGGAGCGCGGGCTGGCGCTGCGCCTCGAGCAGCGCGGTGCGCTGCGACGCCTCACGACTGATGAGCAGGTGGCGCAGGCCATGCACGACCCGCCGACGGACACGAGGGCCTGGTTCCGGGGCGAGTGCGTGCGGCGGTTCGGCGACCGGATCGCCGCAGCCTCGTGGGACTCCGTGATCTTCGACGTGCCCGGTCGCAACGCGCTGGTCCGCGTGCCGACCGCGGATCCCCTGCGCGGCACGCGCGCGATGGTCGGCGACCTGCTCGAATCGGTTAGCGGCGTGGGGCAGCTGGTGGCTGCGCTGTCCGGCCGTTGACGACCCCGGCCGCGCCTGCTGACTGGGCGGGGTCGGGATGCCAGTCGCCGGGCGCGGCGGACTGGCCGTCCAGCGCGGCTGTCCACACCTTCCCGGTGTCGGCTGCGGATGCCCGACGTGGGGCACTAGGGTCGGACGCAGCAACCTCGAGGAGGTCGACGTGAGCACCCGCGAATCCAGCGAGCACCACAAGCCCCGGCCCGACGACGAGCCGGAGTCCGCGCCACCCCCCGCGAGCGCTTCGGCGCGCAGGGAGTCCCTCGACGCTGAGGTCGATGCCCTGCTCGACGAGATCGACGACGTGCTCGAGGAGAATGCCGAGGAGTTCGTCCGCGGGTTCGTCCAGAAGGGCGGGCAGTAGTGGTCCCGAACCCCCTGCCGGCACCGGACGAGCTGGTGGGAGAGGCATCGTTCGCCCGAGTCCTGGCTGCCTACCGCCCCGACCTGGTGCCCGGACCGATCCCCCACCTGACGGCTGGGATGATGGCCGGCCCCCTGTCCGGCCCCGCTACTTGGCCTGTCGACCGCACGACGGCATCTGGCGCGCCGGTGCCGCACGGCACCACGATCGTTGCGGTCACCCACGCCGGAGGCGTCGTGGTGGCCGGCGACCGCCGGGCGACGATGGGCAACCTGATCGCCCAGCGGACCATCGAGAAGGTGTTCCCAGCCGACGAGCACGCGTGCGTGGGCATCGCTGGGTCGGCCAGCGTCGCACTGGAGTTCGTGCGGCTGTTCCAGGTGGAGCTGGAGCACTACGAGAAGATCGAGGGTTCGCCGCTGTCCCTGGACGGCAAGGCCAACCGGCTATCGGCGATGCTCCGGTCGAACTTGGGTCTGGCGATGCAGGGGCTGGCCGTGGTTCCATTGCTGGCCGGGTTCGACCTGGACAGCTCGGTCGGCCGGATCTTCTCCTACGACATCACTGGCGGCCCCTATGAGGAGCATCAGCACTACTCGGTCGGTTCCGGGGCGTTGTTCGCCCGGGGCGCGCTGAAGAAGCTCTACACGCCCAACATGGACCCCAGCGCCGCGATCGAGGTCTGCGTGGAGACCCTCTACGACGCGGCTGACGACGACTCGGCCACTGGCGGCCCCGATCTGGCCCGGCGGATCTTCCCCCTCGTGGCGCTGGTGGAGGCGTCGGGATTCCGACGCGTGGACGACGACGAGATCGCCGACGTCTGCCAGCGCGTCGTGCGTCGCCGGATGGATCGCCCTGACGGGCCGGTCGCCCAGATCGGGGAGGTGGCCCGATGAGCATTCCGTTCTACGTATCGCCGGAGCAGGTGATCAAGGACAAGGCCGACTACGCACGCAAGGGCATCGCGCGCGGCCGCAGCGTGGTCGT
>JBAVLA010000007.1:0-3740 GCA_049688595.1 Candidatus Nanopelagicales bacterium | reverse complement strand
GTTCCGCCCCGCGGAGGTCCGCCCCGTGGAGGTCCGCCCCGGCGAGGTCCGCCCCGGCGAGGTCCGCCCCGTGGAGGTCCGCCCCGTGGAGGTCCGCCCCGTGGAGGTCCGCCCCGTGGAGGTCCGCCCCGATCATCAGCCCCTCACGTACCAACCCGGGCAGGTCGATCACATCGACCACATGGATACGTTTGGTCCGCAACTTGCCGGATGTGTAATCACCGATCACGTCGCACGAATGGTGCGCCGTCAGCAGCACTGTGACCGCCGGGATGCCACCCGAGGCCATGCCTTCAGCGGTCGTCGCGACGCACAGGCCATCACCCACTGCCCTCGGGCATGAACCTCGGTGGTCGAGGATCGGGCCCGGGGCCTCCGCCCATTGCCCGGGCCACGGCCAGCGGACGCTGCGCATGCTCCAGCTGTCGCAGCCTTCGGGCAGGGGCTGGCCGACGTGCTCGACGAGGATGTCCAGGAGTGGGCGGGTCACGACGCGGCCTCCCGCGCCTGGGTGTACTCCCACACGGCGACCAACGCCCGGCCTTCCTGCACACCCGCCCACCACGCGTCCGCCGCGGTCGTGCCCGCCCGATGCGGATTGACCGGCTCAGCAAGACGCATCGCCCCGCGGGCACCGGCCACCATCCCGGCCCGGTACTCCAGGCTGCGTGGCGGGTGGGGCCGGCGCCACGCGTCATGCACCAGCTGCCCCGCCCACGCCTCCGTCCAGATCACGACACGCCCCGGCCGCGGAGCTCCAACGTTCGGACCGCCTCCATGATCAGATCCCGCGAGAACCCCTGACAGGTGACTTCATCGAGGACGACCTCCTTGCCTGCCAGGACTCGCCGCCTGAGGCGTTTGGCCAAGTCCCACAGGCCGGGATCTGCCATTGCCCACGGGTCGGCAGGCGGTTCTTCGATGATGCTCACCGAAAGAACCCCGAGGAAGCCCCTGCCTTCAGGCATGGGGAGGAATCGGGGCTACACCCGTCGTTGGTTCTCGACGTACTGCTTGACAATCTCCAGCGGAGCGCCTCCGACCGTGGCCACGAAGTACGAGTTCGTCCATAGCGTTGGGAGTCGTGACTTGAGGGCTGGGAACTCCTGCCGCAACAGCCTGGAGGAACGCCCTTTGACCTGCTTAACGAGGCGGTGGATGCCGTACTGCGGGTCCACGGATACAAGCAGGTGGACGTGGTCCGGCATGGTCTCCAGTTCGATGATGTCGCAGCGCCGCTCGGCACAGACCTCGCGGATGATTTCCTTGAGCCGCGCATCGACGTCGCCCTCGATGACCCGCCGCCGGTACTTCGGGCACCACACGACGTGATAGTGGCACCTGTAGACCACGTTGTTGTTCGACTTGATCTCATCCATCGTTCCCATGGTGGCAGTATACCGCTTCGTGCTGTATGATTCGATACATGGCCACAGTCTTGCGTTACCAGTACCGCCTGCGCCCCGGCGCAACGGCGGAGCGGGCGCTCGTCTCCGAGTGGCACCGCACCCGCTGGCTGTGGAACCAGTCCGTCGCCATGCTCAAGGAGACCGGAGAGTGGGTCCGCGACAGTGACCTGACCGCGTGGCGCAAGGAGCACGAATGGCTCCGCGAAGGCAGCAGCGTCGCCCAGCAGCAGGAGTTGCGGAACTTCTGCGCCAAGCGCGCCAAGGGCAAGGGGCGACGCAAGTTCAAGTCCGCCCGCAAGACCCTGCCCAGCCTTAACTACACCCTGCGCGGATTCTCGCTCAAGGACGGGCGGCTGCGCCTCGCTGGTGGCCTGAGCATCCCCGTCGTGTGGTCCCGCGACCTGCCCTCCGACCCGACCAGCGTGCGGGTCTACCGAGACTCGCTCGGCCACTGGTACGCCAGTTTCGTCGTCCGTCGCGCCGACGAACCGATGCCCAACTCGGACGCCGCCATCGGCATCGACTGGGGTGTCAAGGAGATCGCCACCACCACCGACCCCGCCTATGACCTGCCGCACCCGCAGCACGCCCGCAATGCCACCAAGGCGCTCGCCAAGTACCAGCGACGGATGGCGCGGCGCAAGCCTGAGCGCGGACAGGCGGAGTCCGTCGGCTACCGCAAGGCGAAGCGGGACACCGCCAAGGTCGCGAAGAAGGTCGCCCGCCAGCGGCAGGACACCGCCCGCAAGTGGGCCACAGCCGTCGTCCGCAACCATGGCGCGCTCGCCGTCGAGGACTTCAAGCCGCAGTTCCTCGCCAAGTCCACGATGGCCCGCAAGTCTGCGGACGCGGCCATCGGCACCACAAAGCGCACCCTCATCGAGTACGCCGAGCGGGCTGGCCGGTTGGTGGTGATGGTGCCGCCCGCGTACACGACCATGACGTGTTCCGACTGTGGAGCGAGAGCCAAGCAGCGGTTGGAACTGTCCGAGCGCGAGTTCGTCTGCCACGCCTGCGGGCTGGTCAGCGACCGCGACAGAAACGCTGCCAGAGTCATTCTGGCCAGGGCTGGTCTCAACCCTGCCGCTGCTGACGCTGTAAGACATTCGACTCCTTTCGGGGACCGGGTGCGGGCCGAGGTGGGAATCCCCCGGCTTTAGCCGTGGGGAGGATGTCAATGAGCAGTCCGCGGCGATCGAGGCCTTGGCCGGCGACTTCCGTGATGCCCTGGCCGCCCTGCACCCCGAGCATGTGACCCCGCCGCGGCGGCGCCGCTTCCGGCGGAAGACCGCCGAATAGTTAGTACAGGCTCCCTATAAACTCTGCTAAAACTTGCAAAACAGACTTGCAAGACAGACTTGCAAGACACCGCCCCCCGACCCGGGATCATCCCCGGTCGGGGGGCGGTTTCGTCGTGCGCTCAGGCTGTCCAGGATTGGACTGTGACCCGCGCGAGATTGGTGATCTGGCCGATGCGGTAGCGGGTCATGCCCTCGGCGTGGGCCACTCGAACGGCTTCCCGCAGCTCGGCAGCGGCCTGCCGCTCTGCCTCGCGGGCCCGGGTCAGGGCCTCGGTCAGCTCGACCAGGATTGTCTCGTCGATCATGCTGCGACCTGCTTGCGCAGGTAGCGCTTGGCCATGGCCCAATCCTTGGCGAAGTCGTTGCCATCGAAGGCGCAATCGCCGAACCAGCGGCCGTCCTTGCTGTTGGCCCACGCGAAGCGCTCCTCAGCGGTCCAGTGTGCGGTGGTCTCAAGGATCATGCGATCAACCTCAGCCACGAGAGCGGGGCGGGCGGGTGCCTCCGGGTCGGAGTCGTCGAGGGTGCCGGCGCGCTCTCCGAGGTAGCCGAACCCGAACCAGCGGTCATCGTTCATCATCTTGTCGAACACGTTCATTGCAGTTCCTCTCGCGGGGGAGGCTCCCTGTCTCCCTATGTCTACAAGTATACACACTGTAGGGCGGTATACCTAATCGGAGGTCAGGCCGCGCGGCCCAGTTCCAGCCGCATCCCCTCGATCGCCGCATGGTCATGCCTGATCCCCACGTACAGCGCCGTCGTCGCAGGGCTCGCTAGGCCGCGGCGAGGACCGCATTCGCCTCCGGCGAGTACGCGGCCCCGGTGATCTTCGTCAGGTGAAGGGTGGTCGGCTGCGGCGCGGGTGACACGGGTCAACGGCGCTCCCCGAGTGACGGGTGTGACGGGTCCAAAGCTTCTACGCGCGCGTGTGGTGCTTTAAGCAGTCGCCCCGTCACACCCGTCACTTTTCGGCCCGAGTGACGGGTGTGACGGGTCCAAAGCTTTCACTTTTCGGCCCGAGTGACGGGTG
>JBAVLA010000006.1:0-4850 GCA_049688595.1 Candidatus Nanopelagicales bacterium | reverse complement strand
ATGGGTGCCCTCACTGATGCACGTCACCTGGCGCGACACGCCGGGATTGGGATATATGCCACGGGAGCGGGAGCGGGAGACCCACGCCGCGGCCGTGCCCGCGGGCACGCCGGCCCGTCTGGCCAGTGGAATCCGTCGCCTTTAGGCGACGGAGGATGTCAAGCGAGCATCCGGCCGAGATGGCGCAGCTGGGCGTCGTCCCAGTGGGCGCCGCACCGGTTGCAGGTGACGCCCATGCCGCCCCACCTGTCTTGCTGGAGCCGGCCGGTGCAGGGCTGCCCGTCGGGCTGGTCGAGTGGGCAGGGTGCGATGGTGGCGGGTCCGTGTTCGCCGACGATGGTGGCGAGCTGGTGGTGGCAGGCGCGCAGTTCGGCGGCGTAGTCGTCGACCCAGGGTTGCCCGACGATCCAGTGGTGGTGTATGCGCAGGAGCGTGAGCTCTTCGGTGAGGGCAGCGGGCGTGGTGGACGCGGTCAGCCCGCGGTCTTCGCGTACTGCGCGTGCCCAGGCTTCGACGATGACGAGGATGGGCAGCGGGTCGCCGTCTGCGCGGGCGGTGGTGCGCCGGTCCCGGAGTGCAACGACTTCGAGCCGGATGGGGGCGGGCGGGTCGCAGCGGGCGGCGCGGGCTCCGGCGGTGTCGACGCTGCCGGGTGTGGCGACATCATCGAGCCGTGCCCACCAGGTGGCGAGGTCGGCGAGCTGGTCGAGGATGGCGAGGCTGTGGCCGTGGCAGAGCAGTCCGTGGCTGGCTGGGGTGGGTTGGCGGTGACGGAGGACGCAGGTGGTCACCGGGCCTCCTTGTCGGCGGGACGTGGTTGCATGTCGATGAGGGCGACGAGGTCACGGAGTTCCGAGATGCGGATGGTCTTGCGTTTCTGGCCGGGCTGGCAGATCTTGCGGATGGCTTGGCCGATGTGCTCGTCGGCGGTGGGGCGCCTGTTCTTGTTCTTGGATGTCACGTGGGCTCCGTTCCCTGTTCTTCACTGGGATGAGTCCGAATGAGCTTGATGAAGTCCATGAGGAACCCGGCAAGCTCGTGGTCGACCAGGGCCAGGGCCTCCAGCTGGAAAACAACCGTGGGGAAATCCCGGGCTGCGAGGGATTCGTGCATGTCGGCGAGGATCCTCGCGGTGAGAGCAGAGCGCTGGTCGGGCGTCAGGTCCAGGATGCCTCTGGTCCGGCTCAAGGCTGGGTCTCCGTCCCGTAGCCGTTGATGAGCAGCAACGCGGTGAGGGTGGCCAGGTCGACCATGACCCACGCGCCGGCCTGCTGGAGGGACTGCCACGTGTCGGCGCCGAGGAGGTGGGCGGCGTCGGGAATGGGCAGGTATGCGTACCAGTCGGCGGCGTGGTTGGGGCCGGAGCCGGGGCGCTTGACGACGAGGGCCGAGACGTCGACTGGCGCGCCTGCGGCTTGGGCGTTGACAGTCTCGGTGTCGAGTTGGGCGAGCCAGTCGCGGATCTGGCGCGGCACGGGATGTGTGGTGCGGGTCTTGACCTCGATGACGATGCGGCCTCCGGCGGCCCAGATGTCGCCGGTGTCGCGACTGCCGGTGAGTGGCCGTCGGTCGGCGCGGATGCCGGCGGCTCGAAGGTGGCAGACTACGGCGGTCTCCGCAGCTGTGCCCTTGCTCCTGGGCGGGTTGACCATCAGGCCGCGTCCTCCCGGTCGTCCTGGCGGACGGTGAACACCAGTCCGCAGCGGGCACATTCGCGGATGGTGGGCGAGTGGCGGAGGAGCCGCTCGGGGGCGGCTCCGCAGTTGGGGCAGTTGGTCACTGGTCCTCCTGGCATTGGTGGTCGGCGGTGATGTGGGCGCCGGCGGGGTGGCCGGCGGCGATGTGCCAGTGGCTGCGACGGCGGATGGTGACCCGGCCGGCGTGGGTCGTGACGCGATACGTGGTCTGGTCGAGTGGCCGCGGGTCGACGTGGGCGAGCAGGGCGGCGGTGGTGTCGTCGAGGCCGGTGAGGACGGGTTGGCCGCATCGGTGGCAGGGCCGGAGGTGGGCGGTGAGTCCCCAGCCGGCGGCGTTGGTGTCGAGGCCGGTTCGGGTGGCGATCTGGTCGCGGTTCATCGTTGGTCTTCCTCCGATCTCGCTCCGGCCGACCGGCCGTCTTCGCGCGCGTTACGTAACGGTCGGTCGGTCGGAAAATCAGCCACGGGAGGGCATCTGAGCGAAGCGAAGATGCCCCTTCTCTTGCTTCTCTTGCTTCTGCATAGCCCTGCGCATAGCGCTGTGCAGTGCATGGCGCTATGCGTGGCGCATAGCCCTGCGCAGTGCACAGCGCTATGCGCTACGCATTGCGCTGTGCATCCAGATGGATGACGTCTGAGGTCGGTCCGTCTGGGTGTCCATGCCATCGGAGATGGGCCTTGCTCCTCATGCGCTGGGTTCGCTCGTCGCGTTCGGCGGTTGATTCCTGCCACTTGGGCCAGTCGTGGATCCACCATCCGGCGGAGCGTTCGGGAATCCAGAGCCCAGCGTTGGTGAGGTGCGTCGCATCTCTGGAATTCCCGTGGATGCTCGCCAGGGCGTAGTCGGGGATCCATCCGTCCGTGCGGTTGGCGCCGCACCAGCTGAGGCCGCAGACGTAGACCGTGATGGCGCGATGCTGCTTGTGATGGATGAGTTCGAGGATCTTGGCGTTGACGTAGAAGTCGTGGCTGAGTCGAATCCACGTGTTGGGGGTCGACTGCCTCCGCTGCCCCATGGTCAGAGGTGATGGGCATAGTGCATGGCGGCATGTGCGACTGGCACCCAATCTGGGGCTGCTATGCCGGCCTCTTCCATGATGTCCCAGATCTTGAGCAGGGCGACGGCTTCTTCAATGCTGGGTTTGCCCTCTTGAGCAAGCCATGCCTGAAGGAATCTGCTTCGGGTCAGGCGGCTGAGTGTCTCCACCAGTTCGGGGATGTTCGATGGCGTGTCATGATTCATCCGAGAGTTCTTCCTCTCTGCTCGTCGATGAGATCGCGCATGGCGGCCTCGCGGGCATCGGGGCCCATGAGGTCGCCTGGGGTGTTCATGAGTCGGCGGAGGAGCGCCATCCGCTCGGCGACCCACTCGCTCGGGATGCTGGGGCTCGCTGGCTCGTCGCTATCCCGGCTGGGTGGCCGGGGCGGATCGGGTGGATGCTGAGCCAGCTCCTCCAGCCGCATGATCGCGATCAGCGGTGGGTTGACGGCGCCGCCGTACTTGCGTCCGGCGACGACGGCGGCAGCATGCCGAGGTGCCCATCCACTGTCCCTGGCTCGGATCGCGGCGGCGGTGAGCCGAGCGTCGTCGAGGCTGCCCCGGATGGATGGCGGCAGGGCCTCCAGGTAGGCGGTGAGCCAGTCGCGAATGCTCATGCGGCCTCATCGGGTGAGGGGGATGGACGCGAGCTGGCCGGTCATTCGACGAATGTGAGTCGGGAGGTCATGCGGTCCCTTCTGGTGGATAGAACAGGCGCATGTGACGCGCCTGCGCGGCGGTGAGCCGGTCGCGGGTATCGAGGCGGCGGCAGTGTGGGCACTGCCACCAGGCCCAGCCCTCGCCGACGAGGTGGTGTTGTCCGCAGCGTGGGGAACGGAGGATGTAACCGCCCTCGGGGTGCGTGGTGATGGGTTCGGCGTCGGGTGGGGGCCAGGGGCCGTGCCGGCGACGATGAGTGGCGAGGGCGCCGGGATTGCCGATGGGCTTGGAGCAGTGGGGGCAGCGCAGGGCGGCGGTCATTCGTGGTCCCCGGTGATTACCTGTCGCCACGCGTCGACCGCCGTAAGCACGTTTCGGTGGCGGCCCATGGCTGCACGCGCCGCGATCACGGCCGGTTCGGCTTCGCACTCTTCGAGTTCGACCAGGGTGGGCAGCCGCACGCTGTCCTCGGTGAAGATCCCGAGGCCACCGCAGGCCCAGCACAGCGAGATCGCGCCCGGGTGTGGCGTGCTGCTGCCATCTGAGGACGCGTGCCGGTCGTTGACCTGGCCGCAGTACGGGCAGGCCCTAGCGGCCGTCATGAAGGAGTCCGGCGTGGTCACCACACACCGCCCCGCACCTGCGCGACGAGCCATGCCTGAACATCCTGACGCCGGTACCGGACGTGCTTGCCAATCCGCATGAAGGCCGGCCCTGTGCCCTTTTCCCGCCAGCGACGCACCGACGATTCCGGGATCTGCAGGAGTTCAGCGACCTGCCTCTGGTTCGGCTCATGGCTGGGTCTCCAGTGCGGTGAGGAGGTCGTCGAGGGCGGCCTGCGGGTCGGGCGTGTCTGCGATGGGCTGCAGGGCGGTGATGAGGGTGTCGACCTGGGCGGGGTCGAGGGCGGCCAGGGATGGTGTGTCGCCGGTGATGCGGGAGGCCAGCGCCACCTGGTCGGCGGGGTCGAGGTAGCCGAGGGCCTCCAGAACGCCTGTGAGCGTCTGGAGGCGCGGGTTGGCACCCGGGTCCGGGTCGGCGGGTTCCGTGGCCTGTGGCGGCTCCTGCATCCCCTGCTGTGCCTGCTGGTCCACCTGCTCGGCGGCCTGCTGGCAGGCCTTCTGCAGGCGGGCCCGCTCGGTGACGCTCAGGGCGCGGGCGTGCTGCTCCCAGATCGCCAGCAGCTCCTCACGAGTCGACGCCGCGGCGACCAGCTCGAGGACCGATCCCAGGCCCAGGCTGGCCTGCCCACCCGGCGGGACATCGGCGTGGACCACCTCACCGCGGACCGTGCCCGGACGCTCACCCAGCTCCTCGGGGATCCGCTCGTCAGCGAACTGGCGGGGGAACGCCGACCGCAGCGCCGCGGCCCGGGCACAGTTGGAGATGACCATGCCACCTGCCACGAACGTGTGTGTCCCCTCAACCTCGATGTCGTAGCGACTTTCAGCCTC
>JBAVLA010000005.1:0-5403 GCA_049688595.1 Candidatus Nanopelagicales bacterium | reverse complement strand
GCCGTCGCCGGGTGGTCGCCGGTGATCATGACGGGAACGATCCCCGCAGCCCGGCACTGCGCCACGGAAGCAGCGGCGTCGTCGCGGGGCGGGTCGATCAGGCCCACCAACCCCACCAACGTCAGCCCGTCCGGGACCGGCGGATCCGATCCGTCGCGCGGCACGGCGAAGCCGGCCAGCGTCGTGCGCGCCGCGGCCAGCACGCGCAGTCCCTGGGACGCCAGGGTGAGGCACCTGGCTTGGACCGCCTCCCGCTGCTCCTCAGTGCCAGTGCACAGTGGCAGGACCGCTTCGGGCGCTCCCTTGACAAGCGCGATCACCCTGCCCTCGCCGTTCCGGTGGAAGGTCGCCATGAGCCGTCGGCCGGGCTCGAAGGGCACCTCCGCGATGCGCGGCAGGGCGCGGAGCAATCCCGCCCGCTCGAAGCCCCGATCGCGCGCAGCCTCGAGCATGGCGAGCTCAGTCGGATCACCGATCGCCGCCGAGTCCACTTCAGCCAGGCGTGCGTCGTTGCACAGAACGAGGACGTCGAGGAGAGCATCGAGGTCGCGAGCCTGCTCCGGGTCATCCCCGGCCTGTGGGCCGACATCCGGATCCAATTCGCCCCACATGCTGGCGATCGGCTCGACGAGCTCGGCCCGCATCCGGTTCTCGGTCAGGGTGCCGGTCTTGTCCGAGCAGATCCACGTCACCGACCCCAGCGTCTCGACAGCGGGCAGACTCCTGACCAGGGCTTCTCGCTGGGCCATGCGGCGGGCGCCCAGCGCCAAGGTCACGGCCACCACCGCCGGAAGCGCCTCTGGAACGGCCGCCACAGCCAAGCTGATGGCAGTCAGGAACATCAGGGCTGGATCCTCACCGCGGAGCAGGCCCGTGGCGAAGACCACCGAACAGATGCCCACGACCGCCAGTGCCAGAACGCCGCCGAACCGTGTCAACCTGCGCTGCAACGGTGTTCGGACGACGTCAGCGCTGGCCATCAGCCCCGCAATCGCCCCAAGTTGCGTCCGCGCTCCGGTGGCCACCGCAAGGCCCCACCCCCGACCTTGGGCGACGAACGTGCCGCGGAACGCCATCGACCGTCGATCGCCCACGACCGCCATCGGGTCCGCGACAGCCTCGACGCGCTTGCCGATCGGCTGCGACTCCCCCGTGAGCGAAGCCTCGGAGATCCGCAGCGAGGCAGCCCTGACCAGACGGAGGTCAGCGGGAACGACGGACCCCGCACGCAGGACCACCAGGTCACCGGCGACGATCTGCCCGGCGTCGCACCCGCGTGGGGAGCCGTCGCGGATCACCGTGGCCGTCGAGGAGGACATGGCCCGCAGGGCCGCCATCGCCGAGTCCGCCCGTCTCTCCTGGACCACACCGATGACAGCGTTCAATATGACGATGACGGCGATGGCGAGGGCGTCGGCAGGCTCACCGATGGCGCCCGAGATGATCGCCGCGACCATCAGCAGGGCGATCATCGGGTCAGCCAGCTGATCGGTGATCATTCGCAGCAGGCTGCGGCCAGACTCGGCCGGCAGCTCGTTGGGCCCATGTGCAGCAAGTCGCCAAGCTGCCTCCCGGGAGCTGAGCCCTTCGACCGGGTCGGCGCCGAGCGCGGCGACGACCTCGGAGACCTCCAGTGCGTGCCACGCCGGAGCGGACTGCGGGTCATCGGGGTCCTGCCGATCACGATCCGGCACAGGGCGCCGGTCCGAATTCACCAATCCTCCTCTGGCCCAACCTCCGGATGCCTGCAGGCGGCAGGCCCATGGAATCACGTCGCACGCACGCGAGCCGCAAGGGATCCACCGGCCCAAGCCCAGGTCCTGCCGCCGAAGGTCCTGCCTCGCCAAGAACCTGCAGGCCACCGTCATGAACCTGCAGCCCACTGTCGTCGAGTGCGACCTCGTAGCCTGCACCTCGGCGTGAACGGGTGTGCGTCAGCTGGCGATGCCCTGGATCCCGAGGCGGTTGACGGCGCTCGCCGCGAGGAGGAGCCCGCGCGGCTGAGGTAGTAGCAGGACTCGGGACCGCTGGACCTCGAGCAGCGCGGCACCCACCCGGGCCATGGCTGCCCGCAGCATCAGGGCTCGTTCGGCGGAACCTTCTTGGGGGTGCCGCAGGGCGATATCGGCCAACCGCTGCCCGGCGGGGATCATCCGCCCGTCGGGGGCTGAGTGCATGTCGGCGTAGACCAGGGCGTCGGCCAGCAGCGAGTGCTCGGGGGGGAACTGTTCGGCGAGGTCGTCGATGCCATGGAGCCCTGCTGTCAGAACCGCCCACGAATGGTGGGCCACCAGGGCGGCCAGCCGATCGTTGAACCCCTCGGCGCGAAGGAAGACGGCCCCGTCGAGGGGGTGGAAGCCGGTGCGGGCGATCCGCGGCGAGTAGCCGATGTCGTGCAGCGTGGCCGCCGCGACCAGCAACTCCGCCTCGGTCGGATCGAACAGCACCGACAGGTGGCCGGCGACCCGGGCGGCGGTCTGCACGTGCGCAAGCTTGGTGCCCACGTCGCCCAGCAGCTCACGGGAGACGACCTCCGCCTGCACGCGGGTGTGGGGACGTTCACCCGGTGCAGGTGAGAGGGGTTGGCCTGGTGTCGACATAGCGTTCACGCCCAGTGTGCCGCCCCGTCACCCGGGACGGCAAGAGGGCGGCCGACGAACCCGAGGAGTTCACACGATGGTGGGGCCGCCACCCCGGGGTCCTCGGCGAAGGCCTGGATCGCCAGCCACTCCGACGCCGCTCGTCGAGGTAGGCATGAACGCGGAACTCATGGCCGCCTTCTCGCTAGTCGAGCCGCACATCGACAAGGCGCACCTGGTCCCAGGATTGGTGCAGCGTCGTGCGCCACGCCTCGATCTGCGCGGCGAGGTCCCCCTTGTCAGCCACCCATTCGCGGTAGGCCGCGGTCGGCACGCACCAGTCCGCAATGCGTTCACGCTGGTCACATGGCTGCCGTACGGTCAGGGGCGTGGTCGGAGGCGTCCCCTCGTGGCACCAGCAGGCTACGAACCGCGGCCCGTGCTCATCCGGCGCTCAGCGGGGGCGCTCGATGAGCAGGAGGCCGGCAAGGGTGCCGCCCCAGGCGCGTGCCCGCTCGGGCTCGCCGGGCTCCAGCGGCCCCTTCATGTCAGCCACCCGGAAGTGCTCGGCAGGGACCAGTCGCGAGCCGCCGAGCTTGGCCAAGCCCTTCTCGATGCTCGCCGAGGCGTGGTCCATCGCGACCACGGCCTTGGGGTGCGAGCCGCGGGTGTCGTAGGCGACGGTGCGCAGCCCAGCCGGCAGCCGCGCGGCCCGCAGCCACTCGCGCACCCCGATCCCCTGGCTGACCAGAGGGCCGTCCGCCTGCTCGGCCGCGCTCTGTCGCGTGTTCGGCCGCGGCATGCTCCACGCGTGGTTCGGCGAACCCACGACGAGCAGGTCGACGTCGCCGCCGATCGCGGTCGGGGTGATCCCCACCTCGATCGCCTCGGCGTCCACCCCACCCGCTACCAGCCCTGCGGCGATGGCCCGGGCCACCTGCTGGTTGTCCCCGAACATGGACTCGTAGATCACGACGGCCCTCACGCGCGCGAGGCTACGCCACGCGTGGGGCCGGGGCAGCCGTGCGGGAGCCCGGGGGGACCCCGCTATGGCCGGAGCAACCGGGGGTACTGGGCAGTACGGTGTTGGTGGACTCATCGACGAGGTGACCCGATGCGCGATCCACGTGGGATTGTTCCGGCGCTCGGGGCGCCTGCCCGGCACGCGGGAGGTCCCGTTTGCCCTGGGGGCGGACACGGTCGGCCTCGTGGACCAAGCAGCCCCGGATGTGTACTGCCTGGGCCCGCGCGGTCGCACACAGACCAACGTCTACTCCGTGCGCTCCGGGGGGTCATTGGTGCTGATCGACGCCGGCTGCACGATGCCCAGCGGATCGAGCGGGCGGTCGCCATCCTGTGCGGAGCACACGAGCGGCCAGTCGCGATCCTGCTGACCCACTGCCATCCCGACCATGCCGGCTCAGCGCCGGCCCCGGCCCAGCGGTTGGGCTGCGAGGTGCGACGACCGGGTCCTGATCTTCGCGGGGTCCGGTGGACACGCGGGGCCGGATGTCCGGGGAGCTGCTCATCGCTCGCCCGGTCGAGGAGGCATTCGACATGGCCGCCGACGAGCCGTCCCAGAACCCAGCCACCCGGGATTCCGCCCTAGCCCGCCCTAGCCCTCGCCGCACTCCGCAATCGCGCTGATCACGGCCGGGACGTGTTCTTCCGCCTGGCACTGTCCTGACCCCAGCGGCAAAGGGGCCGACGCCGAATGAGTCTCGGCCCACCTGGCGCGCCCCCGAGCCCGGGTTGGCCCCCCAGCAGCCCCGGTGACCCCGGCGCGCCACGGGCAGCATCATGGTTGGCAAGTGCTGACCTCGAGCAGAGCGGCACCCACCCGCCGCTTCGCCACACGCAGCATCCGGGGCGCCTGCCCGTCCGCCCGGGCAGCAGCAGGCCCAGCCAGTGCCAGCCCTCAGGACCGCAGGGGTGTCCGGCAGCGCCCTGGGTGAACGATGGTCGAAGATCCGGCGAACCCGGAGTCCACCGGCATCACTGCCGCGCGCCGCTGACCGATCCGTGCCTAACGTTGCCGGCGGAAGGAGACCGGCGATGACAGGCACGGGCAACCAGAAGACACCCCCAACTGGGGTGCCGGTCCGCGCGCTCGCGTGGCCCCGTGCCAAGGGTGCCCTCCGCAGGGCAGTCAGGCCCATCGTCCGTGGCGGACGCCTGCGGCCGTGGGACCTTCAGGACGCCATCATGCTGGCCGGGATGCCGACACACTCGCCAGTCACGCCCGACCAGAGAACACCGTCATGGCGGGCATCCGGGAGGCCTCCCGCCAATCGACAGGTTGCGCCGCGAGAGGAGCCTCACAGAGTGTCAACGGCCAGTTCGTGGTCCCCGTTGGTGGCCAGTTGGAAGTCCCCATTCTTGGCTCTCCTGACGGATGTGTGGGTTATGTCCGGCCTGGGAGGGTGGGTCGGGGGCCGCCGAGGGTGAGCATCGCCAGTGCGATGAGGGCTTCGGGCTTCTTGTAGCCGAAGGCCATCCGGGTCAGGAGCCTCAGTTTGGTGTTGGTGCTTTCGATCAGCGCGTTGGACAGGTCGTGCTCGATCGCGGCCAGGATCGAGTCGCGGTGGCGGGTGATCTTGGCGGCCAGGTCGATGAACGCCCGGATCCGGCAGCGGCGGGCCCAGATCAGCCACTTCTGCAGGGCAACGACAGCGTCATCGTGGGTCATCTGGAAGATCAGGCGCAGGCCCTCCTTCAACAGGTAGGCGCGGTGCAGCGTCGGGCTGGTCTTGGCGATCCAGTCCAGCTTCTCGCGCTGGTGGTCCTTGAGGTTCTCCGGGTTCTTCCACAGCGAGTACCGGGC
>JBAVLA010000004.1:0-9008 GCA_049688595.1 Candidatus Nanopelagicales bacterium | reverse complement strand
CGTGGGCGCTGGGCCTGATCGAGTCGCGCCGTGCCGCCGGCCCGGCGCTGCTGCGCCACCACGACGCCGTGCTCGGCTGCCTGCGCCGCAACGGCTTCCCGGTTGCGCTGGCGGCCCACGCCTTCTCCGCGATCGACGCCTACGTCTACGGCTTCGTGCTGACCGAGCTCAACCTGCCGCTGGAGGCCGGCGAGCGCATCGACGACTTCGTGGCCGAGATCGGGCTACCCGTCGGCGAATACCCGTACCTGGCGGAGATGATCACCGAGCAGGTCGTGGGCAAGGACTACGCCTACGCAGACGAGTTCGACTATGGCCTCGGGCTCATCCTCGACGGACTTCAGGAACGACTCGACTCGGCGGAGCAGGCGGATCCCGACGACGGCGCCGAGAGACGGCGTGGTGGCCCGGTGCCCCGGGCGTAGCCACCGAAGGAGGAGAAGCCCGGAGCCGTACTCGCGCGCTCCATCACCATCGACGCACCCCGTGGATACGGTCTTCGACGACGTCCTGGACCTCGGCACGTTCTGGGCAGGCGCGCCGGACGTCGCAACGAGGGACGGCAAGTGGCGCCCGAGTCGGCGGTCGTCTGCAGACCTGGGCCGCCGCGTCGCACGAGGAGTTCCTCGACGGGATGCTCGCGAGCGCGAAGCAGCCGGTGGAAGCGAGGTCCCCGGCGATGGACTGAGTGCCGCGGCGTCCGCGCTCGACGATCGCGGGCCCCCCGTGCGCGCCATCCGTGGCAACTTCCTGCATGCATGCACAACCTCGGGGGCGGCGCGGCCACCATGGGTGTCGTGGACAACGATGATTCCCGACAGGAGAGGGTGATTCCGTGACGCGCGCTCAGGAGGTCCTGATGGGCCTGGATGCCACGACCATGTGGCAGGAGGAGCTCTACGGTTCGATTCCCCACCTGAGCGTGGACCACGCACCTGCACGACGCGACGATGGTCAAGTGCCTGGTCAACGCCTACCACAGCAACGAGGGGAACATCCGGGCGGCCGTGGACAAGCTCATGGGCCTCTCGGAGTTCAAGGGCACGCCCAACCAGCTGGTATGGGCGGACAAGTGGCAGGCGCGGCTCTGACCGACGCCGGTCCCTCGCGCCGGGGGCGCGCTGGCCACCCCGACAATGGGCCGAGCCCACGAGGATCGGCATCGGCACTGCATCGGTGGACCGTGAAGCTCGAACTCGTCGCGCAGCTTCACGGCCCGCGATGCTGGACGATGAGGCCGCTGACCGAGTCATAGGAGGTGGGCAGGATGGCGCCAGGGGCCGAGACGGGGTCGCCGGCCGGCTTCGGGTCCTCTCCCGAGCCGTTGGCTGCAGTGCACGACGTGGCCCTGCTGGATCTGGACGGCGTGGTCTACGTGGGCAGGGGAGCGGTGCCTCACGCAGCCGCCTCGCTCGACGTGGCCGCGGCGCTGCATGGCCTGCGCTCGGCCTTCGTCACGAACAACGCGGCTCGCCCGCCCGCGGAGGTCGCGGCTCACCTGGTCGAGCTGGGAGTCCGGGCCACGCCCGATGACGTCGTGACCTCGGCCCAGGCCGGTGCCCGGATGCTCGCCGATCGCTTGCCAGCCGGCTCCCGCGTGCTCGTCATCGGAGGACCGGGGGTGCCCGCGGCGCTGCAGGAACGCGGGTTCGACCCCGTCGAATCCGACGACGAGCGTCCGATCGCCCTGATGCAGGGGTTCGGACCGACCGTGGGGTGGACCCAACTCGCCGAGGGAACGCTGGCCATCAATCGCGGAGTGCTGTGGGTCGCCACGAACGTCGACGCCACCATCCCCAGTCCGCGGGGCCGGGTCCTCGGCAACGGGTCGCTGGTCGCCGCGCTGCGGCACGCGACCGGCGTTGAGCCCCTCGTGGCAGGGAAGCCAGAGCCCCCGCTGATGCTCGAGTCGGTCGAACGATCGCGTGCCCGCAGTCCGATCGTGGTGGGCGACCGGCTCGATACCGACATCGAGGGAGCCAACCGAACCGCGATCCCGTCGCTGCTGGTGCTCACCGGCGTGACGGACTGGCAGGACCTCCTCACGGCGGAGCCTCGGTTCCGGCCCACGTTCCTGGACCTCGACCTTCGCGGCCTGCTGCGCCCGCAGCCCCGTGTCGAGGTCGAGCAGGACGGCGACGTGTTGCTCGGTCACTGCGGGCGCACGTCGGTGCGGGTGGCCACCGGAGCGGAGTCGACCTCGGGAGATCCGCGTTGGTGGCTTCCCGATCGGGCGCGGGCCTCGGCGGGGCCGAACCTGGACGACGACGGGCTCGACCTGGCACGCGTCCTGGTGGCGGTGGCGTGGAAGGTCGCGGATTCGGGCCGCGCCGTCGCCGGCCCCGCGCAGATCCTGTCCTGAGGCCGACCCCGGCGGGAGTGCGATCTGCGCTCCGCTGGTTGTCCTCGATGTCGTCGAGGCGTTGCTCGGGCCCGCGGGTCATAGCGACACCGCGTCGACCTCCCCCCGCGTCAGCGGGCGACCAGGGTGGTGACCTTGTCCAGTTCGGCCCTATGGAGGCGCGCTCGACTTCGATGTCGTGGTCGGACTGGATGCTGATCCAGAAGCGGTCATCGACGCCCAACGCCCTGGACAGGCGCAGCGCTGTCTCGATGGTGATGGAACGCTTGCCGCGGCGGGGTGGTTCCGGTGAGGGCGGCCAGGCGGGTCTCACCGACCGGTTCGGCGGCCAGCAGGGGGATCAGGGCGATCCGGTCGGCGTGGCGGGCGGCGGTCTGGATCTGGTCGACCTCGGCCCGGGCGCGTTGCCGCAGGAACGGGGAACGCGGTTGGGCGGCGGCCACCGAGTTGTTGATGACCCAGGCCCACGGGTGAATGCCGGCACGCTCCAGGTCGTCGGCCAGTTCGGCGGCCTCCAGGACGGGGGTGGGTTCGGCCAGGGTGATCAGCAGGACCTTGGTGCGGTCGGGGTCCTGCATGTGCATCAGGGGGGTGGTGTAGCGCATCGAGTCGCCCATCTGGCGGGCGATCTCGCGGTGGTAGGAGCCGGCGGCGTCGAGCAGCAGCAGGGTGTGCCCGGTGGGGGCGGTGTCGATCACGACGTAGCCGCGGCGGGATTCGGCGACCGCGCGGGCGAACTTCTGGAAGACCGCGACCTCCTCGGTGCACGGTGAGCGCAGGTCCTCGGCCAGGGCGGCCCGTCCGGCGTCGTCGAGGTGCTTGCCCTTGGCGGCCATCACCCGGTCGCGGTACTCGGCGGTGGCCTGCACCGGGTCGATGCGCGACACGGTCAGCCCGGTCACCGCACCCTGCAGCGTCTCGGCCAGGTGGGCGGCCGGGTCGGTCGTGGTGAGGTGCACCGGGTGGCCGCGGTGGGCCAGGGCGACGGCGATCGCGGCGGCGATCGTCGTCTTGCCCACCCCGCCCTTGCCCATGCACATCACCAGGGCATGGTCGGAGCTGGTCAGCTCGTCGATCAGGTCCTCGAGGGTGCCGGCGACCTGTCCGAGGTCGGGCAGCCCGGGCACGACCGGTGGAGCGTTGTCCGCAGCGCTGGGGTGTAACAGTGTGCGCAGCGCGGGGACGCCGACCATGTTGACGGCCTTGAGTTCGAGGGTGTCGCGCGGCAGGGCGGCCAGGCCGGCGGGCAGGCCGGCCAGCGCTGCGGTCTCGCGGGCGCGGATCGCCCGGGCCAGGTCCTCCTCGCCGGCGTCCTCGGGCAGCACCCCGTTGATGACCACGTGCGCGCTGGCGATCCCGATGGCGGCCAGCTCGCTTCGGGTCCGTTCGATCTCCCGCAGCGCGGAGGTGTGCGGTCGGGCCACCAGCACCATGCGGGTGCGGTGAGGGTCGCCGAGGGCGGCCACGGCCGCCGCATACACGGCGCGCTGTTTCTCCAGCCCGGACAGCGGTCCCAGGCACGACGCGGTGCCCCCGGCGGACAGGAAGTCGGTCCACGAGCCGGGCAGCTGCAGCAGGCGGATGGTGTGCCCGGTGGGGGCGGTGTCGAAGATGATGTGATCGAACCCTCCATAGGTGCTGGTATCGGCCAGCAGCCCGGTGAACTCGTCGAACGCGGCGACCTCGGTGGTGCAGGACCCGGACAGCTGCTCGGTCATCGAGGCCACCTCCGCCTCGGGAACAGCCCCGCGCAGCGGACCGATGACCCGCTCCCGATACGCGTGGGCCGCGGCCTCCGGGTCGATCTCCAGGGCCGTCAGGCCGGGCACGGCGACGATCGGGGTCAGGTCGTTGCCGACCGGGACCCCGAACACCTGCCCGACGTTGGATGCCGGGTCGGTGCTGACCAGCAGCACCGAGCGGCCCGAGGCGGCCAAGTGCACGGCGGTCGCGCAGGCGATCGAGGTCTTGCCCACCCCGCCCTTGCCGGTGAAGAACAGGAACCGGGGCGGGGCTGCCAGGAATGCGGGCGCGTCCATGGGGTCATCGCCGCCAGGCGAGCCGTCGGCGCAGCCATAGGGACACGTACACCAGGCCGACCAGCGCGGGGACCTCGATGAGGGGCCCGATGACCCCGGCCAGGGCCTGGCCGGAGGTGACGCCCCAGACGCCGATGCTCACGGCGATGGCCAGTTCGAAGTTGTTGCCGGCGGCGGTGAACGCCAGGGTCGCGGTCTTGGGGTAGTCCAGTCGGGCGCGCCGGCCGACGATGAATGAGACGCTCCACATGATCGCGAAGTAGCACAGCAGCGGCACCGCGATCAGCGCCACCGACCACGGGTCGGTCAGGATCGCCTCGCCCTGCAGGGCGAACATCACGACGATGGTGAACAGCAGCCCGTACAGCGCCCAAGGCCCGATTCGGGGCAGGAACGTGTGGTCGTACCAGTCCGCACCGCGCCGGGGGCGCAGGATCCGGCGGGTGAGGTACCCGGCCGCCAGCGGGATGCCCAGGAAGATCAGCACCGACTTGGTGATGTCCCACGTGGAGAACGTCACGTCCTCAGTCGGCAGCCCGAGCCAGTCGGGGAGGATCTCGAGGTAGAAGGTGCCCAGCAGGGCGTAGCCCAGGACCTGGAACACGGAGTTGATGGCGACCAGCAGGGCGGCGGCCTCGCGGTCGCCGCAGGCCAGGTCGTTCCAGATCAGCACCATGGCGATGCACCGCGCGAGGCCGATCACGATCAGCCCGGTGCGGAACTCCGGGTAGTCGTAGAGGAACACCCACGCGAGGGTGAACATCAGGGCGGGTCCGATCACCCAGTTCAGCAGCAGTGAGGACCAGAGCATGGGCTTGTCGCCGGTGACCCGGCTCATGTCCTCGTAGTGGACCTTGGCCAGCACCGGGTACATCATCAGCAGCAGCCCGAGGGCGATCGGCAGCGAGGTCTGGCCGATCTTCACGGCGTCCAGCGCGTCCTGGATGCCGGGCAGCACCCGTCCGAGGAGCAGCCCGCCGGCCATGGCCAGCAGGATCCACAGCGGCAGGAAGCGGTCCAGGATGGACAGCCGGTGCAGGACGTCGGTCTCGACCGGGTCGACTGCCCGTGTGGTGTTGTCCGGGTGTGGTGGTCGGTTGCTCATCTCGGGGACCCCTTTCCCAGCGCGCTGCGGTCAGGCCGAGGCGGACAGCAGGGTGGCGATCTCCTTGGCGTCCGGGACCCGGCCGGAGACCAGGACCTGCTCGTCGACGACCAGGCCGGGGGTCTTCATCACCCCGTAGGAGGCGATGTCACCGAAGTCGGTGACCTTCTCGATGGTGGCCTCCAAGCCCAGGGTCGCCAGGGCGTCCTTGGCGTTGGCCTCGAGTCGGTGGCAGTTGGCGCATCCGGAGCCGAGGATCTTGATGATCATGGTGGTGGTCCTTCGCTTGTGTGGGTAGGTCAGGGCTGGGGTTGGGTTGTTGCGGTCAGCAATTGGCGAAGTGCGGTGGGGGTGGGCACGCGCCCGGCGAGGACGACCTGGTCGTCGACGACCAGCGCGGGGGTGGTCATGACGCCGTAGTCCATGATCGTCTGGTAGTCCTCGACCTTCTCAATGGTGGCGTCCAGGCCCAGCTCGGCCACGGCCTCGCGGGTGACCCGGTCCAGGGTGACGCAGTTCCGGCAGCCGGGGCCCAGCACCTTGATGATCGTGGTCATGTGACGGCCCCGGATCCGAGGATGGCGTTGAACAGGTAGCCGACGAAGATGATGCCGGTGGCCACGACCCCGACGAACAGCCCGAGCAGCTTGGGTTGCAGGACCCGGCGGAGCAGGATCATCTCGGGCAGGGACAGGGCGACGACAGCCATCATGAACGCGAGCACGGTGCCCATCGGCATGCCCTTGCCGTAGAGGACCTCGACCAGGGGCATGATCCCGGCGGCGTTGGAGTACAGCGGCACGCCGATCGCCACTGCGACGAGTACGCCGAACGGGTTGTCGGCGTTGGCGTAGGTGGTGAAGAAGTCAGTCGGCACCCAGCCGTGGATGATCGCCCCGAGGCCGATCCCGACCAGCAGGTAGGGCCAGATCTTGCGCAGGATCGTGCCGACCTCCTCGATCCCCATGCTGATCCGCTGGTCGAAGGTGAGCCCGGCTGCCGGGTCGATGACCTGGCCGCGCAGCGTGGTCTCGAACACGAACGGCTCGACCCAGCGCTCCACGTGCAGGCGGCCCAGGACGAACCCGGCCACGATGGCGATGCTCACCCCGGCGACCACGTAGATGGCCGCGATCTGCCAGCCGAACAGCGACCACAGCAGCCCGATGGCGACCTCGTTTGCCAGCGGGGAGGCGATCAGGAAGCTCAACGTGACACCGATCGGGACCCCGGCGGCAACGAAGCCGATGAACGCGGGCACCGCGGAGCAGGAGCAGAACGGGGTGATCACCCCGAGTCCGGCGGCCATCACGTTGCCCACGCCCTCGCGCTTGCCGCCGAGCAGGGCCCGGGTGCGCTCCACGCTCATGAAGGAGCGCAGCACGGCTACGATGAAGATGATCCCGGTCAGCAGCAGGGTGATCTTGACGGCGTCGTAGAAGAAGAAGTGCAGCGTCTCGGTCAGCCGCGCCTCCGGGTCCATGCCGAACGCGTCGTGGAGCAGCCAGTCCCAGAACGACAGGTTCAGCGAGTACAGCACCCACCACACCACCGCAGCGCCGGCCAGCGCACCGACCTGGCCGCGCCGGTCGGTGGGAACCCGCACGAGCACGCTCATCTCAGCAACTCGACGGGAGGTGTTGGGCGTGGAGTGTTCCGGCTGTCGGCAGGGCCGCGGCGATCTGGGCGTGCGCATCGACGGCGATCGTGTAGTCCACCCAGCGCCCGCGCTTGGCCGAGGTCACCAAACCCGCCTCGCGCAGCACCTTCAAGTGGTAGGACAACACGTTCGGTGCCACCCCGGCGACCGGCTGCAGGTCACACACGCACCGGGTGCCCTGGGCGCCCAGTTCGGCCAGCAGCCGCCAGCGGACCGGGTCCGCGACAACAGCCAGAAGCGCCACCGCCTGCTCCTGCTGGATCGGGGATCTATCGAACGTCATAACTTCGACCATGGTTGAAGCATAGGTCCTCATCGCGGGGCGGTGAGGGGCCGAAGGTCCCGACCTGCTGAGCTTGCTGAACATGTGACGGAGCCATTCGGTCATCTCCCGACCCCCGAGGTACTCCGGGCGGTCGGTGGACAAGCGGACGACGGCGCGATCCACATCTCACTCGGGGCCCTGCGTGAGCGGGCCGGGGAGCTCGACCCTGCCGACCGTCACCTACTGCAGCAAGGGGGTCTCGGGAAACGGCGGTCAGAACATCCTGCCCTGCCTCGGGTTCGCCTGGGTGGGCAACCTGTCCGGGGGCAACAAGAACTACCAGTCCTACGTCGCATCCCAGGCAGCCCGCACGTGACCCTGGCTCCCGTGGCCCGGCGGGTCCTCGCCGAGGGCTTGGGCACGATGATCCTGGTCGCCGCTGTGGTCGGCTCGGGGATCATGGCCACCACCCTGACCGACGACGTCGGCGTGCAGCTGCTGATGAACATGCTGGCCACCGTGCTCGTGCTCGGCCTGCTGATCTGGACCCTGGGGCCCATCTCCGGCGCCCACTTCAACCCCGCCGTCACCGGGATCGCCCTGATCCGCCGGGAGATCCCCGGCCGGGAGGGGGCGGCCGACATCCCCGCGCAGATCACCGGCGCGATCACCGGGGCGATCCTGTCAGCGAGATCGCCCCCGCCTGATCGACGCGGCCACCGGAATCGCGAACGCCCGGTCACCCCTCGTGGGGCGGCCGGGCGTTCGACGGTCGGGTTGGCGTTTCAGCAGCAGCCCGTGTCGCAGCAGCCCTGCTTGTCCTCGGGGGTGGGGCAGCAGTCGGTGGTGTCACAGCAGTCGGACATCGGATCCCCTCTAAGTCACATCGACAGGCGTAGATGAGTCATCATCGTGGACCATGCATCGACAGATGTCAATACATGTGCCACCATCGAGCCATGGCCCAGACCGCACCCGTCCTGCTGCCTCTCGCCGACGACGCCGGGGCCTGCTGCTCGCCACTGGCCGCACCGCCGCTGGATGCCGATGCGGCGGTGGCCCTGGCCAACAAGCTCAAGGCGCTGGCCGACCCGGCCCGGCTGCAGTTGCTCTCGATCGTCCTGGCCAGCGAGTCCGCCTGCATCTGCGACCTGACCGAGCCCGTCGGGCTCAGCCAGCCCACCGTGAGCCACCACATGAAGGTCCTGGTCGACGCGGGCCTGCTGCACCGGGAGAAGCGCGGGAAGTGGGTCCACTTCAGCGTGAACGCGCAGGCCCTGCGTGACCTCGGCGACCAGCTCGCCAACCCCCGCGGGGCACTGGTCCAAGCCTGAGCGCCGCGGGCGTACCCACGCCCATACGAAGGGCATCACGCGGGAGCGACGCGTTGGGCGGCCCTTCGCCTAGCGTGGGCGATCTGCCGCGGCCCGGACCCACCCGTCGATGCGGTTGGTGAGGTCAGCAAGGGTCTGCTCGAAGGCTGCGGAGGTCCCCACCGGAACCGGGTCCGGGACCGA
Organism: Candidatus Nanopelagicales bacterium; assembly: GCA_049688595.1. Taxonomy (GTDB): domain Bacteria; phylum Actinomycetota; class Actinomycetes; order S36-B12; family CAIYMF01; genus Prado023. The sequence goes on along the minus strand of JBAVLA010000004.1, from coordinate 60 downwards.
CCAGTGGGTGTGCCCGCCCTTCACCTCGTGGTCGGCGGAGTCGCACACCGTGATGATCAC
>JBAVLA010000003.1:0-1710 GCA_049688595.1 Candidatus Nanopelagicales bacterium | reverse complement strand
CCCAGCACCCAGCCCAGCTTCGCGGCCTGCTCCCCACCCTCACCGCGGCGATGGGCCAGCATCATCGACCCGGCCGCGATCAGCACCCCCACGATCCCGGCGAACGTGACCAGCCACATCCCCCAGTTCAACAGCGTGGACAGCCCCTCAGTGCCCGGCGGGCGGACCGGGCTGGGCTGGCCGACATCAGCGGCCACCGGCCCCGCAGACAGCACCAGCACGGCGGCGGTAGCCCCCGGGATGGTGATCGACAGTGAACGACGCATCTCTCGACACTCCCCATTCCTCGTCGCCGCGGGGTATACCCCGGAGGCGGTTAACAATCCGACACGCGTCGCGGATACGGATGCGAACCATGCCCGCCACGTTCGTGCGGACCATAGCACCCACAAACCGGGCTGACTAGAAGGGAGGGGGGTGGTTGTGTGGATACTGGCGGGATGCTTTGATGCACCCCATGCAGGAACGAGACAGCAACTGGAGCGAACCTCCCAGCGCGCAGTCCGATGGCGTGGACGCGCCTGTTCTGTGGGGCGGTCGGGTTGACTTCGCGCAGCGGCTGACCCGGCTGTTCGAACAGACCAGCCGCCCCGATGGGCGGCGCTGGACGCTGCAGCACGTCGCCGACGAGTGCGTCGCCCGCGGCCAGCAGGTCACCAAGCAGTACGTGCTGCACCTGAAGTCCGGGGTGCGCAGCGAGCCGCGGCTGAACCTCGTCGAGGCCCTGGCCGACGTGTTCGGCGTCCCCGTGGCCTACTTCACCGCCGACTACGCCGGGCGGATGACCGCGGACCTACTCCCGCTCCTGCTGGCCATGACCGATCCGCGGGCCCGGGTCCTGCTCACCCGCGACGACGTCGGCGACGTGCTCGCCGCCCTGGCCGCCCCACAGCTCGGGGACCTGATCACCCGCCGCGACCTGCCCGCGATGCTCGCCGCCCTGGCCGACGACCGGGTCCAGGCCGTCATCCACACCGTGATCACCGACCCGGTGACCCCGGCCACGATCCAGCGGCCCCGGTAGGCACTCATGGGGGTCATCGGATGGCTGGGCGGCGGTGGGGCCGCCGTCACACTCGGCCTGCCCCTGCTGATCACCGGCCTGGCCGGGGCCACCGCCGCCGCCGCGACCGACACCAACCCCGTCACCCTCGGCCCCGGCGTACCCGAGGCCTACCGGGCCGACGTCCTGGCCGCCGCCGACACCTGCCCACGGATCAGCCCCAGCCTGCTCGCCGCCCAGCTGACCTCCGAAAGCAACTGGAACCCCCAGGCCACCTCCCCCGCCGGCGCCCAAGGCATCGCCCAGTTCATGCCCGACACCTGGACCCAGTGGGGCGGCGATCTCGACGAGGACGGCACCAACAGCCCGTTCGACCCCGGCGACGCCATCCGCGCCCAAGGCCGCTACATGTGCCACCTGCTCGACACCGTCATCGCCGCCGAACTCGGCCACACCGACCCGGTCACCACCATCAGCCTCGCCCTGGCCGCCTACAACGCCGGCCCCGCCGCGGTCCTGACCCACCGCGGCATCCCCCCATACCCCCATACCCGCGACTACATCACCCGCGTCTGGGCCCTGGCCACCAGCCCCGACTACGCCCTGCAACTCGCCGCCGACACCGACACGCCAGCCGGCCTGTACGCGGGCGGCGTCGACGCGATGCTCCCGGCCGGCTACGCCAACGGGCGCACCGCCGCGGCGGC
>JBAVLA010000002.1:0-4811 GCA_049688595.1 Candidatus Nanopelagicales bacterium | reverse complement strand
CGGTCAGGTCGAGCAGGGCCCGCAGTTCCTCGAAGTCCACGGGCAGCCGGTTGTCGGGATCGGTGAGGCTGAGCCTGACCGTCTCGGTGCCCTGGTAGGTGTCGGCGACGCCCAGAGCGGTGAGCTGGACTGCCTTGGTGCACAGCATGGCAGTGCGGACGGCCTCGGCGGTGAGGGCCAGCCAGCCGTCGAAGGCCGCTTGGACCTCGGGGTTGAGCACCAGTTCGGCCACGGTGACGGCCACCGCCGCCTCGGCGGCGACGTCCGGCTGCTGCCAGGAGGTCCACAGCTTCTGCTCGCGGCCTGCCTTCGCCAGGTAACCGGCCAGCCGATCGGAGCTCAGGGGGCCGGCGGTGGTCCAGATGCCGGCGAGGGTCTGCCACACCGTGGTGCGGATCGGCCCCGGCAGGTGGGCGACGGTGGGAGCCAGGTCCGTCACCAGAGAGCGCCACTCCGCCGGGTATTCGCTGATCACTCCGATGCGGGCCCGGACGTCCTCGCTTCGTTTGGAGTCGTGGGTTGAGCCGAGCGTCATCATGGTGGGCCACGTGGCGTTCACGCTGGTGATCCACGCGTGCAAGTCAGCGGGGGCGAGCCCGATGCATCCCGGGTCGCCTCCCACATCGCAGGTGGTGAGCAGGGGGGTCCAGCGGTAGAACGCGGTGTCCTCGACGCCCTTGGCCATCAGGGCGCCGCTGACCTGCTGGAACCGGACGGCGAACTCGCGGCCGACCCCGGAATCCGCGTCGCGGCGCAGTGCGGCCAGGTCACCGAGCCACTCGAGGGTGGCGTGGAGCGCTACGGGAAGCCGCAGGGTGGCCCGGTCGGCCGCGTGGCGCAATGCGGCGAGCGACTCGGCGTCCGGTTCGGAGCCGGGACGCACGTAGGCCCGGTAGCGATCGAGCCCCACGAGCAGCTCGCGCAGGCAGTGGCGCAGCTGTGCGTCGTCCGGATCGCCCGGGACGTCGGCCTCCAGCCGCCGCACCAGGTTCGCCAGTCGCGCGACGTCGACGGCCAAGGTCGTGTCGGCCAGTAGGCGCTTGGCCTGCCGCTCGACCTCGGGCCAGCTGCCTGGGTCGGTGCCGTCGGTGTCGGCTGCCAGCGCGACCAGGGGCTCGTAGGCGGACGGATCCAGCTGGACCGCATTGATCCGCCAGGACGCCTCGTACCCCGTCGTGCCCGCCACGGGCCAGGTGTGCGGCAGGAGCTCCGGGCCGATCAGGATCTTCTCCGCCACCACCCAGGCACCTCCGGTCGCGGCGTGCAGGCGTTCGAAGTACTGCTCGGGGTCGGCCAGTCCGTCAGGGTGGTCGACGCGGAACCCGTCGAGGTGTCCCGCGTGCAGCAACTCCAGCAGTAGTCGGTGGGTGGCTTCGAAGACGTCGGGCTGCTCGACGCGTACGCCGATCAGGGTGGAAACGTCGAAGAAGCGGCGGTGGGTCAGTGGAGTGTCGACGGTGTAGGGGACGAGCCGGTAGTGCTGGTTGCTGAGGGCCTGGGTGGCGGTGAGGGTCTCAGTTCCCGGCGCCAGCGGATAGGGGGTGTCATCCACCCACAACGCCGGCTCGGTTGGCTGTCCTGGACGTTCGAGGGTGCCGAGCCGCAGCCGTCCGGCCGCTGCGAGCGCCTCCACCTCGCCGGGCAGGCGGGTCAACACCAGGCGCTTGTCGGCCAGCGCGGAGCCGTCCCCCGGAATGTCGAACCAGTTCGCGTAGGCCGAGGCGGCGCCGTCGCGTAGGACCGACCACAGCGCAGGGTTCGTCCACAGTGGGTCGGGGACCGCCATGTGGTTGGGCACGGTGTCGACGACCACCCCAAGGCCCAGGGCATGGGCCCGGCGGGCGAGGCGCTCGAAGCCGTCCCGGCCTCCCAGGTGTGCGGAGATGCTGGAATGGTCGACCACGTCGTAGCCGTGGGTTGAGCCTGGGACGGCGGCCAGGATGGGGGAGAGGTAGAGGTCGGTCACCCCGAGCTCGACCAGGTAGTCGAGCTGCTCCGCCGCGGCGTCGAAGGTGAAGGCGTCGGTCAGCTGCAGCCGATAGGTGCTCACCGGCAGGCGGCGACCCGGTGAGGGGAGCTGGGGCATGGACGGACCTCCGCTGACTCGGTGAGCTGCCAAGGTAGCAGGGGCGGGTTGCTGGCCCGCGCGCCGGTCGGTCGTCGGTTGGCACGGGACCGGGGACGGATGCTAACCTCGTTCGGCTGGCTTCTTCGGAGGTCGGGCGCGAGTGGCGGAATGGCAGACGCGCACGGTTCAGGTCCGTGTGTCCGAAAGGACGTGGAGGTTCAACTCCTCTTTCGCGCACGAAAATGTGCCTCTGACTAGGGGTGATACAGCGAAAAGGCGAGAGGTGAAAACCTCTCGCCTTTCGTGTTCCGTGTAGTGACGAGGCTTCCGACAAGGGGAAAGGCGTCGCCGACGGTGCCGCGCGACCTTCGGTGGCGGGCCGATTCCCCACGGTGTCGTGCCCAATCCCCACGGGTTCGCCACGGGCTGAGGGTCCAGTTCCTGCCCTGGGCCGGGCCAGGTCCAGGCTGGCCGCGCAGTTGGGCTCCACGCTCACGGACCTGCAGGGGAGGGGGCAACGTCGTGCCTCGGCCTTATTCGTTGTCGCTGCCTGGGGGTCAGCGTGCAGCGGCCCCGCGGCGTTGGGCGCGCTGGGCAGCGAACTGCTCCCGCATTTCCGAATCGGACTGGATGAGGTAGACCAGGCCGCAGTTCTGGGGCCCATCGGCACCGGGGAAACAGAGGCTGCACGGCTCGAGTCGGTCGGGCATGAAGTTGCTCACCCCGATCGCGCGCACGCTGCCGTCGGCGAGGAGCTTCTCGAGCGCCTTGTAGGCGGCGACAGTCTTGTCGAAGGCGCTGGTGAGGGGCTGGTGCAGCAGGAGGAGGTCGATCTGGTCGACGCCGAGCTTGCGGCGGCTCTTGTCGAACGCGTGCAGGGTCTGTTCGTAGCCGTAGTCGCTGATCCATACCTTCGTCTCGATGAACACCTCCGCCCGGTCGATGCCGGAGCGGCGCAGGCCTTCGCCGACCTCGCGCTCGTTGAGGTAGGCCGCCGCGGTGTCGATGTGCCGGTAGCCGGTGGCGAGCGCGGTGTCGACGGCGGCGACGGTCGCCTCGGGTGGGGTCTGGAATACGCCGAACCCGAGCGCCGGCATGACGACGCCGTTGTTGAGGGTGACGTGGGGCTGGGTCGTGTGGGACTGGCTCTGCATGATCACTCCTGGATCGCGGGGGAGGTGCTGGCGGCGCGCTCGGGGGCCGGGGTGGCGGCCCAACTCGCGAGCAGCCCGAACGCCTCGGCGGACGGCGAGCCCGGTTCGGCGACGTAGGCGTTGAGGCGCAGGCCACTTTCGGCGGCCAGGTCGAGGGCCTCGTAGGCGAGGGTGAGGTCGCCCACGACGGGGTGATGGAACTTCTTCACCCCGGTGCGGTGCAGCCGGACGTCGTGGCGGGCCCACAACTGCGCGAACACCTCGCTGCGCGTCGAGAGCTCACCGACGAGCCCCGCGAGGGCCTGGTCGTACGGGTTCTCCCCGGCGAGCGTGCGGAGCATGGCGGCGGCCTCGGCGGCGACCTTGTCCCACTCGGCGAAGAATTCGCGGGCGCGGGGGTCGAGGAACACGAACCGGGCCACGTTGGGGCGTCCGGGCATCTCGTAGACGGGCGCGTACAGGGCCCGGCCGAGGGTGTTGGCAGCGAGGAGGTCGGTGCGGTTGTTCCGCACGTACGCGGCGGTCCCGCTCATCGAGTCGAGCAGCCACTGCACCGCCGGCCGGACCGGACGCCGCGGCGTCCCGACCGGTTTGCGGGCGGACGCCGTGCGTGCGAGTCCGTACAGGTGGGCACGTTCCGCGTCGTCCAGCTGCAGCGCGTTGGCGACGGCCTCGAGGACCTGCTCGGAAACTCCGGCGAGGTTGCCGCGTTCGAGGCGCACGTAGTACTCGGCGCTGACCCCGGCGAGCAGGGCGACCTCTTCGCGGCGGAGACCTTTGACGCGCCGGTTCGTCCCCCAGGCGGGCAGGCCCGCCTGTTCGGGGGTGAGGCGGGCGCGTCGCGACGAGAGGAAGTCGCGGACCTCGGTCTTGAGGTCCATGGGTTTCACGCTAACCACCCCTGGTCTGGTGTGACAGGCACTACCACTACCCCGCCGGAGCCGCCGACCCCGGACGCGGCGCTCATGACCGGCCTGTCAGGCGGTCGAGGTCGCTGCGGACCCGGGCCGGCTCCGCCGAGAGGGGCATGTTGGGGCGGTCGTGGGCGCCATCGAGGGAGCCGGGCAGGTCGGCGTCCAGCCCGGCGAACAGGGGAGTCCAGTCGGTGGGCGCCGGGCCGCGGGCGGCGAAGAGTTCGAACGTCTTTCCCACGGCGGCGTCGTCGAGGACGGCGCGGACGAGGGCTTCGGCGACCTGACGGGTGTCGACCTGGTCACCGTGCCGGGTGTCGCCCTGCTCCAGGGCCACCGCCTGCTCGCCTGCGCCGAGGGTGGCGAACCAGCCGGGCCGGACGACTGTCACCGGGAGGCCGCTGGCCCGCAGCAGCCGTTCGCCCCGACGCTTCCAGTCGAGCACGCCCTGATAGGCGCCGGAGCGTTCGTTGACGTTGATCGAGGTCATCAACGCGACCCGCACCCGGCGGCCGTCCAGGGCGGTGAGCAGGTTCGCGACCGCCCCGTAGTCGACGGCCTCCAGGCCGCGGGCGCCGGCCCCGGCGGACCCGTGGGTGAGGATCACCGCGTCAACCCCGGCGACCGCGGCAGCCAGATCGGCGACCCGGGTCAGGTCACCATGGACGAGGGTGGCGC
>JBAVLA010000001.1:0-1911 GCA_049688595.1 Candidatus Nanopelagicales bacterium | reverse complement strand
GGGTCGATCCGACCCGCACCCGGGAAGGGTGCTGCGTGTTCTGCTTCGGGCCCCTCGACCCCGACGCGATCAAGGCCCGGGACAACCGGTGCACCGCCTGTTTCCGGGCCTTCGGGGCGTTCCTCGGGCAGCGTCGGCGCCAGCAGTGGGAGGCCCAGTCATGAGGAAGCCACCCACCCAGCCCACCGCCCTGCGTGCCGTCAAGGCGGATCACCCCAAGCCCCCCCTGGACGTGGGCAGGCCGCTGGAGTTCCACGAATGGTTGGTCGCCAACATCGGCGGCCCGAAGGTGCCCGGGTTCTACGTGCGCCGCGGCGAGCTCGTGCGCGTCCCCCGCATCGGGCAGGACGGGTACGTGCCGCTGTCGGACAAGTCCGACGACGAGGACGGGCCCGCCCAGGTGCGTCCTGCCAACACGGCCACCGTCCGCGCGGTGCTCGCCAGACAGTTCCGCACCTACCGGATGGTCAAGGACCGCAAGGGCGAGAACCTGACCGAGCAGGAGGTGCTGCCCCCTGAGGATCCGGTCGCCCTGTACGTCGCCGGGGTCGCCGAGGCCGGCACGGCCGCGCCACGCCTCGACGCCGTGGTGCACACCCCGTTCCTCCGGCCGGACGGGTCCATCGTCACCACGGGCGGCTACGACCCGGCAACCCGGCTCCTGCTCCTTCCGCCGCGGGACCTGCACATGCCGGCAGTCCCCGAACGGCCCAGCACCCGGCAGGTGCGCGAGGCTGCCGACCGGCTACTCGCGCTGGTGTGCGACTTCCCGTTCGTCACCGAGCACGACCGGGCGAACTACATCGGAACGGTGCTGCTCGGGCCCCTGCTCCGCCCCATCGTCAAGCCCCCCTACCCGATCAGCGCACTGTCCGCCCACATGGCCGGCTCCGGGAAGACCCTGCTCGGCGACGTCGGCCGGGAGCTGCACGGCGGAGTGTTCCGCAGCGAACCGTCCCAGCGCGACGATGAGGTCCGCAAGCTCATCACCTCGCTGCTGATGCACACGTCCGCGCCGATCATCGTCCTGGACAACCTGACGGGCGTGTTCAAGTCGGGCCAGTTCGCGGCCTTGGCGACATCCTCGATCTGGTCGGATCGGCCGCTTGGGGCCACCGCCCACGTCGAGGCCCCCAACGATCGCCTGTGGGTCCTGACCGGGAACAACCTGTGCCTCGGTGGGGACATGCCCCGCCGGGTACCGATCTGGTCCCGGATCGACGCCGACTGCCCCGACCCGCACCTGAGGAACGGGTTCACCACGCCTGACCTCATCGGGCATGTGCGCACCAGCCGCGGCCCACTGCTGGCCGCGGCGCTGACCCTGGTGCGTGCCTGGATCGTGGCCGGATCGCCTCTGGCTGGGGTCCAGCGGCACGACTCGTTCGGGACGTGGATCCGCTCGGTGGCCGGGATCCTCGGTGTGGTCGGCATTCCCGGTGACTTCGCCTCCGCGGAGGTGGCGCGGGAGTCGTCCCCCGTCGGCAGCGAGGATGACGAGGCCGCGGTGTTCCTCGCTGCGCTGGCAGCGAGGTTCCCGGGCGGGTTCCTCGCTCGGGACGTGGTGGCCGCCCTGGTCGAGACGAGGGAGCGGCAGCGCCGCAACGCCCGCGCCGAGGCAGGCGACCCGTGGGTCCACAGCGCATCCGTCGCCGAGGCGGACGCGGATCTTCTCGACGCCCTGCCTGAGGAGCTGGTGGGCAAGTTCGATAACGCAGGCTTCGGCAAGAGCCTGGGCCGGTGGCTGGCCTCCCGCGTCGGGCAGTGGAAGGGCGGCCGCGTCCTGCGGGGGTACGAGGAGCCTCACACGAAGGTCAAGGGCTTCCGGGTGCAGGGGCCGAAGCGGTGAACGTGGTGACAGCCTCCGTCCCCAGAAACCCCGCAAACCCCGCAAACCCCGCGCCCGAGGGT